>JADFPV010000054.1 GCA_022562155.1 Chloroflexota bacterium
TTCCATGATCCCAACGTTCGCCCTAAGGCGACGTAACGACAGGGTCTCGAGGCGTCCGTGCACTCAGGCCCGCGCGTGGGCTCGTTGGATGTGGCTCTTGGAGGAGGATCGGGCCGTCCTGAGCGCCGCTCCCTCGACTGTCGCTTCGCGATTGCCACTATCCTCGGTAACAGGTCAACAACAGTATCTCAATAACGTGTATAGCGGCTGTTGGCGAGATATGAAATAGGTGTTAAATATCGATACAGCGGCGAAAGCTGCCTCTTGCGCGGCCGCCGGCTTCTATCGATGCTTGCACGGCTGCTGGCTTCCTTCGTAGAATGAGCTTCGATGACCCAAGACATCATTCCCCTTGAAGACACGGACGTTGAAGAGGAGTTGAAGAGTAATTTGCTCCTCGGCTCCGTCGAACAGCTGCTGAACTGGGCGAGGAGTTCGTCGCTCTGGCCGGCCATGTTCGGCCTGGCCTGCTGCGCGATCGAGATGATCGCGACGGCTACCTCCCGTTACGACATCGCCCGTTTCGGCGCCGAGGTCTTCCGCGCCTCGCCGCGCCAGGCAGACCTGATGATCGTCGCCGGCACCGTCACATGGAAGATGGCGCCGGCCGTGCGCAGGGTCTTTTTGCAGATGGCGGAGCCGCGCTGGGTGATCGCGTTCGGCGGTTGCGCGACCATGGGAGGGCCGTTCGCGTTCGGCTACAGCACGCTCCCCGGCGTCAACCTGATCACTCCCGTCGACGTCTACGTACCGGGTTGCCCGCCACGGCCTGAGTCGTTGCTCCAGGGCCTGATGCTGCTCCAGGACCAGATTCGTGAGTCGGGGCTCAGCGGCCAACGCGATCGACCGGTCCCCGACGGCGATTTCAGCACCTACTTGCCGGAGGGCGACCCGATCCGGCTCGAGTTGGAGTCGCTGTTCCCGCCGTTCCCGCCTGCGGAAGATGCCGCAGGTAAGACCGCCGGATAACCCCGAAGCATTTCGCCAACCCGCCGACTATATACGTAGACCTAACGATAGTGTGGGGGTGCTGCATGCTGCGTACTGTCGCGCTGATCCTCTTGCCGCTCGCTCTCCTGGCTGCCGCCTGCGGCGGCTCTTCTGATGGCGCTACTCGGGAGTCCGATGAAGACTCGGTTGAGGCTTTAGGACCCGCCGGTCCGGACGGCATCTACAACAGCGCTGATGACAGCGTGGTTGGTGACTCGCCGGACCGAGACGGCCCGGCGGACGGCCCGGCCTCCTTCGCCGAACCGGACGGCATTGCTGGGTTGGATGAGGACAGTGTTACCAGCACGACAGGCGCAGACGATGGCAACGACGGCGTTGTCATAGCCGATAGTGGTAGCGATCCTGAGAGCGGGACCAGCAGCCTAGGAGACAACGTGCTTCTCGGCGCGCTCAACCCGTTCTCACTCCTAGATGGCATGAGCGCTGTGCTATCTGGCCAGGACAGCTTCGACCCGGGCTCCGGCGCGGCTCTTCTGAGCGCGGCTGATGTGCCTGGCTCTTTCCAGGAGATGGGGGAGTTTTCGTTCTCTACGCCCTCAGAGTTCGGCGAAATGGATATGGCGGCGCGGATGTTCGGCACGGGCGATGACTCCGATGACTTCGGCGCGATGATCATGTCGGTCACGATGACCCTGCCGCCGGAGGCCATGGGCGAGCTGGACGAGCTGATGGGCCTCACCGAAGCCGACTTCGTTGACCTGCAAGAAGCATCCGATGGTTTCGGGATGGAGTTTGCTGACCTTCAGATCCTGAACGCCGATGGCCTGGGCGATAGCGGGTTCGGCATGCACATGGAGATCGACTTCGGCGCGCTCTTCTCGGTCTTCGGTACGCCGGAGGATGACTCGGTCCCGGTGGGTATCGCCATGGACATGTACGCGCTTGCTGTTCGAGATCAGGTGCTGGCCCTGATGGTGATGTGGCCTATGGGCGAGTCGCCGGGTGTCGACGCCCTCGCTCTCGCCCAGATCATGGTCTCGCGCGCCCAAGCCTAGCCGTTCTGGCTAGGTGCTAGTAGCGGAACACAACCTTCCCCAGGATCAGGCCAGCCGGCACCGGACCGAACGTACGGCTGTCGGTGCTTGCGTCCACGTTGTCGCCCGCGACCTCGAAACTGTTCCCGCGCGCCTCGTCGATGCGTTTGATTAGCAATCGTTCCGGCTCGCGAGGGTCTCGCAGCACGACGAGGTCGCCGCTCTTGGGCTTGGAGAACCAGTAGGCAACACGACTCACCAGCACGCGCTCGTCCGGGGACACGCCGGGCGCCATACTCTGCCCTTCGACTATGTAGCGATCAAAAGGAAGGAGCGCGCGCAAGCGGCGCAGCATGGCTGAGTGTGTTTCGTCTCTAGGCCGGAACTAGCGACTCGCCTCCGACGGCCTGGTTGGAGGGCACGCGCTTCGTCGCGACGCCCTTGGTGGCCCAGAACGCTTCAGCGAACTGCTGAACGGATGCGAGCAGTTCATCTGCGGCGGCGGCGTCGACGTTCTGGCGAACCTTGGAGCCGAGCTTGAGAATGTTCCATACCTTTGTGTGTAGCTCCGGGTGGTCCTCCAGGTGCTCCGGCTTGAAGTAGTCGGCCCAGATGATGCGAACCTCTTGCTTGCACAGCTCGGCGTGCTCTTCCTTCACCGCGATGTAGCGTGAGATCGAGTTCACGAACGCCTGCATCTTAGCTGGCTCGGCGTCAGGGCCTGGTCGCTCCAGCCCATCAATGAGCTGGTGCATGCGGACGACGGTCTGCGCCGCGGTTTGGGCCAAGGCCGGGTCGTAGATGCCGCAGGGAATGTCGCAGTGAGCGTTAACGGTTTCCGGTGGGCTGATGCGATCCAGGAGACGGAGCGATGAGCGAATCAGTTCCTTCATTATGGTACCTCCATGCATTACCGGGGAATGTGTTTCGCCGTAGTCTAGCAAAGGAAGCTTAAGGCTGTAAATAGATGACAAAGGCAAGGGCCTCCGCGTGACTGCTATGATCGGTCGTCATCGCGACATAGTAATGAGTAGGAGGCCGCCATGCCTGACAGCCCGATCGACTACAGCACACGTGGACGGCTCGCGTTCATCACGCTGAACAGGCCGGAGCGCCTGAACGCCATCGGCGCCGGAATGACGGCCGGCCTCCGGCAGGCGGTCGAGCGAGCCAACAGCGAACACGACGTTCGCGTGATCATCCTGCGTGGTGCGGGCCGGGCGTTCTGCGCCGGGTACGACCTCCAGGGCGCTCCGCAGGCCGAGGCCAACGCGCAGGAGCGGACGGGCGGGTGGGATCCCGTCGCCGACTATTCCTTTATGTCGGAGAACGTGCGCAACTTTATGAGCCTGTGGGAATCGCGGAAGCCGGTGATAGCGCAAGTACACGGCTGGTGCGTCGGCGGCGGGACCGACATGGCACTCTGCTCCGACCTGATCTTCATGGCCGACGACGCTCGCATCGGCTACCCGCCGTCGCGCATTTGGGGGACGCCGACGACCAACATGTGGGTCTTCAGGCTAGGCTTGGAAAACGCGAAGCGCATCATGCTCACTGGCGAGTCGTTGGACGGGCCTGAGGCGGTCCGTCTGGGGCTGGCCTCTAAGTCCGTGCCAGAGGACCAACTGCAAGGCGAAGTCGAAACGTTCGCTGAAAAGCTGGCGACCACGCCATCGAATCAGCTAGCGATGAACAAGCTACTGGTGAACCAGACCTACGAGAACATGGGGCTTCGAACGACGCAGACGTTAGGCACGTTCTTCGACGGCATCGCGCGGCATACGCCTGAAGGGCTCGCCTGGCGCGATCTCGCGATGAAGGAAGGATTCCAGGAGGCCGTCCGCCAGCGCGACGAACCGTGGTCGGACTACGGCTCTCGCCCGAGAGAGTAGCTGATTGGCGACAGCGGAGGCTCTGGGAGTTGGCAGAGGTGGTAGAGCCAAGTCAGGCGGGAGCTTGGCTCGCGCAGCGCGCGAGCTGGCTCTCGCCCTAAGGACTAAGTTCCGGGCTCGATAATCGGGCCGCCGGGGTCGAGGACTTCGCCGTCGAGCGCGATAACAGACGGGCGTTCTTCGCAGTAGCCGCCGAACTCGCACTTGTCGAACGCGAAGGCGTTGCGTTCCTTGTCGTAGCGGATCTCCCACGTCCCGCCAATTACGTTGCGGTCGAGCGCGAGCTGCTGCTCCAGGATCTTCTGTAGCGCTTCTAACTGCTTGCGTCCCATCAGCTTCCCTCCCCGGAGCCTTGCTTCTGAAGCATCACGTGAGTGCTGGTAACCGTCGCCAGCAGCCGTCCATCGTCGTCATGGATGTCGGAACCCACGACCATCATCGTGCGTCCCTTGTGGACGATGCGCGAAGTGGTGATGGCTTTGCCGCGATCGGTGTTACGCAAGAGGTTGGAGCTAATTTGCACCGAAAGCGGAAACGGCAGATCGCCGCGTTCGCCGGTTGGGTCGATCGCCCGAAAGCAGACCATTGTGGCGGCGACATCGGCGAGCTGGATCAGCGCGCCCGCCGCGAAGACGCCCGTGCCCTGGCGGACGTTAGGCCCCATTGGCATCTCCATGACGACTCGTTCCGCAGATGCCTCGATGGGGCGCAGGCCGAGGGCAAGGATGACGTTGCCGCCAGATTCCTCTAGGCCGCGTTTCCAGTCGTCGTACCAGTCGTCATCGAACTCCGGCATTAGCTCTCTTCCCAGTTGACATCGCCGGAGAGATCGGCGGAGTGGTCTTTCGAGGCGAAGACCTCGTACTCGCGCTTCGAGTCGCCGATCCGTCCGTCGTCGCCGTGGCCGGGGTGGATGATCGTGTCGTCCGGCAGTTCGAACAGCTTGGACGTGATCGATTGGATCGACTGCTGCAGGTCGGCGTTGGTGCTCGTGCGGCCCGGGCCGCCGGGAAAGAGCGTGTCGCCGCTGAGGAGCCGGTCCTCGACGAGGAAACATGTGCTTCCGGGCGTGTGGCCGGGCGTGTGGATGGCCTTGACGATTAGGCTCCCGATGGTGATCTCCTCGCCGTCCGCGATCGTCTCGTCAACCTTTGCCGCGTACGGCTCGCGGTCGTCTTCGTGGCAGACGACGGGCGCGCCTGTCGCCTGCTTTACGGCATCGATACTCATCCAGTGGTCGGGGTGGCGATGCGTGACGACGATGCGGACGACTTTGCCGCCATCGAGGGCGTCCAGGATCTGCTCGGCGTCCTGGGGCGCATCCACGAGAAGCGCATCGCCGGATTCTTTGTCCTGCACGAGGTACGCGTTGTTGCCATAGGACCCCAGCGGTCCGGCTTTGACCAGTCGCAGATTGCCTTGTTCGTGTACTTCCATTAGTTCCACCTCCAGTTCGCGAGGATAGCAAAGTCAGGGGAGAGCCGTCACCCTTCCCTTCGGCGCTGCTCAGGGCAGGCCCTTCGGCGCTGCTCAGGGCAGGCCCTTCGGCGCTGCTCAGGGCAGGCCCTTCGGCGTGGCTCAGGGGAGCCGTACCCGACCGATCGGGAGCCGTCGGATCAGCCCATCGCGCTCCAGGACATCGAGCAGTTCGGCGATGTTGTCGATGCCTAGCTTGTTCCCCAACTGCTGCGGGGACAGTGACCTGCCTTCCGGTAGCTCGCGGAGGGCCTGGACGATGCGGCCACGATGGTAGCGTCGAGAGCCTTCGAACTTCGGCTGCGGCTTGTAGGACGCCCGCCGTTCCGCGACCTTGCGTGGGCTTTTGTCGAACGCCGCGCGTGATCGACACCAGCGAGCGATGGGGCAGACGTCGCATTTCGGCGATCGCGAGACGCAGACGCGGCCACCGAGGTCCATGATCGCTTGGTTCCAGCGGGCCGGGGCGCGACGCGAGATCAATACGTCGGCGGCGGGCTGGACGTCGCGGTCGGTCAGCGTGACATCGACGTCGCCGGAGAGGCGGGCGATGACGCGGCGGACGTTCGTGTCGACCGCCGCGGCCGGTTCGCGGAACGCGAACGATGAGATGATGGCTGCTGTGAACGGCCCGATGCCTTCGATCTGTTCCAGCTCCGTGGCCGTGCGCGGAAAGCCGCCCATGCGAACGATCAGCTTGGCTGCGCGATGCAGCCGCAGCGCGCGGAGGTTGTAGCCCATGCCTTCCCATACGCGGAGGACGCGAGCAGTGCGGGCGCCTGCAAGCCTCTCGATAGTTGGGAAGGCCGATATGAACTCATCAAACTTGAGGAGGACGCGCGACATCTGCGTCTGCTGGGCCATGACAGCGGCGACGAGCACGTGGTAAGGGTCGCCGGTCTCGCGCCAGGGCGCTCGCAACGCGTTCCGCCGGTGCCAGGCGAGTAACGCGCTGCGAAGCTGCGGGGATTCGTCCTTCGACAGGCTCAGGATGGAGTTCTTGCGTCTCACCGTGGGCTTCTGCTGCGCAGGCATGATGGAGAATTGTATGTCAGAAGTGCACGCGTGGCGAGTCTGGCTAGCCCTGCGGGCTAGTATGGCTGATGCCCCACATCAGCATGTGACTGACGCAGGGCCGTAGCGCCCGACGATCCCAGAGTACAAGCCCCATTGACCGAGCGCGTCTGAGAGCGAGAGCTGGAAGGACGCTGATGAGCTGGTGGAGGAACTCCAGGATGTTGGAGCGCTACCTCGCCTCCCGATCGGCAGCCTAGCCCCCGTACGCCCAGCCGAGGGCGCGCTGGGTGAGCGGCTCGCCTTCGCGGAGGACTTCGCCGTCGAGGACGCTGCCGATGACTAGGGTGTGGTCACCGGCGGGGATGAACTGCTCCGCGCTGCACTCGACCCAGGCCAGGGCGTCGTCCAGCAGCGGGCAGCCGGTCTGGTCGCCGCTGCTGTAGGGTACCCCGCGCAGCTTGTCGTGGGTGACGGCGCGCGCCTCCTCGGACCGCCCCTTGATCTTGGAGGCATCATGCGGCTGAGCAAATTTGGCGGCCAGTTCTCCCGCGTCCTCTGGCAGTACGTTGACGCTGAAGACGGTGGTGGCGCGGATGTTCTTGAGCGTGGTGGCGTCGTTCTCGAACGAGCAAGCGACCAGGCGCGGCTGGAAGGAGACCTGCATCACCCAATCCGCGATCATCCCGTTCAGCTCACCGGCCTCGCTGCGGGAGCCGATGACGTAGAGGCCGTAGGGAAGCGTTTCCAGCGCTTCGGAGACGGGCTCCAGCGCCTGACGCAGCGGCTCGTACCTCGCCTGTTCAACGACGTCTCTGTTGGGCATGGCGATTGCGGATTGAGGATAGCAGAGATCTCCGAGATGCAGTGCTGGGCCCGCAGGTAGAATCCTTTATTGAAAAAAATTGGATCGTGTATACTTGCGCTGCGTTAGTGGCGAGGGGCGAGCGCCCGCCGAGTTCAAAGCAAGGTAGAAAAGGGGTCCGGCTAGCCATCGTGAGCATGGTCTCCGCTCTAGTTCAAGCGACCAAGTTGGTACTTGGAGCAGCACTCATCATGGCATTCGCCGCCATCGCTTCCTCGACTTCGCCTGTCCGAATCGCTCAAGCCGGACCCAACTGCGACGCGGATACGACAATCGACTCCCAAGAGGAAGCGTTCTTCGGCCTGCTTAACGACTATCGGGCTGACAACGGGGTTGATCCCCTGGTCTTCTCCGACACGCTCAACCAGGCTGCGGCGTGGAAGTCGGAGCACATGGCCGCCAACGATTACGTTAGCCACGACGACGCGGGCATTAATCGAGACTTCTTCGGACGGCTGGTTGATTGCGGCTACCCGGCAAACACGTCGGCGACCGAAAACATCGCAGGCGGCCACGACACCGCAGCCGCGACCTTTGAACAGTGGCGGATGAGCCCGGCCCACAACTCCACCATGCTCGATCCGGACAAGGTCGCCATCGGCATCGCACGCGCCTTCGACGCGGAGTCGGAGTTCGGCTGGTATTGGACCGCGGAGTTTGGCGGCGTGGCAGATGGCTTCACCTCTCCACCCCCGGAGGACTTGCCTAACGAGACGGGGGATACGAACTGCGACGGAGTGGTTAACTCGCTCGATGCCGCGCTCATCCTTCAGCTTTCGGCGGGGTTACTTCCCGCGCTGCCGTGCCCTGGTGGAGGTGACACCAACGGTGACGGGATAACGAACGCATTGGACGCGGCACTAGTGCTTCAGTTCAGCGCGGGTCTGATCAGCGTCCTGCCGGCATAACCGGCCGTTCGTGGGCGGTGGTCGGAAGGTGGTTGTCTGTCAGGCCGCTTTGGCGAGGAAGACGGCGATGTCTGCAGGCCGGCCGATGTGGTAGCCCTGGGCGAAATCTACTCCAAGCTCCCGGACTACGTTCAAGGTCTGGCCATCGCCTACGAACTCAGCGATCGTTTCCTTGCCGAGGGCTTGGCTGATCTCAACGATCGCTCTCACCAGGTGCCGGTCGACCGGATCATGAGCAAGATTGCGAATGAACGCACCGTCGATCTTGAGGTAGTCGACATCCAGGTTCTTGAGCTGGTGTAGCGACGAGAACCCAACACCAAAGTCGTCCAGCGCGAATTTGCATCCCATCCGCTTTACGTCACTAACAAAGCGATTGGCTCGCTCCAGGTTGTTGATCGCAGCGCTCTCTGTGACTTCGAAGACGATGCTCTTTGGATCGGCCCGAGAAGAAGTCAGTTCGTTCGCGATGATCTTTGGCAACTGATCGTCATTGAAGCCGTGGGCCGAGATGTTGATCTCGAAGACGAGATCCTTAGACCTGCGGCCATGCAGAGCCGCCAGCCTGATGCCTTCACGGACCACCCACCTGTCGATCGGCCGCATCATTCCGAATCTCTCCGCGTGGTCGATGAACTTTGCGGCCTCATACACCCCACCATCAGGAGACGGCATGCGTAGCAAGAACTCGTACCGGGAGGTCCCGCCATTCTTCACGTCCAAGATGGGCTGCGCGTGCAGGAGGAGCAGGTCGTGTGCAACTGCCTCGGCGATCCGTTTGCGCCACTCCAAGCGTTTTTCGATGAGGCCATGTAAGTCTAGATCTCCGCCGTAGTCACAGACGCGGTTACGTCCGGATTCCTTTGCTTGATACATCGCCATGTCGGCGCTCGATAGGAGTTCCTCCTGTGTCTGGCCGTCCTCTGGAATCCTGGCGATCCCCACGCTGGCCGTCATTGGCATCGCCTGTCCGTTCACGTTGAGCTCCTGACCGCCGAGCGCCACCAGAAGCTTCTCTGCGAGTTCACGCGCTCCTTCAATGTCTGTGTGTGGCAGGATGACGGTGAACTCATCGCCGCCGAGCCGAGCAACAATGTCCGTGTCTCGCACCTGGGACAACAGGAGCTCACTGAAACGCGTTAGCAGCTCGTCGCCAGCGGCATGCCCGAGAACGTCGTTGACGTCCTTGAAGTGGTCCAGGTCGAGAAAGAGGACGGCGCTGGGATACTGTTGGCGGCGCGAGCGCCCAATCTCGAGATTTAGCTCCTCTTCGAACCTAAGCCGGTTGAACAATCCGGTAAGCGAATCGCGGCTCGCCAAATGGCTTAGCTCTTGCTGAAACCGTTTCCTTCCGCTTTCGTCCCTGGCGAACCACAGCACGCCGGTGAGTTTGCCCTCGTCTCGCAGCGGGGCCGTGTTCAGGCCAACGGAGACGCTCCGGCCCATCTTGGTAAAGAGTTCCAGCTCCAAGCCTGTGGAGGCTTCGCCAGCCGAACCGCTAGCCATGAGTTCCCTGACTGTCTCTAAGTGGGTGCCCTGGACTATCTCACCGACGCCCACCCCCAGCAGTTCCTCGCGGCTGTATCCGAGGAGCTCCAGGCCGGCGGAGTTGATAGCGGTGAAACGGCCGTCTAGGTCGAACGACCAAATCGCGTAGTTTGAATGCTCGAACAAGGTCACGATCCGCTCTTCGCTGCGCGCGAGCGAACTCTGGAAGCGCTTGCGTTCGAATTCCCTGGCGAGCGCCAGCAGCAGGAGCACGCTCAAAACGACGCCGGCGGAGGCGAGAGCTTCGCTGGTTGGGCCGAGTAGGGCCATGGTTGTAACGACAGCGTAGGACACGCAGAGAGCACCGAACAGCAGCAGGTTCAGCTTTAGATAGCTTGGCTTGAGGAGCTTCAGGATCGAGAAGCCTCGGGCTCTCCGCCGGGCGGCCATGCCGTTCGTCGTGGTGGCGCGGCCGGCGGGATGCAGCTTGTTGAGGACTTTCAGCCGAGGCTCTGAGCCGTCGCCTCCTTCGCCCAGATCGGCGACGATATCTCCATTCTCCAGCATCTCGTCGTACTCGCCGCGGAGTTCCGGAGACACAAGCACTCTATAGGCTTCGTTCGCGTCCTCAAGAGTGGCGGCTGAGCGCTTGTCGTACAAGCCATCCGCCCGCCAGTTGTTCACGAGCTGCCAGTACGCGCGTTCGACTATCTCGCCTGGAGCATCTGCGTCGACACCCAGAAGCTGATAGTAATCGGGCAGGGGCCTATCGTTACTCATTACGGTTACTCTTCGGATAATTATCGGCGCTACCTCGCTTCGCCGACAGTGCATGCCATCGAACGTCGTCGGTCAGTCCAGATGTGCTCGGCGTCATGCCTATGTGAATCTGCGGGCGTTGGTGCCAACTTCGTGATCTTGAACACAGCGTACGCGCCGATCAGGGATTACGTATGTAGCCAGGACAGATTGGGTAATATGGCTCTGTATTATTGCCCTAAAGGGACCGGCGGGTCGCAGGACCACGGGCCCGATATTGGAGTTCGCTAGTGCCCACACGGGAACAGAAAGCGAAGCAAGAAGCCAAACGCCAACGCCGCATGGAGCGCCGAGCGGAACGCGACCTTCAAGACGAACGCGACCGCCGCCGTCGACGCCTACGGTTGGCTGTTTATGGAGTGGCCGGTTTAGCCGCCGTCGCCGCCCTGGCGTTTGGCTACTGGTTGGCCTTTCTCCAGCCGCGGCCGGGCGAGAGCGTTTCAACGTCCGGCGCCAGTGACCATTCGGGACAGCCGGCAAGTGGCTATTCAACATCACCGCCGACATCGGGACCGCATGCGGCGCAGGCGCCTGCCTGGGGTGAGCAAAGCGCTCTGCCCGAGGCCTCTCAGGTGCATGCGCTGGAACACGGTGGAGTACTGGTGCAATACAATTGCTCAACGCCATGTCTGGAGCTTGTCAGAAACCTCCAGAGCATTACCAGGGAATATGATCGCGCCGTCATCCTTGCCCCGTACTCCCGGATGGACGCCCGGATTGCCCTCACATCCTGGGGAAAGATCGATCTGTTGGACGAATTCGACCGGGAGCGCATCGAGGAATTCGTCGACAAGAACCGCGGGCACGCCCCGGAAGGAATTCGGTGAGGATCAGTTGCCACGCGAGTCCACCCTGCTTCCTCGACGGGCGATGTTCGGGCTAGACACCCTTCTCTTGCGCTTGGTACCATCGCGGCTAGCCTTCGGCTAGCTTCGCAGAAGGGCTGAACCTAGCGGCTCAGCGAGGCTTCTGCTGGCGCCTGTGGTTCGGCTTGGCTGATTCTGCGAATCACCAGCCGGCTGAGTAACCGACGTAAGGAGCTTCGCATGGAAGAGGTCACGCCGCACGTCTACAGCCTGGACGTCAAGATCGATTGGTTTCCGCAGCCGTTCCCGCCGAACGTCCACTTGATTACAGACGGCGGTGAAGGCGCGTTGATCGATGCTGGGTTCCCAGACGACGAGTCGATCAACACGCGGATGGAGTGGCTGCGCAGCATCCCCGGCCTCAGCCTGAAGTACATCGTCATTACGCACCACCACTTCGACCACTCTTCCGGCGCGGCGAAGCTGCGCGAGCTGACGGGCGCGAAGATCGTGATGCATAAGGACGAGGAGCCGATCCTGAAGCGCGCCGCGACGCAGGACGTCCCCTCCGATATGGACGTGCCGAAAGAACACAAGGAGTGGGTGGAGCGGACGGCGCAGTGGCGCAAGGAGGCGGCTCAGGCCGGCGCGGACGAGCTGGTCGCCGATGACGATACGCTGAACATCGGCGGGCTGACGCTGCGAATGGTGCACTCGCCGGGGCATACGGCAGGGCATCTGTCGCCGTTCCTGGAGGAGGGCAAGGTGCTGTTCGCGGGCGACAACGTGCTCGGCATGGGCACGACAGTCGTGCCGCCGCCGCCCCACGGCGACATGTTCGACTACATCGCGTCGCTGAAGAAGATGCAGTCCTTGGACGCCGACCTGATGTGCTGCGGCCACGGGCCGCTGGTGCGCGAGCCGAACCGCAAGCTGCAGGAGCTGATCGACCATCGCCAGGAGCGCGAAGAGCAGATCCTGGCGCTGGTCGGCGAGGGCCACGACACCGTGAAATCGCTGGTGAAGGAGATCTACCCGGAGCTGGACAAGCGCATCCTCGGCATGGCGACCAGCCAGGTGCTCTCACACCTCTCCAAGCTGGAGCGAGAAGGCCGCGCGAAGACGGAGGGCGAGGGCGCGGAGATGAGGGTGGAGGTTGCCGGATAGCTCTCAGCTACTGCTCGCTGTTCGCCGCTAGAAGCTCCAGCACCTCGGCATTTTCGATCTCTCTGCCTGCAGCGCTGAGCAGGGCCGCTTTGGCGTCGGCGTCCTGCTCTTCCTCGGCGAGGGAGTTGTAGACGGCGGCGCCGGAACGCTCTAGCGCGGCGAGGAGCTGCTTGGTCTCCTCCCGCGAGAGGCCCTCGAAAAGGGCGGCCATCTGCTGCATCGATGTCTGGATGAAGTCTAGGTCTGCCATGTTGTGCCTCCTAGTTGGCGAAGGGCTGTTCTGCAAACTCTAGCGCGAGCACCGTCGCTGAAGGGTCGATTACCTTCTCCGGCACCTGGATCGTGACTTCGCCGAGGGGGTCCGGGTTGACCAAATCGACGATAGCAGTGCGAGTGTCGAACGTGAGCGCCTCGCCGGTCGAGAGGGCGCGGACGGAGCGCAGGCGCTTGACGTGCACGCCGCGCACGCTGACCGATTCGTACGGTCGCATGAGGAGGTGGAGGTAGACGCGGTCGCCGGACCGCGTCGAGGGGCCGTAGAACTGCCAGGGCTCCAGGCCGGCCTGCGTGCCGACGACGGCCTCCTTGTTCGCCGACATCCAGCGTTCGATCTCGTCGAGGCGTTCGATGATGGCGGGCGGCAGGGAGCCATCCCCCATGGGGCCGACGTTCAATAGTAAGTTTCCGCCGCGTCCGGCGACCTCACAGAGTGTGTGGATGAGTTGACGTGCGGACTTGCGATCGGTGTCGCGCGGGTCGTAGCCCCAGAGCTTGCCGATTGTCATGCAGGTCTCCCAGGGGCCTTCGAGCGGCTGGGGCGGCACGAACTGTTCCGGCGTCTCGAAGTCGCCGGCGCCGGGGAGGCGGTCGTTGATGAGGATTTCGGGCTGAAGCGAGCGGACCATCTCCTCCAGCTCCTGCGCCTTCCACTGCTCCGGCGTCCGCTCCCAGTGGCCGTCGAACCAGATGACGTCGATCTGGCTGTAGTCGGTCAGCAGCTCGCGGACCTGCGCAAACATGAAGTCGATGTAGCGCTCCCAGGCCTGAGGAGACTCCGGCTGACGCCACTTGCCGAAGGTGTAGGGCTTGTCGGCCTCCGTGAAGGCGGGGTAGTCCGGGTGGTGCCAATCGATCAGCGAGAAGTAGAAGCCGACGCGGATGCCCTCCTCGCGCATGGCGTCGGCGTACTCGCGGACGATGTCGCGGCCGAAGGGCGACTGTTCGATTGAAAAAGGCGGCTGGGAGCCGCTTGATTGCTTGGTGTGGAACATGGCGTAGCCGTCGTGGTGTTTGGTGGTGAGGACGGCGTACTGCATGCCAAGGTCTCTTGCGCGTCGCGCAAGAGACCCGGCGTCCCACGATTGCGGGTCGAACGTCGCGGCGGTGCTGTGGTACTCGTCGACGGGCACGTCGCCGCAGTCGAGGACGGGCGGGATGCCGCCGACGAGCGGCCACGAGACCTCCAGGCCCTTCTGGCTTGAGTGCGACCAGTGGATGAAGAGGCCAAAGCGCGCGGTATCGAACCAGGACATGGCCTAGGCAGGATACGGGATGGTGGGCGAGCTGTGCACAGTATCTGTAGCCGTCCTGATCGGTGCGGCGTGGTACGCTAGGCGGCGCTGGCTCAATGATCTCCGCACGGCCAGACGAGCAACCGCCATCACCCCGGCGCGCCGACTCGATAGAGTTTCTATAGTAGTCTTGGGTCAGCCAGCTTCACCGCCATACCGTTGTTATAGGGACATCCCGAGATTGGACAGGCGGTGCCGAAGCTGAGGGGAGCTGGACCAGCCTGGCAATCCATGGAGGTTCAACCCGCAACGAACCAACAATGACCCATTCATCGCTACATCCGTAATTGACTCGCGCCCCTTCGATTGTTGCCGTTGCACCACCCAGCCAAGAGCATCTGGTGCCATCCGCGAGTTCTATTCCCCAGACCTTGGAAGCATCCTCTCCCATCTGCGGCGCGGACAGCGGCTCATCGAGGATTACGCGTACACCCAGGGCGTCCCACGGTTCTGACGTTCCACAGATAACTTCAGCGCCTCTGTCGGCCTCACTGAAGCACGGGTCATAGATCTCCGAATTCGCGAAGCATCTCCAGGCGTTGGGCCGGCTCACGGCCATTGACGGACCGCAGCTTTCTCCGGTGATGTCTTCCCCCTCCGGGGTGAGGTCAACGACGATCACAGCTGGCGGCGCGACGGGAGTTGCAGTCGATCCTGAGCGACTCTCGTCGCCATCACTACAGGCAGATAGGATCACAATCCCGAGGATGCCTACTAGTATTGCGGTTCGTGAAGCCATTCATAATCTCCTCTCTTGCAGGTAAGACTTTAGCAGATAGCACTTCCCAGGGCGGCGAGGCGATGCCCGTGATCACTCCTCCTCTTCGGTCAAGCAATCGTGCGCTCCGACTTCCATGGCCTTACGCAGGCCGTACTGGTTCTCGCTCTAGTCCACACGGCCTCCCCAGCCACATATCGTTGGCTTGCGCCGAAGGCCGCTGACGAGCACCGCGTTATACTGACCTCATGATGGCCGATCTTGACCTGGCTCCCGTGCTGCCGCGAACGGCGGCGACGACGTCCGACGACCACCTGGTACTAGGAGGCTGCGATACGACCGCGCTCGCGAAGGAGTTCGGGACGCCGCTCTATGTGTTCGACGAGGAGGAGCTGCGCGGCGGCATCGGCGAGTACCGCTGGGCGTTCACGTCGCGGTACGAGAACACGCTGGTCGTATACGCGTCGAAGGCGTATCTGGGGCGCTGGATTGCCGCGCTAATGGCCGAAGAGGGCTTGGGGATGGACGTGGTCTCCGGCGGTGAGCTGGCAGTCGCGAAGTCCGTGAACTTCCCGATGGGGAAGGTGCTCTTCCACGGCAACAACAAGTCGGAGCAGGAGCTGCGCGAGGCGGTCGAGGCGGGCGTTGGGCGAATCGTCGTCGATAACTTCCATGAACTGGCGCTGCTGGACGGCGTCGCGGGCGCGGCAGGTGTGAAGCAGCGGGTCTTACTGCGCATCAGCCCGAACGTCGACCCGCACACCCACGCGAAAACGACGACGGGCATCCTCGATACGAAGTTTGGCTTTGTACTGGAGGCTGACGGTTCCGGCGGAGAGGGAGACCCAGCGGAGCAAGCGATCGTGCAGGCGCAGGCCAGCAAGAACCTGGAGCTGATGGGCCTGCATTGCCATCTTGGCTCTCCGATCTTCGAGATGGAGCCGTACGAGGTGGCGAACGATGTGATGATCGGGTTCGCGGCGAAGATGCGCGACCGCCACGGCTTCGAGTTGCACGACTACAGCCCCGGCGGCGGGTTCGCCGCGCCGTACACCCGCGACCAGATCCCGCCGGCGCCGGACGAGTACGCTGAGGCTGTGATCGGCTCTATGCGGATCGCCCTCGAACGCGAGGGCTTGGACGAACCGGCGTTGTCGGTCGAGCCCGGAAGATCGATCGCGGCGCGGGCTGGCGTGGCGCTGTATACGGTTGGCGCGCGCAAGGAGATCCCGGGCGTACGCACCTACGTGTCCGTCGACGGCGGGATGGCTGACAACATCCGCCCGGCAATGTACGAGGCGCGCTATGAGGCGCTGTTGGCGAATCGCGCGACCGATGCCGCGGAAGAGAACGTGACGATCGCGGGCAAGTACTGCGAATCGGGCGACGTGTTGATCCGCGATATCGATCTGCCGAAGCTGGAGCCGGGCGACCTGCTGGCGGTCCCGGCTTCGGGCGCCTACTGCCTCTCGATGGCGAGCAACTACAACCACGCCCCGCGGCCGCCTATCGTGCTGGTGCGCGAAGGTAACGCTCGGCTGGTGCGGCGTCGCGAGACCTACGAGGACATGATGCGCAACGACGTGTGGCAAGAGTGACCACGGCGACAAAGCGGAGGGCAACCAAGCTCGCGCCCAGGCTGCAGACGCTGGAGGGCGCGCGGCTGGGGCTCTACCTGGCGCGCCCGGGTGGCTCATCGAAGCAGACCGAGCGAAGCGTCTACGAGCTGCTGCGCAAGATCGCGGGCTCGATTGAAGAGGCTTACCCGATCGCGGACGTGCGAGAGTGGCATCGCTCCAGCTCATCGACGCGCAGCCCGCTCGAGATGCTGGACGAGATCGCCACGGAGAGCGACGCGGTCCTGATGGGGATGGGCGACTGCCACCACGGCAGCGCCTGTAGCCTCACCGAGGTCTGGGAGCTGGAACAGCGCGGCGTGCCGGTGGCGTACGTCGACACACCGCGACGCGTTCCGCGTATCGAGAAGCACGGCGACGTCTTCGTCATCGACTACTTCATGCTGGAGAAGCGCGTGCCACGCTGGAAAAAACAGGGCATGGAAGTCATGCGCGGGCAATTCGAGCTGCAGGGCATCAACCGCTCGCTGCGGCTGGCTGGCGCGGCGCCTGGAGTTCGCATCCGCGTCGATAAGGTCGAGTTCGATCTCTGGGAGTACCCCGACTCGACTTGGATGAGCAGCGACGGCACGGATGGTGTCCTGCACTACGATTATGTGCTGACGGAACCTCTGTCGACGACTGATCCAAGCGAGAACGTCGCGCGGGCTGAGGACTTGATGCCGCGTGTGGTGGAGGCATTGCTCGAATGACCTGGGATATCGTCGGACACGAGAAGGCGATCGACGTACTGAAACGCGCCGTCGGAGACGAGCAGCGCCTCTCGCACGCCTACCTCTTCGCCGGGCCGGAGCAGGTCGGCCGCGCGACGGTGGCGCGCAAGTTCGCGCAGGCGCTCAATTGCACGGGTGAAGGGGATCGGCCATGCGGCGAATGTCGCGGCTGTCGCCTGATCGCAGAGGAGAAACACCCGGACGTCGAGACGATGAGCATCGGCGGTGTCTGCGACGAGTCCGAGCACAAGGACCACTCCAAGGACAACTCACAGGACATTCGCATCTGCCAAGTGCGCCGTCTTCAGCACATCGTCAGCCGCGCCCCGTTCGAGGCGCGCATGCGGGTGATCATCGTCGACCCGGCGGATGCTCTGACGACGGAAGCGTCGAATGCGTTTCTGAAGACGCTGGAAGAGCCCCCGGACAATGTCGTGCTGGTCTTGGTCACATCGCGAGAGGAAGCGCTGCCCGAGACGGTGCGGTCGCGCTGCCGTCGCATCGCGTTCGGCGGCGCAAGCCGCGCTGAAATCGAGACAGCGATGCGAGAGCGCTGGGGTGCCGACGCGGAGAAGGCCGTGAAGCTTTCGAGGATGGCGCAGGGCCGCCTGGGCTGGGCTGTCGACGCGCTCGACAACGAGCAGGCGCTTGACGATCGCGAAGAGGTCTTGGACGAGATCGCTGGGCTACTCAAAGGCGGAGACAGAGAGCGTTTCGAGTACGCCCGCGCGCTGGGCGATCGCTATCAGCGGAACAACAAGGCAGTTCGCGACAGCCTGAACGTCTGGAGCGATTGGTGGCGTGACGTGCTACTCACGGCCTCCGGCGAGGAAGAACTGGCGCTCGCGAACGACCGGCTGGACACGCTGCGGTCGCACGCGTCACAATATGGCATAGCAGGTGCAGTGCGGGCGCTGCGCGCACTGACGGACGTTCAACAGCACCTGGACGAACACGCGAGTCCGACGCTGGCTCTCGAGGTGATGCTTTTGGAGCTGCCTCGATGAATGCCCTGGGCCGCTCAAGCGGCGCGGGCCGCTGAGAGAAGGTTACGTATGACGTCACAACGAGTGCCGGCAGGCATCCGGTTTAAGACCGCAGGCAAGATCTACTATTTCGACGCCGGCGAATTGGAGTTGAGTGTCGGCAACTTCGTCGTCGTCGATACCTCGCACGGGAAAGAGATCGGCCGCGTTGTTATCGCGCCTGACCAAGTCGTAGCTACTGAGATCAAGGAGTCGCTCAAGCCGATCCTCCGCATGGCAGACGCCGAGGACTTGGAACGCTCAGAGGAGTTGAAAAAAAGGGCCGCAGAGCAGCTAATCGTCGCACGCAAGCGAGCTATCGACGACGAGTTGGAGATGCGCATCGTCGCGGCTGACTACAGCCTCGACGGCTCAATGTTGAGCTGTTACTTTACGGCGCCGGACCGCGTGGACTTCCGCTCGTTGGCAAAGGAGCTTTCGGAGCAGCTTGACACGAGAGTCCAACTGCTGCAGATCGGCGAGCGCGACCGGGCGAAGATCATCGATGGTATCGGCCGCTGTGGTGAGCGTCTCTGCTGCAGCTCCTGGCTGACGAACTTCCCGACCGTCTCGATCAAGCAGGCGAAGGAGCAGGACCTGCCGCTCAATCCGTCAAAACTTTCGGGCGCCTGCGGCCGGCTGCTCTGCTGCCTTACCTACGAGTATGAGCAGTACCGTGAGATCAAAGGAGGTCTGCCAAAGGTCGGCACGAAGATCTCCACGCCGAGTGGCGATGCGCGTGTGCTCAAGATCAACGTGCCGAAGGAATCGATCAGCTTGGCGATCGAGGGCGCTCAGGAATCGGTCGAGATGCCGCTGATAGAGTTTCGGCTGATGTACGGGACCGCGATCCGGCCCAAGGAGCTAACTGAAACGTTCGAGAAGGAGCTGATGGCCAAGGACATCGCCCAGTCGACGTCGGCTCCGACGGCAGAGCGTCCGCCCCGAACGCAACAGCAACAGCAGGAAGGCCCGCCGCGGGCGTCCGGCGAAGGGCGGCGGCGGCGACGACGCCGTCGCGGAGGTCGTGG
>JADFPV010000055.1 GCA_022562155.1 Chloroflexota bacterium
TACTACTTCACAGTCGGCAGCGCGCTGCCAGCTATCTTTCGAGTGATACCTGATGAGGAGAGCGGGCGGCTGTATCGCAAGCTGCCGGACCACATCCGCTGGGAAGACTTCGTCACCGCCTATGACCCTGTACAATTCAGCCTCATCATCGACACCATGCCACAGCCCCCTGAGGTAAGCAGCGCGAACTTTGAACATAAGGTCACAAACCAGATGGACATCTTCTCCGATCACAACGCCTACTGGAACAATGCCGGAGAGGTGCTCACGCCCATCCTGGACCGGATTACGGAGTGAAGGAGATCGCGGAGAACGTGTCTCAAGCGAACAGCGAAGCCCCAATCGACAGCGAACACAACTATCGCATCAACGTGCTCGCCACGTTCAAGGCGATCTCATGGTTGGTCGTCCTGGCAACCTTGGTTGCGATGGAGGTGTCCGGCCAAGGCCAGTTCATCTCCGACTGGATTGAAGTTAGCTTCCTCGATACCGAATTCCTGGAGCGTTGGATTCTCACGCCCGTCTCTTGGACGGTGATCGCCGCCGCCGGGTCCATGTTCGTGTACTCCACTGTCATAAAGTGGCTCTGGGACTCGTGGGACCGCGAGGCGAAATATCTGCCGGCGGACACAACGGCGAAAGCGCCAACTGAGGGCCCGGCAGGCGCACCGGGCGCATCGTTAGACACGTCAAGCGACGCGGAAGGCGCCACGTTGTAAACTGCACGCATGAAGCTCGGCATCGTTGCCGACGTGCACTGCAACGTCGAGGGGTTGCGCACCGCCCTCGACGAAATGGGGCCCGTCGACGAGCTGATCTGCGCCGGTGACGCCGTCTACCAGTTCCGCTTCTCGAACGAGGTGATGGAGCTGCTGCGCGAGCGAAACGCCCGCTACATCCTCGGCAACCACGAGCGCGTGCTCCTGAGCGAATGGGGCGAACGCGCCCGTTCGCGAGACGGCGTGCGTAAAGATCTCCTCGACTACATGGCCGGGCAGGAGTACCGGGTCGAGACCGAAGTGAATGGCAAGAAGCTGCTGCTCGTGCATGGCAGCCCGTACGACCCGCACGACGAGTACCTCTATCCCAACAGCCCAAATCTTCAAAAGCTCGCTCACCTCGACGCGGACATCGTGATCCTGGGCCACACCCACTACCACATGGCGCTGCCCGTGGGCCGGACGCTGGTGATTAACCCCGGCTCGGCGGGGGAGTCGCGCGATCATCGCAACGGCTTCCGGCTCTCATGCGCCGTGCTCGATACCCAGTCGGGCGAGGTGACGTTTCATCACTACGACGACCCTTCGCGACCCCAGGTCGACCCGGCGATTGTCCCGCAGCCGGCGTCAAACGCACAGTCCGACTTCCGGCCGCCTGAAAACGCCGCCTGGTGGGACTAGACTAGAGGCTGGAGGCTAGATGTTGGAATCTGGAGGCTGGATAACGAGACTGTTCTTCATCATCGGGAGCGCTTCAGCGCTCATCGCTGCGCTGATCCTCCTGACAACGCCCGCTTCGGCGGGCGTCCAGCCGGCAGGCGACGCGAACTGCGACGGCAGCGTAAGCAGCCTCGACGCGGTCATCGTCCTGCAGGTCGATGCCGGCCTGCTGGACCGCGCGCCCTGCCACGCGCAGGCGGACGCCAGCTTCGATGGCGTGGTCAACAGCCTGGACGCAACGATCATCCTCCAACGCGAAGCCGGGTTGCTGGCCACCTGCCGACCGGGCCAGACCGGCTTCACGGCGTCGCTCACTGCGGTCGATAAGGTCACGGTCCCGGGAGAACCGTTCTCGCTGACGTTCTCAGTCACGAACTGCAACGAGCATGAGACGACGCGAAGCTACAGCAGTGGCCAGATCTACGACTTCATTGTGCGCGACGACAGCGGCGAACTCGTCTGGAACTGGGCGCACGGCCTCGCTTTTTTGCAGGCGATCCAGGAGCGGACCTACGGCGACCGGCAGACCGTTACGTACGGTGTGGTCTGGGACCAGACCGACAACGACGGCGCGCCCGTCCCGCCCGGTACGTACGAGATCGAGGCGGTCGACGTCGGCTGCACTCTGCCCGCCGTGAACGAGTGCAACCTCAACGCGACAATAGAGGTCCAGATCCTGGTACCGCCCATCCCTTAGCTACCACTTCTCTCCCCTAGCTTCGCTACAATACGACTGCCATGAGCCTGGACCAGTTCGTATCTGAGGCCGAGCGCAAGCTGGCGAACCACAGCGCTTCGCTGCCGGACGAGTTCCGCCAGTCATTCGATGAGCTACGGCCAACGCTTTCGGAGCACGACCTGCGGTCGTGGGCGGAAGAGGGCCTGTCGCTGGCCGAGCACTCGCTGCGGTCGTGGGAGGCCGCCGCGGAGTACTTCCGCGTCAGCCCGCAGGTGGTCCAGAAGCTGGAACCGGCGGCGTTCCGGCGCTGGGTACACGCGGGCCGCGACCTGGCTGAGCACTCGTCGGTGGTCGCGACCGCCTACTTCAACGCGGGGCCACGCGCCGTCGAGTTCCTCGATGAGCATCAGATCACCGAGTGGGCGATGCTGGGCCGGCACCTGTATCGCGGGCACTGGAAATCGATCTCGCTGGCGTCGACGTTCTTCGCCGCCGGGCCAGACCTGCTGCCGCTGATTTCGCTCGAGCAGCTCGCGCGGCTCACGACGCTCATCGAGGGCATCGCGGAGCGCTCCTACGAGCTGGCGTCCGACTGCCTGGACGCCGCGCCCAACCTCCTCGAAACGCTCCAGCCGGAGGATCGCGCGCCCTTCCTAGCGCTCGCGACGGCGGTCGCCGAGGCGAGCTGGGCGGAGGTGCGCCAGCTCTTCCAGGGCGGCGCGGCGCTGATTTCGAAGATCGAGCCCGGCGAGCGTGCGAGAGTGCTCGCGTTGGGCGCGCAAGTTGCGAGCCATCTCGGCCGCCAGGCCTACGGCCTGTTCGCGGAAGCGACGGAGGCCCTGGCAGAGATTCCCCAGGAGGCGCACGCGGACATGCTTGGCCTGGCCGAGGAACTGGCTGTCGGCTCGCCGGCAGCAGCGATGGAATTCCTCAAGAGCGCGCCTGTCGTCCTGAAGCGCATCCGGCCGGGCGATCTGCAGCGTTGGCACAGCGCCGGTCACGGCATCCTGGAGCGCAGCGAGGCGGGCGGCGAGGCCTACTTCCGGCTCGAGTCCGGCAAGGGCGAAGAGGTGCTACAGGCGATCTCGTCTCGCGTCGAGTTGTCGCAGACGGGCGGCGTGCTGCGCCTCTACTGCAAGGCGCTCTCCGGCACCGACGTCGCGATCCAGCCATCGGCGGCGCTCGCCGAGAAGGGCATCGGCTGGGTGTCCGAAGAGCGGCCCAGCACCGAAGGCACGACCGTCTACCTCCCGGAGTACGTCGACGACCACATCGAGAAGGCGCAGAACTTCGCGGTCTACAAAGTCTACGCGACGCATCAGTCGGCGCACCTGGAGTTCGGCAGCTTCTGGTTCCGCTTCGACCGCGACGGCAACGTCGTTCCTCGACGCCGCCGCGAACTTGAGGCGAAGCGCACCGGCGGAGCGGAGCCGCCTGAAAAGCTCACCGAGATGGAACGCTTCTTCGACCTCTTCGACGAACGCCAGCTCGCACTCGACCTCTTCACTGTTGTCGAGGACGCGCGTATCGATGCGTTCGTGCGGCGTGAGTACGGCGGCATACGCCGCTCCTGGGCCGGGATGCAGGAGGCAGAACTGGAGCGCCGGCCCGGGCCTCAGTCCTTGCCGTTGCGACAGGCCCTCCTGGAGAACCTCGTCCGCGCCAGCCTGGACGGCGCCAGTACGATCGTCTGGCCGGAACGCTTCAGGGACGTCATGGGACAAGCGCTCCGGTTGCTGAGCGATGTGCAGAAGCCGGACGCCATCGTCGAAGACTCAGCAGAGTGCACGCTCTCGCTGTACGAGCTGGCAATGACCGTGCCCAACGTCCTGCCGGAGATGTTGGACGAGTGGGAAGAGATGACCGACGAGTCGCTCGAGATGATGATGTCGACGCCGTCCGGCAAGGGCGAACCGGATGAATCCGCGATGCCGTCCTCCGAGGAACAGGAGTACGAGAGCCCGCGGCCGGTCGACTTCCGCGGCGACTTCAAACCCGAGCTTGTCCAGCTCCTCATGCGCTTGCGCCTGCAGGACGGCAAGGAGGGCCCGGACGGCCTCTCGCCGCTGTCTGCTGAGCAGCTCAAGGAGCTGATGGAGAAGAGCGTCGAGATCAGCGTCGACGCTGTGGCGGAAGGCGATTTGGCGTCGACGATCGGGCTGTTCCTCACGAACCTGGAGAAGGAGGCCGGCACACCGATCCCCGACAAGAAGATCGAGACGCCGGACGGCACGCCGGTCGAGGGGGGTGAGGGCGAAGAGGAAGGCGAGCTGCCGCAGGAGGTCAAGGCCTTCTACTACGACGAGTGGGACTTCCGCGCCGCCGACTACCGTCCCGGCTGGTGCTGCGTCCGTGAGCAGGTTCTGGAGGAAGGCTCAAACGACTTCTACGAGGGGGTGCTGCAGGAGCACGCGTCGCTCGTCGCGGAGACGCGCCGCCAGTTCGAGCTGCTACGGCCGGAGCTGTTCCGCAAGATCAAGCGCCTCGATGACGGCGAAGACTTCGACCTCGACCTGCTGATCGAGTACATGGTCGAGAAGAGGGCCGGACACCCGCACACCGACAAGATCTACTGGCGCCGCAACAAGGTGGAGCGCGACGTCGCGGTCGCGTTCCTGCTCGACATGAGCGCTTCGACCGACGAGGAGATCGAGAAGCGCAAGCAGAAGTACCACGACGAGCCCGAATTCGACAACGACCCGCGCCGCTACTTCCAGTGGCTGGCGCAGCGCCGGGCGCAGCAGTCGGTTGCGCCGCCGAAGCGCATCATCGATCTGGAGAAGGAGAGCACCGTCCTGCTGATCGCGGCGTTGGAGACCATCGGCGACACGTATGCCATCTATGGCTTCTCCGGCTACGGCCGCGACAACGTGGAGTTCTACGTGATCAAAGACCTGGACGAGCCGTTCTCCGACAAGGTGACGCGGCGGATCGATAAGGTCGCTCCGGTCCGCTCGACGCGCATGGGCCCGGCCATCCGCCACGCGACGCACAAGCTGGACGAGCACGATGCGAAGGTGAAGATCCTGTTCCTCGTCTCGGACGGGCGGCCGCAGGACCACGGCTACGGTCGCGACCGCACCGAGAAGGAGTACGCCATCCACGACACGAAGCAGGCGCTCGTCGAAGCGAAGCGTATGGGCATCACGCCCTTCGCGCTGACCGTCGACAAGGAAGGCCACGACTACCTGGGCCAGATGTGCGAGGACATGGGCTACGAAGTCCTCGACGACATCGAGACGCTGCCCAGCCGCCTCCCCACGCTCTACCGGCAGCTTACGGAATAGGAGGCTACGACCCGCATGCACGGGCGCAGCGAGCAGCGCCCCTACATGACCTGCCATCCGAAACTAAGCCTATCGTAATGGCGCTGCCCTCAGCGTCCCGATCGACTTACGATCCTCGTGTTCACAGGTTCGCCGGGTTATCAGGATCCTGGTCCCATTTCGTTGGGTTGTCTTTGATGTACTGTCGGATGATGTTCAGCTCATCCTCGCCCCGAATGATGTGCTCGTAGTAGTTGCGCTGCCAGAACGGCCGGCCAGCCTTATTCGTGATCCTGTTCGCCTCAATCGCGGACAGAGATTTAAATACCCGAAGAACCCGTCCCAACGTAGGGGCGTTGCTTGCCGCGCCCCCGCTGCATTTTGCCGCCCCCTCGCTGCTTGCCGCCCCCTCGCTGCTTGCCGCGCCTCTGGTACTCGCCGCGCCTGCGGTACTCGCCGAACCCTTGTCCGGCGATGCCCCTGCCACCGACCCGAAGATGAGAATGCCGTGGACATGATTCGGCATTGTGATGAATTCATCTAGCGTTACATGGGGAAACCTCGCTGGGAGGTCATCCCATGCTGAGCGCACAACTGCTGCCACGTCTTCGGAGGCCAGGGAGAGCTCCCGCTGATACGTACAGACGGTCACGAAATACGCCCCGGCCTGAGAATAGTCGTAGCCGGATAGCCGAATCGAACGGCGATGGTGTCGTTGGGGATCGAACTTCATGCGAGACGGTAACGTGTCAGCATCGCACGGCCTATTGAGAGACGCAGCAGGCAGCGCCCCTACGCCGTCGCTTCCAAATCGGCACCCTCCCCAGCCGCCTGCCAACGCTCTCCGCAAGCTCACGGAGCAAGGAGCACCCGCACCGTCCCCGCCCTACAGCCCCGGCGGCAGCAGGCGTTTGAGCGTCAGCCAGATGCGGCCGAGGAAGGGCGTCTGGGGTCGATAGTCCCAGCCATCTTTGCGGTCGGGCCGGATGACGAGGATCGCATCGGGGTCGTCTTCGATCTGGTTGCGTGTGCGCAGGCGTAGGTAAAAGAATCCCGCGATCGCGCCAAGGTAGTTACGCGACATCGCTTTCGAGAGTTCAGGCCGGTCCGGCTCGATGCAGGCCGTACCAGTGACCGTGACTCCTCGATAGGGCGGGCGCTCATCCTGCACGCACAGGCTGATACGGGGATCGCGGAGGATATTGCGGCACTTCCCGCTCTTGGAGTTGGTGCGGACGTAGATTGTGCCGTCCTGGTAGTGGTACCAGACAGGCGTCTGGAGGGGCGTACCGTTGGCGTTGGTGGTCGTGAGAACCGCGACGTGGCGGCCGCTGAGGAATCGTTCCGCCTGCTGAGGCGGGAGTTTATGGGGCATCCTTGCTCTCTCTAGGCTTGGTTGCGGACAGCCGCGTCTGACTTCGACGAAATTATAGCCAACGGGCCAGTGTGGTCGAGTGTAGCTACTAGCGGACTAACGAGAACGGGCAGACGCGTTCCGGGTCGAACGACGGGTTGGAGGTGCCGTAAGCCCAGAAGGCCTGGAAGTCGTCGAGGTTGGTGTTGATGTGCTCGAGGACAGCCAGGCATCCGCCCTGGTAGTTGTCGCTGGCAGCGTACCCTTGCTGGAACGCCTCGATCAGGCCGGCGTTCACCGTGCCGGCATAATCGACCAGCCCCTGCTCCAAGGCAAGTGCGGCCGCTTCCGAATCGCCTTCGATGATCTGCGACGCCGCGATGCGGAAGACGGCGTACGCACTAAGCTCGTCCAGTTCGTTTTCGTGGTAGCCGGTCTCGACCAGGGCCTGGTCCGCGATCGCGTCGCGATAGCGCTGCGCCGCGATGGCGAAGTTACCCTCGTCGAAGAATGCGTCAGCCTCGATGATGTGGAAGTAGAGCATATCGCTCGAATCGAACGTGGTCTCTTGAAGCCCCAACGTAGCACCGACTATCCAGCCGTACACATCGGTTCGCGTACGCTGCGGACCTGAGGCGTTGCCTCCGGCGACCCCGCCGTGCAGGACAATCTCTTGTTCTCCATCGCCGTTCAGGTCTTCTACCGTGAGGTCCGCAAACTCCATCAGGATCCCGTCCTCCGGCGTCAGGTCCGAGTAGGTGCCATCGTCGGTTCCGCCGGTCACGACATTCACTCTAAGCCAGCAGGTGTTAGCACCGCAGGTGGTGGCTGTGTACACCAGTTCACCGCGGCCGTGGCCTGTCAGGTCTTCGGCCGCCACAATGCGCTGGGGGCTGTTCTCTTCGAACTGGTCAGGCGTAAACGACTCGTAGACGACGACGTAGCCGTCCGGCGTCGAATCGAAGACGACGACGTTGGAGAGCATCCCGAAGTCGTCCTCCGCCTCCACGGTGAACAACACAATGACCTCTTGGTCGGCATCACCGTCTGTGTTGCCGACCAGGCAGCGCTCTTCGGGCGCGACGGGCACGCCGGGCTCTATCATCGCCCACTCGTCGATCAGCGCGCTGAGGCAGGGCGCGCCAAGGACCGCTGGGCCGGCCGTCGTGAGATAGATGCCGACCACGCCGGGGTAATCCGCGAAGGCGTTCGGCCGGCCCGGGACATCTACCAGAGGCGCAGTAGTTGTGGTCGCCGTTGGCGCCGGCAATGTCGATGTGGTGTCGGGCGCATCACCGTCGCCGCCGCCGCAGCCAATCAGGATCAGCGCAGTGAGGGCGGCAATTGCCAGGAAAGCGTAAGGTAGTCGCATGGTGCCTCCTATTGGGATCGATTCTACTTCGGCAGGAAACTGCCGTCTAGCGAGCGGCGGGCTTAGCCTCTTTGATCGTCACTGCCAGGATACTTGTCGCACACCCAGTGCGCGGTATCCACGTAGCGAGAAGCGTTCAGCTCTTCTACGATTGCCCTCTCCTCGCCAGCCGGAACCATAAGGCTATAGCTGGGCTGCTTCCCATAGATCGCCTGCGCAGTCGCTATGGGCTGGGCCGCGACAGGTGATTCATACCGATGTTCTACCTCGCCGCCAAGCGACTCAACTAACTCTCGAATCAGCTCATCAGGCGCGTCTTCAAACGCCAGAAGATAGGCGGCCTTTATCTGGACAGCCGCTGACGGTCTCAGTAATCAGTAGGTTCACCTCGCCGTCGAATCGCTTCGTCACGACGGCATGATGAAGATACGTCATTATAGCGAACCCTCCACAGCAGGGAGTCGTTCGTGTCGCTTCTACGGTCCACTCGTCGTTGGCGGCGACAATGCGGTCGATGTCCAGGCTGTACCCAGAACTACCCTGTAACTCCACCAACAGAATGACCATCTCCCGCTCGAAGTCGACATCTAGCGAAGGTGGCTCTCCGGCATCCGGACAGCCGCTGCCGAGATAGCGACGGCCACGGTCTGAGACACGGTCCCACAATACCCGCCAGTCTGTTTGATTGCGGATGACTGTGAACAGCGTACTGTCTACAAAGAGGTCAGGTTCCGCCGCTGCTATGGCTTGGTAGAAGCAGTCCAGCCCGTTACTTGGTGCCCCAAAGGCGGGCAGCGTGAGATCAACGGTGGCCAAGGGTGCGGGATCGCGGCCGTCGTCAGTGAACAAGAGAAGTCCTCCGGCGCTTAGGATAAGCGCCGCGACCACAATAATTGGTGCCAGCCTCTTCACATGCCGCCTCAATCGGATATCGTCCTACTGTCTAGACGAGCCAGACCACCAGAATGTTCCCATCTGTTACCCTGCACCCGATGACGCAAGCCACTTCAGATACGAAACCGTACGCTCCTGACGTAAAGGAGCACACGGCCGTCGTCGTGCGGTTGGGCGAGATTACGCTCAAGAAGAAGAACCGCCCGATGTTCATACGACAGCTCGGGCGAAACATTCGGACGGCCCTTAAGGGGCTTTCGATCCGCGACGCGGACTGGACGCCGCAACGTATCGTCATCACGCCGGGCCCCAACAGCGACTGGGAGGAGATCCGTGACCGGCTCCAGCGGGTGTTCGGGCTGCGGAACTTCTCGCTGTGCCGCGTCCTGCCCTGGGACGAGGACACCATCCGTGAAGGCGTGCTGGAGATGGCCGCCAAGGATCGGTTCGAGAGCTTCCGCATCACGGTCCAGCGCAGCGACAAACGCTACCCGAGCACGTCGCAGGAGATGGAACGCGACATCGGCGCCGCTGTGAAAGCGGCGTCCGGCGCGCGCGTCGACCTCACGAACCCTGAGCGCACGCTCCAGGTCGAGATCATGCCCAGCGGCGCCTACCTGCATACGGAGCGCATCGACGGGCCGGGCGGGCTGCCGGTCGGCGTGAGCGGTCGCGTCGTCGCGCTGCTGTCCGGCGGCATCGACTCCCCGGTCGCGGCGTGGCGCACGATGAGCCGCGGCTGCCAGGTGACGTTCGTGCACTTCCAGTCGTTCCCCTACCTCGACGCTTCGTCGCGCGACAAGGCGATCGCGCTGACGAAACAGCTGACGCAATGGCAGTACAAGAGCCGCCTGCACGTCTGCTCGTTCGGCGACATCCAGCACAAGATCGTCGCCGCCTGCCCGCCGCCCCTGCGCGTCGTGTTGTATCGGCGCTTCATGGTGCGCATCGCGCAGGCAATCGCTGAGCGGGAGCACGCCGAAGCGCTCGTCACGGGCGAGAGCTTGGGCCAGGTCGCCTCGCAGACGCTGTCTAACATGGCGACCATCGACCAGTCAGCGACGATTCCGATCCTCCGGCCGCTCGTCGGTCGCGACAAGGAAGCGATCATCAACGAGGCGAAGGAGCTTGGGACCTACGAGACGTCGATCGAACCCGACCAAGACTGCTGCACGCTCTTCGTCCCGCGTAATCCGGCCACCCACAGCACGGTCGACCAACTGTTAGCGGCCGAAGAAGCGCTCGACGTCGACGCCCTCGTGGCGGACGGCCTCGATAGCATAGAGACACTCAACTTCTCCTGGCCGCTGGAGCGCGCAGGCGACTGAACGCTCCATGGCAACTGCCACTGTCAGTTCCGATATTCTTGCGGCGTTTCCCCTGGCGGAGCCCGCCATCGTGCGCAAGTTTGAGGCCACCCGCAACGAGATCTGGCTCATCGAAGACAAGCGTGGCCGGCGCTATGTCCTGAGGCGCAACCTCCAGCACGCAAACAAAGAGCGGATCGCGTTCCAGGTGCGCTTTCAGCAGCATCTGCTGAGGCACGGCTTCCCGACGTCTGAAGTTATCGAGGCGCGTTCAGGTGACCCACTCGTGGTTGACCACGATGGAATCTCGTGGGTGCTCTTCACATTCGTCGAGGGGGACGAATTCGATTTCTCCCGGGATAGGCAGGTGCTGGAGGCGGCCCAGCGCCTTGCGCAGTTCCACTCGATCGCCGAGACGTTTACGAGCGACGCCCCGGTGGTGGAATATCAGGGGCCATATCGGGATTGGTGGGCGGGCGCCGACGAGAACCTCCAAGAGCTGGAGGAGATATATGCCGGGTTACCTGTACAAGACGAGCTCTCCTACGTGCGCGAATGGTGGGCTCGGGTGCTGGCGGAATGGCCCCTAGCGCGGCTGGACGCGCTGCCGGTTGGCTGGGTGTACGGCGACTACCATGGCCGCAACATGGTCTTCGTCGACGACGAGCTCCGCGGCCTCTTCGATTTCGACGACATCGAACGCGGTCCTCTCGTCTACGATGTCGCGCGCGGCGTGCACATGTTCGCGCGAGAGAAGCGCGGCTCTCGCACCATCCGGCCCGATATCGCCCGAGCCTTCATAAAGGCCTACGCGCAAGGCCGCGCGCTGAGCGATGAGGAACGCGCCGCGCTGCCGATGATGGTAGCCATGAGCTTTCCTCCCAATGCCGCGTACCATCGCTATTGTCGGGACAGGCGTGGCGAGGACTTGGTGGCGCGGCTACGCCGCGAAGTGGCTAGCATGCAGGCGCTGAGCGCTGAGATGGACCGCATTGGACCTGAGTTACAGCATGCCTAGCGACAAACCAACCCGCAAGACGACCCGCCAGGCCGTCGCTGTCGCGTTGCGTCGCGTCGATGGCCTGGTCCTCGCCGTGCGCCGCCCCGACGAGCCAGGCGAAGAGCTGCCGAACATCTGGGGCCTGCCTGCGGTCACACTGCTCGAGAACGAAACCGCCGAGCAGGGCATCCGGCGCCTGGGCACGCAAAAGCTAGGTATCGAGTTGACGCCGCTCCGTCAATTGGCCGAGGGCGACCAGCAGCGCGAACACTACATCCTGCACATGACGGTCTACGAAGCATCGCCGGGCGGCGAACCGACGTTGCCAACGCGCACGGCAAAAGCAGAGGTCACGCTGTACGAGGACGCTGACTGGCTACCAGTAGAGGCGTTACATGAAGCGGCAGAGCGGGGTTCGCTCTGCTGCAAGCTGTTTCTGGAGGCTGCCCTCTCCCCCAGCCCCTCTCCTACTAGTGGGAGAGGGGAGACGACAGACGGATGGAAGTCTGGACAGGCGTTGTGATCTGCGTTGCGTATGTGATCAGGCGATCGTAAGCGGTTGGCGGGAAACCACAGAGGGGGATGTGGCAGCGGGCAATGGCCGGTCGCCCTTGACAACGCTATCTGGGCTCCCTAAGATTGGCCATTGGTGGCCTGCAGACTGCAAGGACGCAGCTCTAGGCGAGAGAGACACATTAGCTGGTGCCCTACGAGGGAATTCCCAGAGGTGTGGTGAGCGAGTGAAGTTGAGGCTGCAACTTGTGGCGACTTTTACAGTTCTGTTAGCGGCAAGTCAGACGCTGATTCCGGCTACCCCAATGGCCGTAGCCCAGGAGGGCGACGAGCAAGCGGCACCGACGCCGGTGATCACCACGATCCAGCCCGGCATCATCACCGTGGTCCCGCAGCAAACCGTGGTTGCACCGATCGAGGCGATATCGGAGGCGCGCACCGAAGACGCCGGGGACGGCCTAGCGGGCGAGGAGTCCGATGGCAATCTCTTCACCGGCGTCCGCGGCGGGCTGATCGGCGCTGGGATAGGCTTTGTGGCTGTGTTGGCGCTGGCGGTAGCCGTTGCCGCCGTCAGACGAGGGTCCAACCGGGAACGGCAGTAGAACTGGTCAAACGGAAGAGGAGGGCGACATGATGAACATCAAAGCGATCATACGAGATCTGGTGCCTGGGAAGCGCTGGTTGGCGTTTGCAGCGGCAGTGGCGCTGGCCGCCAGCCTGATAACGCCCGTGCTGGCGTCGACGCTGTCAGTATGGTTCGTTGGGACGCAGGTGGGAGGCGTCGCGACCGACCCCACTGGCCGGGTCTGGATCCAGGTCCTGGGTAAGGACGGCCTCCGCATGTTGGCCCCTGGCACCAACTACGAGACGTTGACCACCTATACAAACGCCAGTGTCAGTCATTCTACTAAACGGCCTTTCGCAGACAGCACGGGCGACATCTGGACGATCGGCACCGTTCCTGGAGTATCCACCGTGCAAGTGATCAGCAGATTCGATCCAACCTCGCAGGTGATTACCAGCTGGCCGTCGGGGTTCGTGGCGGATTCTATCGCGGCCGGTTCTGCGGGCGACGGCTGGTTCGCCGATTTCGGTACTACCAGTATCAGCAAGGTAGAACCCGGTACCAATACCGTGACCACCTGGGCGTTGCCCTTCACGGTGCGCGACGTCGGTGGCGTCGACGCCAGCAACCGGGCCTGGTTCAGCTATTTCAACGTGGGGGCGTCGGAATGGGGCCTGGCCCGGCTTGACCCAGTCGCCAACGAAGTCCTCACCTGGCCGGTGTCCGGCGGTACGGACGTGGTCTTTCGGCCCGTCCTCGACAGCGCGGGAAACGTTTGGGCCGCGCTAGCCCGTGTCTTTGAGGACTCCATCATCCAGCTGGACCCGGTCACAAACGATCTCACGGAGTATCGCTGCGCGCCCGGCTGCGACCTACTGCGCGACGTGGCGGTGGACGCCAGCGGCAAGGTGTGGTTTACGGAGGATGTGGGCCCGGAAAACGGGGTAGACAGGATCGGCAGGCTGGATCCGGCGGGTCCTTCGTTTACGCAGTGGGACGTGGGGTGTAACAAACTAGGTTTAACCAATTCTTGCACCTCAAATGCCGGTTTTAGTCCTTTGCCTCGCTCGATCGCCGTCGATTCGGCGGGCAACGGCTGGGTGAGTTTCCTAAATAACGACAATAATATCAAGGTCCGGATCGCCCGCATAACGCCGTAGCCTGTTGCGGTGAGGGAGCATGTCAGAGAGAGGCCACCATGGGTAGCAGCGCGCTAGGAATGACCAAGCCGCTCAGCCGTTTGCTGCCGCTCGCGCTGGCAGGAGCGCTGCTGGGCGCGCTGGCGTCGCTGGTGCTCGCCTCGGGGCTCACTCCCTCGTCCGTCAACGAGGTCTCCCAGTACGTCAACGGGGTCATCCAGCCCACGTCCAACATCGTGAATCCCGCTACGGATGAACTGACCCCATCAGCGGCCTCGGAGGCCGCCTACGTCAACGGGGTCATCCAGCCCGCGTCCGCCCCAGTGACTCCCGCCACCCAGGCCGTCACTCCCTCCTCCAACGTGGTAACGACGGAGGAGGAGACGGCCAGCGACTCCACGCAAACGCTTACGCCGGCTTCCTTCTCGGTCGACGGGGCCGTTGCCGGCGAGCCCGCAACCACATCGACGCAGTCACTTGCGCCGTCAGATAGCGCCGTCAGCGGCGCGTCCGCGGGCCTGCCCGCGACGACTGTTGGGCAGTCACTCGCGCCGTCAAATTCCGCCGTCAGCGGCGCGTCCGCGGGCCTGCCCGCAACCACATCGATGCAGTCACTTACGCCCTCCGATTCCGCCGTCAGCGGCGCGTCCGCAGGCCTCCCGGCGACGGCATCGACCCAGTCCCTGATACCATCCTCCTCTAACGTAGACGCTGTGGATTCTAGCGGCGATGCACCGGCCACAGGCGAAGTTGTACCTGGCACAACACCACTCACGCCTTCCACCTCCTCGCCTGTGCCATACGTGAACGGCGTTCTCCAGCCGACTGGCCCGGCTGAGGCGCCTTCCAGCGCCGGCGTAAGCCCCTCATCGGACACGCCGGGCCACTACGTCAACGGCGTGCTGGCACCCATTTTAACCGGAGGCTTTGCGGGCTGTAAGGGCGTGGACGTCCCTAGCGGGGACGCGGACGGGGATGGTCTCACCAACGAGCAAGAGGCAGTGCTTGGCACGAACCCCTGCGATCCGGACACCGACGACGATGGCTGCGGTGACGGCGTCGAGCTTGGTGATGACGAGAAGCTAGGCGGCCTGCGCGACCCGCTCAATTCCAACGACTTCTATGACGTGCTGGGCGGGGGCGGCGGGCCGCCGGACCAGATTATCGACCTGACGAACGACATCTTCGAGGTGATCCAGCACTACGCTCCGACGGGTACCGAGCCGACCTACGACGTGAACTTCGACCGTGGGCCAACGGCTGGGCCTAACGTCTGGAACATGACGGCACCGGACGGGGTGATTGACCTCACGAACGATATCTTCGGGGTGATCCAGCAGTATCTGCATAACTGCCAGTAGGTCGAGAAGCTGCGGGTTGAAGGCCCGCAGCTAACCGATTCGAGAAGCTGCGGGATTGATCCCGCAAACGGCGCGATTCGCCAATGGCCTCGACTGGCGTATTGGCATCGCCGGCGTCCGAGGGTCGAACCTCGAGCTTCGAACCTCTAACTTCGAGTTTGACGCAATCTGTATTCGCCCGATACTATGTCTGGGCTTCCATCATGTACGCAATTGTTCGCACAGGCGGTAAGCAATACCGCGTTGAAGAAGGACGCACGCTAAGCGTAGAGCTGCTCCCGGCAAAGGAGGGCTCCAGCGTTGAGCTGAAGGACGTCTTGCTGATCGCGGACGACGGCGAGGTCACGGTGGGCACGCCCGTCATCGACGGCGCCCGCGTTCTCGCGGATGTCGAAGCGCACGACCGCGCCAAGAAGATCATCGTCTTCAAGTACAAGGCCAAGGTCAGGACACGAAAGAAGACGGGCCATCGCCAGCACCTGACGCGGCTCGCGGTGACCGAGATCTTGCGGCCGGGCCAGGAGTCGAAGGTCGCGAAGCCGAAACGGCGTCGCGCGAAAGCGGCTGCTACCGCAGCCGATGAAGCTGACGCTTCTGCGAAGACGCCGACCGAAGCCACTAAGGAGAAGCCCGCGCCGAAGCGCCGGACGCGCAAGCCAGCGCTGGCGAAGGCGACATCTGCGACAGCCGCAGCCACTGATGACAAGCCGGCGCCGAAGCGCCGGGCCCGCAAGGCCCCTGCCAAGGCCAAGACGCCCTCTGCGGCAAGAACTGGGGCGCCAGAGAAGGCCGCACCCAAGCGTCGAACGCGAAAGGCCGCGACTCCCAAGACGGCGTCGACCGAAACTGAGACCAAAGAGAAGGCGCCTTCTGCCGAAGGAGACGCAGAAGCAAAGGCTTCTGCTAAGCCGGCGCGAAAGCGAACCAGCCGCGCAAAGGGGTCGACTGCGTCGACCAGCAGGAAAGAAGAAGACAAGGAGTAGCCGGCCATGGCCCATAAGAAAGGCGGAGGAAGCTCTCGAAACGGGCGCGACAGTGCCGGGCGGCGGTTGGGCGTCAAACGCTACGGCGGCGAGCAGGTCCGGCCTGGGACGATCATCCTGCGCCAGCGCGGGACGCGCTTCCACCCTGGTAAGAACGTCGGCCTGGGACGGGACCACACGATTTTCTCTCTCATCGACGGTCGCGTGAAGTTCGCCCCGTATGCCAAGGGCCGTCGCAAGCAGGTCAGCGTCTTCGCTGACGGGTAAAGAGGTAGACAAGGGTAAAGGACCAGACGATGAAAACAGGTATCCATCCAGACTATGTTGAGTGCACCGTCCGTTGCGCCTGCGGCAACACGTTCGAGACGCGCGCGACGACGCCGGACATCCACGTTGAGGTGTGCAGCGCGTGTCACCCGTACTTCACCGGTGACCAACGCATCGTGGACACGGCGGGCCGCGTCGAGCGGTTCAAGAAGCGCTACAACATCAAAGACTGATCGGCACAGATCGGAATGACCAACAGGCCGGGCAAGACGCCCGGCCCGTTCTATTGCACGGCGATGGCACGGATTCGTTGACCTGAGGTTGGCTGGCCGCTATCGTGGCCGAGTGATGGCTTCCGCACCTTCAGTACCAACGACGCTCGGCGGCCAGGCCGTCGTCGAAGGCGTGATGATCCGCGGCCCGCGCGGCGCTGCCGTCTGCGTCCGTAATCCGGACGGAGAGATCATCTGCCAGCGTCACCCGGTTCAGGCGTCCAGCAGCCTGAGCCGCTTCCCGATTCTGCGAGGAGTTGCGGCGCTCGGCGATTCACTCTCGCAGGGCATGCGGGCCATGATCTGGTCGGCACAGGTCGCGGCCGGACAGGAGCCGGAGGAGCCGAGCGCTGCCTCGTTACGGGCCACGACGGGGCTCTCGCTCGGGTTCGTCTCTGCGTTCTTCATGCTGGCGCCGGCGCTGGCATCGCGGCGATTAGAGAGGCGGGTCCCGTCGCGAAGGTTCGGCGGCCTGATCGAGGGCCTCACCAGAGTTGGGATGCTGGTTGGCTACCTTCGCGCGATCGGACGCTTTCCCCAGGCCCAGCGACTCTTCCAGTATCACGGCGCGGAGCATCGCGCGATCCAGGCCTTCGAAGCCGGCGACGATCTGGTGGTAGATGAACTGCACAAGTATCCGAACGCGCACATACGTTGCGGCACCAGCTTCCTCTTGACGACGACGATCATCTCGTCGGTCGTATACGCCGCAGTCGGCGCGAAATCGATCGGCGGCCGGCTGCTCACGCGCATCGTCCTGATGCCGGTGATAGCCGGCCTGAGCTACGAGGCGATCCGCCTTGGAAGCAGCGGAGGGCCGCTACAGGTGCTTTTCCGTCCCAACATGATGCTTCAGTCGCTGACCACGAGCGATCCGGACGAGGGCCAGATGGAAGTCGCGCTGGCGGCGGTGAAGGAAGCGCTCGTACTCCACGCCGAACCCCTGAACGGGAGCGCTTAACAACGCAGTAATACTTCCTTGACAACGGTAGTGGCGAATGGTAGTGTGGTGGCGCTGAAGAGTATAGTGAGTGCTCACTAACTAACACATGCCTAGAGCCCAACGCCTGTCCGCAGACATCCGGCGTCGCCAGATCATCGAGGCGGCACGCGAGGTATTCTCCGGCCAGAGCTACCGGAAGGTAGGCACCGCGGACGTCGCGAAAGCCGCCGGCGTTTCCGAGCCCGCCCTGTATCGTTATTTCGCCAGCAAGAAGGAGCTGTTTCTGGCAACGCTCCAGTCTACGGCGCCCAAGCTGCTGGACGCCTGGCAAGAGATCGCGTCTGACATCGACGACCCGCTCGAGACGCTGTGGTCGATTGGCGTCAGCTACTACGACCACCTGCAAAACAACGAAGGCAATATGAAACTCCAGTTCCAGGCGCTCTCCGAGGCGGATGACCCGGAGATTCGCGAGGCGCTGCGCGAGAACTTCGCCAGCTTCGTCAACTTTGTCGCCGACACGCTCGACGAGGGCAAGCGCCGCGGCATCGTTCGCAACGACATCGACTCGCGCCTCGTCGCCTGGCAGTTCTTGGGTATCGGGTTGACTCTGGACTTGATCCACATGCTTGGGTTTGATTCGGAAATGGACCGCGGCAAGGCGGAGCAGTGGAGCCGTCTCTACCAGGAAGTCCTGCGCGCTCCGCGCGTGAAGACGGGTGTTGGACCCGGCGTCCGAGCTGTATCGGAGCTGGTTCCGCCCGAGAGCTGGCCGCTGGAAGCATAGGAGCCATATGGACTTTCACGACAGCCCCGAAGAAGCGGCATTCCGCGAAAAGGTGCGGCAGTTCCTCAAGGACGAACTGCCGGACGGCCTCGCTCGCAAAGGCGGCGGTGGCGCGATGTTCGGAGGTGGAGGACGCAGCCGGGGTGGCGGTATGGACTACTTCAAGAAACTTGGACCGTGGCTGAACAAGCTCAACGAGAGCGGCTGGATTGCGCCGGCCTGGCCGAAGGAGTATGGCGGCGCCGGGCTGACCGTCATTGAGCAGTTCATTCTCAGTCAGGAGATGGCAACAATAGGCGCCCCCAAGAGCCCGAACGTCATCGGGCTAGGCTGGGTCGGCCCCACGCTGATCTTGTACGGAACTGACGAGCAGAAGGAGAAGCATCTCCGCCCCATCTTGGACAGCACTGCGTGGTGGTGCCAGGGCTTCTCCGAACCCGAAGCTGGCTCGGACCTCGCGTCGCTCCAGACGCGGGCGGTTCGCGACGGCGACGACTACATTATCAACGGACAGAAGATCTGGACGTCCGGCGCGCAGATTGCGCAGTGGATGATCTTGCTGGTGCGCACGGACCCGGATGCGCCCAAGCACAAGGGCATCAGCTACTTCCTGCTCGACATGAAGACACCCGGCATCGAAGTCCGGCCGCTGCTCAACATGACAGGCAGCCCGGACTTCAACGAGGTGTTCTTCGACAACGTACGCGTGCCGAAAGAGAATTTGGTTGGCGAGGAGAACCGCGGCTGGTACATCGGCACAGCCACGCTCGACTTCGAGCGTAGCGGCATCGCTACAGGTGTTAGCCATTCGTTGACGGTGAATGAGCTGGTCGCGTTTCAGAAAGAGCGCTCGAACGGCCACAATGACACGCTGATCCGCTACGAACTGGCCGACCGCGCCATCGAGTCGCAGGTGGAATTGATGC
>JADFPV010000056.1 GCA_022562155.1 Chloroflexota bacterium
AGTACGATCCGAACTTCCAGAAGATCGTCTTCCCGCTGTTCCTGATCGGCTGCGGTGTGCTGGCCGGGCTTTGGCCGTTCCACACATGGTCGCCGGACGGCCATGTGGCCGCGCCGACGGCCGTCAGTATGCTCCATGCCGGCGTGCTGATGAAGCTGGGTGCCTTCGGCATTATCAGGCTCGGGATGCAAATGCTGCCAGAGGGCGCCGAGTTCTGGATGCCGATGCTCATCACGCTGGGCACCATCAACGTCGTCTACGGGGCGGTCGCCGCCATGGCCCAGACCGACTTCAAGTACATGGTGGGGTATTCGAGTGTCAGCCACATGGGGTACGTGCTGATGGGCCTCGCGACGATGAACGCTGTCGGCGTGAACGGTGCCGTGCTGCAGATGTTCGCGCACGGCGTCATGACGGCCCTCATGTTCGCGATGGTGGGCGTGCTCTACGACCAGTCGCACACGCGTGACATGCGGGCCTTCGGGGGACTGGTGAAGCGCATGCCGCACTTCGTGGCGTTCTTCTCGATAGCGGGGCTCGCCTCGCTTGGATTACCGGGCCTTTCTGGCTTCGTTGCCGAGTTCAATATATTCCTCGGCGTGTTCAGGAGCTATCCCGCGCTCGGTGCGCTCGGCATACTGGGCGCCGCGATCACGGCGATCTACATTCTCCGCATGATGGCGCAGGCCTTCTTTGGCGCTGAGCAGGAGAAGTGGGCTGGCCTGAAGGACATGAGCCGCTACGAGTACGCTGGTGGTGGACTCCTGATCGCGTTCATGATCTTCATGGGCGTCTACCCGAGTCCGTTCGTTGACCGCATCGCCGAAACGGTGCTCCAGATTCCTGGTGTTTCGTAGATGTCGAACGAACTAAACCTGGACTACACGCTACTCACCCCGGAGTTCTGTCTCGCCGGGCTCGCCGCGATCGTCCTGGGTATCGACCTATTCGCTCCTCAGGTCCGCAAGGAATGGCTGCCGTACATCACGGCGGCGGGCCTCATCGGCATCCTTGGGCTCTCCTTAGGCTGGGTGGAGAAGGAGAGCGACTTTGCCGGCATCATTGCTGTCGACAACTACACAACGTTCTTCCGCGTCTTCTTTCTAGCAACAGCCGCAGTGGTCGTCCTCATGTCCGCGCAGTTCGTGCGAGACCGGCTCAAGAACCCAGGCGAATACTACGCGCTGCTGGTGGTCTCGACGATCGGCGCCATTTACATGGCGGCGTCGCGCGAGTTGCTCACAGCGTATATCTCGCTGGAGGTGCTCAGCTTCAGCCTCTACGTCCTCGTCTCGTTCGCGAGGATGGACCCACGTTCCAACGAGGGTGGGTTGAAGTACATGCTGCTGGGCGCGTTCGCCTCGGCGCTGCTGCTGTACGGCCTCAGCTTTATCTACGGCTCTGCCGGTTCGACATTCTACTCCGATATCGCTGCCGCCTACGCAGGAGGCACGGAGAGCTTCGATCTAGCGCTCTTGATGGGTCTGGTGCTGCTGCTGGCCGGCCTCGGCTTCAAGGTGGCGGCGGTGCCGTTCCACATGTGGACGCCAGATGCCTACGAGGGCGCACCGCTGCCGATCACGGCCTACCTCTCAGCGACGTCGAAGATCGCGGGCTTTGCGCTGCTGCTCAGGCTCTTTTCGAGCGCGTTCATGCCGGTCATCGACGACTGGCAATGGATGTTCGCTGCGCTGGCGGCGTTAACGATGGTGCTCGGGAACCTCGTCGCGCTCCAGCAATCGAACATCAAACGCCTGCTGGCGTACTCATCGATCGGGCAGGTCGGCTACATGCTGATGGCGATCGCGGCCCTGTCGTCCGGGACGGCGAGCGCCCTGTTGTTGCACATGTCTGGTTATGTCGTCACGAACCTTGCCGCCTTCAGCTGCATCATTGCCTGGTACAACCTCACGGACAAGGAGGAGATCGCCGACATGCGCGGCATGGCCGAGCGGGCGCCGCTGCTGGCCGCCGCGTTGACGGCAGCGCTGTTCTCGCTCTCCGGGATGCCGCTCTTTGCCGGCTTCTTCACCAAGTTCATCCTCTTCCAGGCCGTCGCCGACGAAGGATTCCTATGGCTGGCCGTGATCGCCGTTGTCATGAGCTTTGTGTCGCTCTACTACTACCTGATGGTGATCAAGGAGCTCTACATCTCCAAACCTGAGGAAGAGGGCCGGCTGCAGGTGCCACTCAGCGTCACTGGGCTGACGGCCGCGCTCGCCGCCGGTGTCTTCTACGTCGGCATCTTCCCGCGCCACCTCTTCGAGGTGGCTCAGGAAGCCACGAACCTGCTCTTCGTCTAGCTCCCAAACCCGCGTCACGTCGCCGTAAGAAGGGCCGAATGGCCCATTAGAAAGGGCCGTATCGCCCTCGCCGAGATCGTCGTGCTAGGCCAAGCTAGCCCGTGAGGGAGCCCAACTAGGTCAATGGCGAACCAGAAATGGAGGCTGTCGTGAGACAGGTGATATGGGTGGCTGCCATTGCCATGGCGGGTCTGTTAGGGTTGTCGGCCCTGCCGCAATCGACTTCCGCGGGCAATATTCCGAACTGGCCCGACCTCAGTCCCAACTGCAACGACATCAGCGGCGATGGCTACGTTGACCTTGCGAACGATATCTTCGGTGTCATCCAAAAGTATGGCGCGCAATGGGGCGATGACGACTACGCCCTGCTGTACGACGTGAGCGGCGGCGGCGTCATTGGCCTGACGAACGATATCTTCGGTGTCATCCAATCATACGACACGACTTGCTCGCTTACCGATACCCAAGTCGTGCTGGGGACGCTGGCCATCATGAAATATGAAGACCCCGCCGTCGCGTTTGCGGACGGCTACACGTATGGCGGCCAATATATTCCCCAGATGGGCATCCACCTGGTCAATAGTGCGTACCAGGTACAGTACACGACGTTCTACGACCCGGTAACGGGCGAGGATCAGCTCCGGCACCCCGTTGGACTGGTCAGAGACCAATACGGACGAGGACAATCAGGACCCGGCAGGTCCACAGGCGGGCTGGCATGAGCACTTCGGGCTCTGCGTAACGGGCGCGGGCACGGGTCAATGCCGTCGACAGGGAATTGGGCCCGGGAAGCGAGCAGCAGTGCTACGATCTATACCCCGGCTCTATCTGGTTCTCCACGTATGGCTGGATGATGCACCTCTACAACACCGTTCCCAACCCGGACGGCCGGTTCATGCTCTGGGACACGAACCCGAAGTTCCCGTAACTGTCGCTGGATCACCTTCGCGGAGAGCGGCTCACGTGAGCCGCTCTCCGGCTAGGACGTCGCGACCTCTCCCTGCACTTCATCACAGATGACATCTGCGTCTTAGTAAGAGCGACCGGCACCTGGTGGCTTGTACACGCACACCGGCCGTACGTACGCGATTTCCGTACCGCGGCTGCCATGCGCGTCGCGGAGAACAGATTACTGAAAGCTCTTACCTGAGCCACGACTACCGCTCTCCACGTTACGTCCGGACGATGCACTCGTACAGCTTCGTGCCAAGCCAGACGGTCGGTTGATGCTCTGGAACACGAGCCCAGCTTTCCCGTAGAAGGCTGCTATGGCTTCCGTAATTCGCCCTCAGCCGGAGGCCGAATGTCACGCAAGAAGAGCCGAGCGGCACCTTGTTGGCTGCTGCACCTCGACGGCCCTGCTATACTGCCACCTAGCTAGGGGAGCCGGATCTGGGAGGCACGAATGAGACGATTGTTCCTTGTACTTGCGATCGCAGTGGTGGGGCTGGTGAGTTTGTCGGCACTGCCACGGTCTGGCGAGGCCGGCAACATTCCCACGTGGCCAGACCTAGCGCCGGGTTGCTTCGACGTGACGGGTGACGGCTACGTGGATCTCGCCAACGACATTTTCGGCGTGATCATGAAGTACCAAACACAGCCTGGCGACGCGGACTATTCGCTCCTCTACGACGTGAGCGGCGGCGGCGTCGTCGACCTGACGAATGACATCTTAGGTACTATCCAGGCATACGACACCTACTGCGACTTGATCGATACACAGGTGATCCTGGCGACTGTGGCGACGATGAAGTATCAAGATCCTGCCGTTGCTTTTGCCGACGGCTATACGTGGGGTAGCCAGGATGTTCCCCAGATGGGTATCCACTTGTACAACATGGACTACCTAAATACCTACACGACGTTCTACGACGACAGTCCAATGAACCTGGCCATGCATCCGGAGCAACAGGAACACCAGTTGACCCACCCGTACGGCCTCGTCTACTCAAATGCGGGCGGCAACCAGCCTGGACAGCTTATTGGTGTCTGGTATGTCGTGCCGACCCAGGACGTTTGCGACTTCCAAGCCGTCCCTGGCCCGTGCCAGGACCCAAACGTCATGCCGGTGGGCTTTGGTCTAACGAATACCGACGAGGACAACCCAGACCCGGCGCCGTTTCAATCGTCCTGGCACACGCACACCGGCCTCTGTGTGAGGGACTTCGGTACCGTGAACGCCGCAGTGACGGGAGAGAACACCTCTGAGTCAAATTGCCTTAGTCACTCCGATCAATGGTTCTCTCTGTATGGTTGGATGATGCATCTCTATAACTTTGTTCCCAACCCCGACGGCCGTTTCATGAAGTGGAACACGAACCCGGATTTCCCGTAATTGGAGCTCTGACGCGCGGCACATGGCCCTCCATGTTGGGGGGCCATGTTCGTCTCGAACGGCACCTGTACCTTGCACATGTTGAGGCGGCTGCTATACTGCCACGTATCCAGGGGACAGGTTCAGGGAGGGTCCCATGAAACGCATACTCTTGGTTGTCGCGATTGCCGTGGTGGGACTAGCCGGCTTATCATCGCTGCCGCGTTCCGGTGAGGCCGGCAACCTGGCGTACTGGGACGACCTGGCCCCGGGCTGCTTCGATGTCACCGGCGACGGCTACGTTGACTTGGCGAACGACATCTTCGGTGTCATCATGAAGTACCAGACCGAGCCCGGCGATGCTGACTACTCGCTGCTCTATGACGTGAGCGGCGGGGGCATTGTCGATCTTACCAACGACATCCTGGGTACCATCCTGGCTTACGACACCTACTGCACTGATATAGATACGCAGGTGATACTGGCGACGGCAGGGATGATGCGGTATCAGGATTGCGATGCCGCGGTCGCGGATGGCTACGGCCCCAATAGTGGAGGCGTCTATGTCCCAAACATGGGCATCCACATCTCCAAGGTTGCGAACATCCAGCTGCCGTTCTATGACGGGAGCGACGAGAACCTTGCTCTGGCTCCGGAGGATCAGCAGCACCAGTTGACAAACCCATTCGGGCTGGTGTGTACCGAGAAGCAGGGTGGCCAAGCCGGGCGGCCAGACCAGCTGATCGGCGCCTGGTACATCGTCCCGACCGGCCCGACCGGGTCTATCTACGGGGTAAGCTGCCCGTGTCAGCCGAACGACGTGCAGCCTGTCGGATTCGGCCAGACGAACATTGACGAAGATAACCTCAGCGAATCTGGCGACCCGGATAATGAGTGCGTGGGGTTCTGCAACTCCGGCTGGCACATTCACTGGAACCTATGCGTTGGCAACGGATTCCTAATCGAGTTGGGCGCAGGCTTCCCGAACGCGGGAGCTCACTGCACCAGCAAGGGTGGTTTCGTCCTCATCAACCCGTATGGCTGGATGCTGCACTTCTACAACTTCATTCCGAACCCTGAGAGCCGCTTCTTCAAGTGGAACTCGAACCCGGACCTGCAGCAGTACATGCCGCCGCTGCAGTAACCGCTTCAGCGCAATTACAAAAGAAAGAGGACGGCCAAAGGGCCGTCCTCTTTTTATGTGTTTTTGATAGCTCTGGCGGCTACTGCTGACCTTGGGTCAGCTTCGCAGTTGGGCCAGCCCAACTGCAGCCTCCTGTCTCTCGTCTTCTTGGTTGGGCATCACGGCTGACCTTCGGTCAGCTTGGCAGTTGGGCTAGCCCGGCTGCTCCGGAGGAGCAGCCCGCTACTGGCAGCTGTGCAGGTATTGCTGGATGACGCCCAGGATGTCATTGGTCAGGTCGATCACGCCGTCCGGCGCTGTCATGTTCCAGACGTTCGGCCCGGCCGTAGGGCCGCGGTCAAAGTTGACGTCGTACTCAGGCTCGGTCCCTGTCGGCGCGTAATGCTGAATGACGCCGAAGATGTCGTTCGTCAGGTCGATGATCTGGTCCGGCGGCCCGCCTCCACCGCCGAGGACATCGTAGAAGTCGTACGGGTTGATGAAGCTGCGCTGGCCGCCTAGCGTTTCGTCGGGACCGTTCTCGCGTTGGTCGCTACAGCCGTCGCCGTCCGTGTCGCCGGGCTCAGGCAGCTTATCGGCTTCCACGCAGTTGATCGTGAGCGAGTCGACCTTCGGTACGACTTTCGTGCCATCTTGCTCCAGGAACAGTGCGCCCTTCGTTTTCGCGATCGGATCGTTATACGGGAGGAGATCGATTACCGTCTGAACGCCTCCACTGGCGCAGGTGAGCTGCACCTCCACGACGCTGCCGACGAACGTGCTCACGGGCAGGGGCGGCGTCAGGCCCGTCAGCCCACCGAACCCGAGCAGGCCAACCCCGTCTTCGGTCATGACGATCGGGGGCGTTGGCGGTTCTGTGCCCAAGTCCGGCCAGACGATCTCATCTGACAGCTGGGCCGCGGGTTTGTAGGCCAGATTAGCCGTCGCGCAGTCAGAGTCGAACCGGTCCTCGCCATCGCCACCGCCGTTGTCCATGCTATCGGAGCAGGTATTCGCGCCGGCGCTGTCTTCACTCGCGGTCGGGTCGAAGACGCCATAGTCGATGTATGTCTGGACTAGCACATAGCCGGCTGCCGGGCCAGCGACGACGCTGACCGAGAGTATGAATGGGACGCCAGAATCTACGTCGCAGGAGCCGCCACCGCACGATATCGCGCCGGCTGGGACGCTGAGCGACATCTCTGGCCCACCGCCCGACGCGGCTGCCAATTGTGAGCCAGAACGGCTACCGACCAAGGCGAGGCCGACGACGAGCGCGGCGACAACACCCAACACGAGCGCTAAGGGCCTTGGTAAAGGAAATGCCGGTCGTAACGTGCCGCGCCTCCTTCGGTGGCGCGGGGGCCCACCGGTAGCTAGCACCGTACTAGTGCCGAACGAGGGTGTCAAGCGGCCGTTACCTACAGTCATGCAAATACTGAAGAATCACACCCAGGATGTCGTTTGTCAGGTCGATCACGCCGTCCGGCGCTGTCATATTCCAGGGGTTCGGCCCGGTCGTAGGGCCGCGGTCGAAGTTGACATCGTACGTCGGCTCCGTCCCAGTAGGCGCGTAGTGCTGTATCACCTCGAAGATGTCGTTCGTCAGGTCAATGATCTGGTCCGGTGGCCCACCGCCCCCGCCCAACACATCGTAGAAGTCGTTTGAATTGAGCGGGTCGCGCAGCCCGCCAATCTTCTCGTCAGGGCCGAGTTCGGACCCGTCTGTGCAACCGTCATCGTCCGTGTCCGGGTCCGATGGGTTGGTGCCGATCTCGCCCTCTTGGCAGTTCGTTAGGCCATCGCCGTCATCGTCATCGCCGAGAAAGGCGATATCACCGGCGTTGTTCTCCGGCGTGGGGCAGCGGAGCGCGAAGTCGTTCACAATGTCGCTCTGGGCCCAGGGCTTTCCGCCGATGAAGTTAGCAGGGTTGACCCTCGTCAGGCTCTTCGTTCCGTCTCCAGGGCCCGAAGGCGCGGCGTCGGAGGGGTTGGAGTTCGGATTGTTGCCTGTGAAACTGTCTCCGCCGTAGGAGATGCAGTCGACACTCTGGAACGGGTTCGTGAAGTCGCGAAGAGCTTCGAAGAGACAGACCATCCCGACGGTCGTTGGTAAACCGGGGCTGGCCGGAATCACGAAGTCAGCCGTGATCCCCGAAGCTGTCTCGAACTCGGTCGTGCCTACGATCCAGCGAATTTCAGCGCCTGAGTTCGGCACGTTGTTCGGAAAGGTGATCAGTGGCTGGTCGCCTGTGGTACCCGCGTCCGCGTCGATGAACGTCCCTGATGAATCAAATGACGCCAGAGTCGCGAGGGTCGTGATGTTCTGGGCGCCCAGCCGCATGTTGATCTCGATGTATTGCACGTCTGGGTCGCCGTTAAAGCCCACCATGATCTCGTGGACCTCGGCGAGGTGGACGACCGCCGACGCAGGACCAGCCGGGCGTAGCGTCATTGCGAGGCCGATCACGACGAAGACCAATGAGAAACGGAGTAGGGTTCTAAGCATCAGAATCCTCCAGGCCTAGCGGGGATGCCCCATTGTCACTAATCGTATCGAATCTGTCAATACAAACGCTGTGACGCTTCACACGAAACAGAGACGGCATGCTCCATGCCGTCTCTGCTTCAGGCCGGATGTGTGCTAGAGGATGCTCAGGTAGCGATCGCGCTCGAAGTCCGAGACGTGAGCCCGATACTCGGCCCACTCGATCTTTTTGTTCTTGATAAGGCTATCGAAGACGTGATCGCCTAGGCACTCGCGCATGAGGTCGCTCTTCTCGGTCTCGCGGATCGCCTCATCGAGCGCGCCGGGTAGCATTTCTATGCCCTTGGCCGTCAGTTCTTCCTCAGACATCTCGAACTTGTTCTCCTCTGTCGAATCCGGGAGCGGGTACTCGTGCTCGATGCCCGCGAGGCCGGCCGCAAGCATCGCGGCGAACGCAAGGTACGGGTTGCAGGCTCCATCCGGCGCCCGGTACTCAATGCGTGTCGCCACCTCCTTGCCGGGCTTGTACTCGGGTATCCGGATCAGGTCGGAGCGGTTACGCAGCGCCCAGGTTATGTAGACCGGCGCTTCGTACCCTGGCACGAGCCGCTTATAGGAGTTGACCCATTGGTTGGTGACCAGGGTGATCTCCTTCGCATGCCGCATCAGCCCTGCAATGTAGGCCTTGGCAATCGGGGACAGGTGATGTGGATCACCGGCTTCAAAGAAGGCGTTTCTCTCCCCTTTGAAGAGCGACTGGTGTGTGTGCATCCCAGAGCCGTTTTCGTCGGCCAAGGGCTTGGGCATAAACGTGGCATATACGTCGTTCGCCATCGCGACTTCCTTCACCACGAGGCGATAGGTCATCGCGTTGTCGGCCATCGTGAGCGCGTCCGTGTAGCGCAGGTCGATCTCGTGCTGGCTGGGAGCTACTTCGTGGTGGCTGTACTCGACGCCGATGCCCATCTCTTCCAGCGTGAGCACCGTCTGGCGGCGGAGGTCGGATGCCGCATCGAGCGGTGTCAGGTCGAAATAGCCGCCGCGGTCGAGCACCGACGGGTCGTCCGCGGCCTTGAAGTAGAAAAACTCCAGCTCCGGACCGACGTAGAATGTGTAGCCCAGGTCTGCTGCGCGCTTCAGGTTGCGCTTTAGGACGTAACGCGGGTCGCCTTCGAATGGTGTCCCGTCCGGCATGACGATATCGCAGAACATGCGCGCCACGCCGCGCTCTTTCGGACGCCAAGGAAGGAGCTGGAATGTCGTAGGATCCGGCATCGCCAACATGTCCGACTCGTCGATGCGCGCAAATCCTTCAATCGATGAGCCATCGAATCCCATGCCCTCTTCCATCGCTTGCTCGAGCTCCTCCACCGTGATCGCGAAGCTCTTGAGCGACCCAAGGATGTCCGTGAACCAGAACCGGATGAACTTGATGTCCTGGTCCTTGCATGTCTGCAGCACAAATGCCCGTTGGTCGTCCATGGTCTTCACCTCCGATGGCTTGTCTCGGACCCAGTCTCAGTATAGGAAGGCTGTGTTACGGAAAGCGTGCGGCTGTGTTAAGAGGGGGTTACAAGTGCGGGGCGTCGAAGAGGGCTGCCCTGTCCAGGCAACCCCCTTCGGCGAGATCGGGCTCTGAACTCGCTACATATCGAAGTAGAGGTGGAACTCGTACGGGTGCGGCCGCAGATTGATCTCGTCTATCTGCTGTCGCTTGAATTCGATCCATACGTCCAGCACGTCCTGAGTGAAGACGCCTCCCTTAAGCAGGAATTCGTGGTCTTCCTCGAGCGCGTCCAGCGCTTCCTCTAGCGATCCGGGCACGGTCTTCAAGGCTGTTTCCTCGGCATCGCTGAGCTCGTACGTGTTGCTGTCGAGCGGCTTGCCCGGGTCGATGCCGTTTTGGATCCCGTCCAGGCCGGCCATCAGCATCGCGGAGAAGGCCAGGTACGGGTTGCAGGTGTTGTCCGGCGAGCGGAACTCCAGCCGCTTGCTCTGCGGACTGTCCGTGTACACAGGGATGCGGACGGCGGCGCTCCGGTTACGGGCCGAGTACACCAGGTTCACGGGCGCTTCGTAGCCGGGGACCAGGCGCTTGTATGAGTTTGTCGTCGGCGCGCAGATGGCCATCAGCGCGCGCGCGTGTTTCAGCAGGCCGCCGATGTAGTGCCGCGCCATCTCGCTTGTCAGGGCGTAACCGCTCTCATCGAAGAATAGGTTGGTGTCGCCGTTCCAGAGGCTCTGGTGCGTGTGCATGCCGGAGCCGTTGTCGCCGTAGAGCGGCTTAGGCATGAACGTTGCTACCTTGTTGTTCCTGTGGCACACGTTCTTGACGATGTAGCGGTACCACATCATGCGGTCGGCCACAGTGAGTAGCTCGTCGTATCGCATGTCGATCTCGCACTGGCCAGCGGTAGCGACTTCGTGGTGATGCACCTCAATGGGGATGCCGACCTTGGCCATCTCGAGGATGATCTCGGTGCGTAGATCTTGGAGAGAGTCGTGTGGCGCCGCGGGGAAGTAGCCTTCCTTGAAGCGCGGCTTGTAGCCGAGATTGGGGTTCTCTTCACGGCCGGTATTCCACTCGCCCTCGATGGAGTCGATGTAGTAGTAGCCGGAGTTCTCGGTCTGGTCGTAACGGACGTCATCGAAGATGAAGAACTCGGCTTCCGGTCCCCAATAGCTCATGTCCGCGATGCCCGTCGTTTTGAGATACTTCTCGGCCTTTTTCGCGATGTAGCGCGGGTCTCGCGAGTACGGTTGCCGCGTCAGCGGGTCGTAGATGTCGCAGATGACACTGATCGTAGGATGCTTCATAATCGGGTCGATGATCGCCGTGTCGGGATCCAGCATGAGGATCATGTCGCTCTCCTGGATCTTCTGGAACCCACGGATACTGGATCCGTCGAACCCGGCGCCCTCACTCCAGATGCTCTTGGCAATGTCCTTGATGTCTGTCACTTCCGAGACGGGCATCGAAAAGTGCTGCCAAAGTCCGGGCAAGTCGTTGAACTTCAGGTCAATGATCTGAATGTTCTCTTGTTCGATGAGCTTGACAACTTCCTCAGGTGTCACACGCAGTCCTCCTCAATTAGTCGCTTCTGGAGGCCACGTTGCTCAGCAGCGACGTGGCCTCCTTGGCGGCCGTGGTCTAATACCTACCGACCGTCCTTAGACGGCGTCCTCGCCTCGTTCGCCGGTCCGGACGCGGATCACGTCCTCGACCGGCATGATGAATATCTTTCCGTCCCCGATGTTGCCAGTCTTCGCGGCTCCGATGATGGCGTCGACGGCCTTCTGTGCGTCCGCGTCCCTCACGACGACATCGATCTTCAGCTTCGGCAGCATGTCGACGGTGTATGTCTCTCCCCCTCGACCGCCGTGGACGATACCCTTCTGGACGCCTCTCCCGGTGACATGCACGATGTTCAGGCCGATGAATCCGGCGTCCTCAAGTGCGTTCTTTACCGCGTCCAGCTTCTCGGGCCGGATGATCGCTTCGATCTTTTTCATGTGTAAATCCTCCGTTGCTACGCTAGCACAGGGCTAGACGTCAAACACATACCCTCGCTCGCCGTGCTCGGATTGGTCGACCCCAATACGCTCTGCTTCCTCTTCTACCCGCAGGCCAACCGTCAAGTCCAGGACCTTTAAGATGACTAACGTTACCAGGAAGGAGTAGCCGAACGTGGCGCCGATTCCAGTCAGCTGCCTCGCGAGCTGTCCTGCGTTGTCGTCGATCAGACCGGCGCCACCACCAACGGCAGCGACGGCAAAGATCCCGGTCGCGAACGCGCCCCAGGCGCCTCCGACGCCGTGCACGCCGACGACGTCTAGTGAATCGTCAAGGCGCAGACGGATGCGGAGCTGAACCGCGCCATAGCAGAACAGCCCGGCGCCAACGCCTATGGCCAGCGCCGGCATCACATCGACGAAGCCTGCCGCCGGCGTGATGGCGACCAGCCCGGCAACCGCACCGGCTGCTACTCCTACCGCGCTTGGCTTGCCGGCGAACATCCAGCTCAGCATCGCCCAAGTAAACATCGCGGCGGCCGTCGCTATGAACGTGACCGTGAACGCGTTGGCAGCGATGCCGTCCGCCGCCAGCGCGCTGCCGGCGTTAAAGCCGAACCAGCCGAACCACAGGATGGCGGCGCCTAGTAGCACGAACGGAATGTTGTGCGGCTCCATCGGCTCCCGCCCGTAGCCAACGCGCCGTCCGTACAAAACGGCCGCGACGAGTGCTGCGGCACCAGCGTTGATGTGCACCACCGTGCCGCCCGCGAAGTCCAGTGCGCCACCACCCCAGAGGTCCTGCAGCCAACCGCTGTCACCCCAGACCCAATGGGCTATCGGCGCATACACTAGCAGCGACCAGAGGGCCATAAAGACCAGAAACGGTCCAAACTTGGCCCGTTCGGCGAAGGCACCCGTAATCAGAGCTGGTGTGATGATTGCGAACGTCATCTGGAAGACCATGAAGAGAACGTGCGGGATCGTATCGGCGTAAGGTCCCGGTTCCTGACCGACGTCCTTCATCCCGAAGAAATCGGACGGATTCCCTACGAGGCCTCCGAACCAGTCCGATCCGAACGCCAGCGAGTAGCCGACGATCACCCAGAGGACGGAAACAAGGCCGATGACGATGAAGCTGTGCATCATCGTGCTCAGCACGTTCTTGTTTCGAACCAAACCTCCGTAGAAGAACGCAAGCCCAGGTGTCATGAACATGACGAGGGCCGTGGCTACCAACATCCACGCAGTATCGCCAGTATCAATCATGGCAGAAACCTCCCCAAAACACTGCTGTCTTGTTTACCTGTGCAGTGTGAAAGCCGGACGTTTCTGCGATGTTTCGCCTATGTTACGTTTGTGTTACAGGATTTACAATCCGGAACCCGCGGTCCCGACTAGATCACTGAAGCTCCTCTCTCGCCGGTTCGTACCCGCATCGCGTCTGAGATGTCGATAATGAACACTTTGCCGTCGCCGATCTCACCCGTGGCGGCGTTGTCCTTGATGAGGCCGAGAATGCGATCGACATCTTCATCTGACGAGACGACCACCTCCAGCTTCACCTTTGGGAGAAACTCCACAATGAATTCGCGGCCTCGCCACTGCTGTTTAATGCCCTTCTGAACGCCGTGTCCGCGGACTTCCGTGATGGTCATGCCTGGATAGCCGGATTCCTCCAACGCTGCCTTCACGATGGGCAGCTTCTCAGGTCGGATGATGGCTTCTATCTTTTTCACAGCATTCTGCTCCTTAGCTTACGGTGCTCGTCTGAGCCGTTCTCCCTCGTCGTCCGGCGCCCGCTTCAGCGGGCGCCGGACGGTCATTAGTTTACTATTCTCGGCCGCTGGTGGGCGCGGTTGATACGGTGCCACTGATCCCAGGGATGATGGACGCGCCGCCGAGGCTGGGCGATGGCTGGAAGTCTGGGTAGGCTTCCACACCGTGCTCGCCTAAGTCCAAGCCCCGCTCCTCCTCTTCCGGACTGACGCGTAGGCCAACCGTGTACTTGATAATGGTAAACAAGAGGCCTGATGTTGCCATGGTCCAGCCCGCGATGACAACCACCCCCAGTGCCTGGATGCCAAGCTGCTGCACGCCGCCGCCGAGGAGTAGGCCATACTGATCGCTGGCGACGTAGGCTTGAGCGATGCCGCTCTGCGAGGCGAACAGCCCAACCGATAGGACTCCCCATATGCCGGCGAACCCGTGCACGGCGACCGCGCCAATTGGATCGTCGATGCCGAGGCGATCAAGGCCCTCGATGCCGAAAATGACCACTGGCGCCGCGATCAAACCGATAATCACTGCTGCCCAAGGCTCGACGACCGCGCATGGGGCGGTGATGGCGACGAGCCCGCCGAGGGCGCCGTTGAGCGTAAGGCCCATGTCGTAGTGGCTGCTGCGCGCCCGCGACAGGAAGGCGCAGCCGACTGCGCCTGCCCCGGCCGCAAGCGTGGTGTTCACAGCGACTTTGGCGGCTAGGTCGGCAAATCCGCCCGTGAGGCCGAGGGTCGAACCTGGGTTGAAGCCGTACCAGCCGAACCAGAGGATGAACACACCCAGCGCGGCCAGGCTGATGCTGTGACCCGGGATGGGATTGATCGAGCCGTCCTTCCCGTACTTCCCGATGCGCGGGCCGACAATGATCGCGCCCATCAGTCCTGCGAAGCCGCCAACCATGTGCACGACGCTGGAGCCGGCGAAGTCCAGGTAGCCGTTGGTCCCGATGGGGTTGTCAGTAAAGGCAGTGAGCCAACCGTTGCCGTCCCACACCCAGTGCACGACCACGGGGTAGATGAGGCCAGTGATAAAGACTGTGTAGAACAGGTAGGCGCGAAACGCCGTCCGTTCGGCCATCGCTCCGGAGACGATCGTCGCGGCGGTCGCGGCGAAGGCGAACTGGAATATCCAGCTTGCCCAGTCATCGAAGCCAACTAGGAAGAAGTGGCCGTTGCCAACGAAGCCGTTCGTGGCGTCGCCGCTAAAGCCGTATGCAATCCCCCAACCGATGGCCCAGAAGGCGATGGCACCCGCCGACACGTCCAAGAGGTTCTTCATCAGGATATTCGCGACGTTCTTGGAACGGACGAAGCCCGCCTCAAGCATTGCGAAGCCGGCCTGCATGAAGAACACGAGGAAGGCTGCAATCAGCAGCCATGCCGTGTCGATCGCTGCTATCAGATCGGCGATCTGCGGATCAGGCTCCTGAGCCCACGCCGACCCTGTCATAAAGAGCAACGCGATGCCAGCGGCGGCCCCGCCGATGGCAACTTGAAACCCCACACGTTTCATTAAACCCATACCCAATACCTCCTCAACTGCACCTAGTTGATCGAAGTGTAAGGAGCGAAAGTTTCGGGCGAGTTGCGGGGACGTTACGAGTAAGTTGCGGGTAGGTTACGGGCCTGTTAACACGCTCGCGCGCGTCACACGCGACGAAGTTGGCGGAGTGTGAGTTGAGCAGCTACCCCGCGTGGAAGCGGTAGCCGACGTTGCGCACGGTCTGGATGAAGGTGTGGCCGCGGTCTTCGATCTTGCTGCGGAGGCGCCGGATGTGGACATCGACAGTCCGCCCGCCGCCGTAGAAATCGTAGCCCCAAACGCGGCTGAGCAGCATCTCGCGTGTGCAGACCTTGTCCTGGTTGAGCGCCAGGAACCGGAGCAGCTCGTACTCCTTGTAGGTCAGTTCGATCGTGCGGTTACCGACGAAGGCCTTGTAGCCGTCCTGGTCGATTGTGAGGTCGCCGCAGTGGATCTGGTTCGTGTCTTGGCCGTCGGCTCGCGCCTGGATAGCTCGCTGGATACGGGCGATGACTTCCTCCGTTGCCGCTGGCAGCACCACGAAATCGTCCAGCGACAGCATAGGATCGAGCGCGTCCAGCTGCTCTGGGCGCAGGATGGCGAGCACGGCTGACCGTGGCGAAAGACGGTCGGCGCGCAGCAGGTCGCGCACCTCGACAGGGTCCGGTTGATCGATGAGGCTCAGGAGCAGGACGTCTACCAGGTCGCCTTTTTCCAGATGCTCTGACGCCTCCCGAAGCGAACAGGTGCTCACGTGGAGACCGGCTTCCTCGAGGCTGGCAGCCAGCGACTGAAGCTCTTCGGTTGCTTCGACTAGTAGGACTTCGCTCATTGATGGCCAGTATAGCGGAGGACTTCGTGAAGCGGGTCAGGCTTCGTGACCCTCAACCACAATGGCCTTGCCCTTCGTGGATCGTTCTCACAAGGGAGCGATCGCGCTGTATTCGGGCGATGTTAGCCATTCCTGGGATCGCTCCATTGTTGGGAACTCGATTACGACCATGCGTTGCGGTTCCCATTCACCGCTAAGGGGCGTGACGGCTCCGCCGCGCACTAGGTAGCGGCCGCCGTACTGCTCGACCGTAGCCGGCGCCTGCTTCACGTAGCCGGCGTAGGTGTCCGCGTCGACGACCTCGATCTCGAGGATCATGTAGACGGCCATCGCTAGTTCAACGCCTCCGTGGAGATCTCTATTCCGTCGCGCAAGACCTTCATGTATACGATCCCGTGTTGGTCAGCGTGCATGCCAACTCGCTCATACACGCGCGCGGCGCTGGTGAGGCTCGACGAGTCGACGCCGAGGCCGATAGTCTCTTGCCCGCGCCGGTAAAACTCAGCGAAGGTGTGATGGAGCAGCGCGATAGCGAGGCCTTGGCGCCTCCAAGGTCGGCGGACGCTCAGCGAACCGACCCAGCCCATGTCATCACGATTGCTGCATAGCGATGCGCCTGCGATCTTGTCGCCGTCGGTGGCGAGAAACCACAGTGAAGGGTCGAAGCTCTCGCGTGCGAAGGTCTTACTCCAATCCTCAAAGCTGGAACGCACGTTCCCCCAGTGGTCCTCGAATGCCTCCTCGACGGCGCTCCATGTTGGTTCGTCGTCGGGGCCCTTTACGTACTGCCTTACTTCGACCCCGGCAGGCCACACTGGCACGGGCGGCTGGGAGGGTAATTGGATTACCATCCGTTGAAAGCCGCGCGCGAACGCGTAGCCACGGTCGTTCAGAAGACCGATGGCAGCCTGGTTCTCCCGTGCCATGCCGAACTGCAGCCGGACGCGCGCACCTTCTGGAGCGTCCTGGATGCGCAGTGCCGCCCGTGCCTCGACCCAATCTGTGAGCGCGGAGCCAATGCCGCGTTCGCGATGGTCTGGGTGCACACGGGCGTAGCCGGGAAGCCGGACGGGGTTGCGCTTGGCCTGGTCCGCGTAGCCGACGATGCTTCCTGCGGAATCGACAACGATGCGGGCGTCGTGCTCAAGAGACATTGGGCGCCAGTGGTCGCGGATCGACTCCTCTGTCTCTTCGGCCTCCCCGTAGTCATGAGCGTCGCAGTCTTTCAGCAGCCTGACAACCGCGTTGAGATCATCGAGCAAGGGCGGACGTATCGTGCAGCCAGCGGGCAGGTGTGCGGACGCTTCCGGGGCTGAAGTCCTTGTCATGCTGCTCAGGGTACAAGACACGTCGCTCTCAGTCCGGTTGTTGTGTGAAGTATCGAACGCTAGACTAGGGCGCGATGAGCAAGGTTCAGGCAGGCCCGTTCAGTCTCGAGTACGTCGACGCCGGATCAGGCGATCGTGTGATAGTACTCGTTCACGGCGCGACATCGTCCGGGCGCATCTGGCATAGCGTTCAAGGCGAGCTGGCTAAACAAGGAATTCGATCGATCGCGCTCAGCCTGTTAGGGGCAGGCGGGTCCGATCGCTCGGCGCTTGAGGAGGATTACAGTCCCAAGTCGTACGCCAAGCAGCTTACGGACGCTGTCGATGCTCTCGACCTAGAGACGTTCACACTCGTTGGGCACTCGCTGGGGACGCTGGTTGCGGCGTACTACGCGCGAGACCACGCCAATCGGTTAGATGCTCTCGTGCAGATGGCTGGACCACCGATCATCAGCGAGCTGCCCAAGCCGGGCAGCGCGAAGATACGAGTCCGCAATCCGGAAGCGCCGGACGTACAGGCCCGTTGGGAAGGACAGCACCTAGGGCTGCCGAAGGACGTGCGGGAAGCGCTTCGGCGGGACATCGACAATAATCCACCGGAACGGCGCAAGGGCCAGCGGCCTCCGTGGAAGGGCATCGATGACGTTGCGGCGAACCTTAATGTGCCGACACTGGTGATCGGCGGCGACGCCGACGATATCGTGCACCCGCAGTACCCGTTGCAGTACTACCTATCGCTGAACGAAGACGTTCGGCATCTGCATGTCTTCCATGGCGTCGGCCACTATTTGAACGCGCAGGCGCCGGAACGTTTGGCCAACGTGTTTGCCCAGTTCGTGAAAGACCACGCGCTGACGCGCTAAGACGGCGCGATAGCCGCCGTCTGCTAGGACAACGCGCCTGCTACGACTGAGCGCTCGCCATCTGTGCCTGCCGGCGTCGCTGCATCATCATCACGAGTCCGGACGGATACGTCAGCGGAAGCCTGGACACCCGATCGAGCTCCTTCCAGGCGTCGCCCTCGAGTGTCAGGTCGACCGCGCCGAGGTTGTCGTCGAGTTGCTCGATGTTGCGCGCTCCTACAATGGCCGACGTGAGCCCGTCTTGGTTCATCACCCATCTGAGGGCGACTTGGGCAGGTGTCGCGTCTAGGCCATCGGCGATCTTGATGAGCGTATCGAGGATCGCTTCTCGATCGACGGTGGCGCCCATCGGTGGGCGGCCCGGTTGATTGAGCCGGGCGTCGTCCGCGGTCTCGCCGCGGTATTTGCCTGTCAGCAAACCTCCCGCCAGCGGGCTCCATGCGATGACGCCGACACCCTTGTCCCGGCAAAGCGGCAGGAGTTCCTGGTCGACACCGCGCTCGACGAGGTTGTAGAGCGGCTGCAGACAGTCATAGCGCGCCAGGCCATTCGATTCCGACGTCCAGAGTGCGTCGCTCAGACGCCAGGCCGTGTGGTTGGACGCGCCGATGTATCGCACCTTGCCATCGCGGACGAGTTGGTCGAGTGCCGAGAGCGTCTCTTCCAGCGGCGTGTTGTTGTCGTCGGCGTGGACCTGGTACAGGTCGATGTATTCGGTGTCGAGCCGTCGTAGCGAGTCCTCGCAGGCTTGGATGATGTGTTTACGAGACAGGCCCATGTCGTTCGGCCCCGGTCCTTGTGGGTTGAAGACCTTCGTCGCGATGACTAG
>JADFPV010000057.1:0-15515 GCA_022562155.1 Chloroflexota bacterium
TGATGTACGGCGGCCAGATCAGGTGCGGCCCCTCCCAGGAGTCGTCGTACATGGAGGCGTACGGCTCCGGCGTATCGAACGGCTCATGCGGGTCGAATTCGTCTACGAACAGGAAGAAGCGGTCGTGGTAGCCCGCGTTCTCGTCCAGCCAGGCAGCCGTCGCCGACATCGTTTTGGGCCCGGGGAAGTCCTGCTCCTCGCGGAAGTAGCCGCGCGAGTTGTCGTAGGGCATGAACTGCCTGCCGAACATCGGTGCCCCGATCCAGCTATCGTCGGGCCGCGTCCTCCAGGGGTCGCTCTCGTGGCCGCGTTCGTACTGCCAGCCGTTGAAATCGGTGTGGTAGTTCTCGCCTCCCGTCTCGAACAGATGCGGGTGGTCGGTGACGAGCTGCGTCGTGATGCCGGCGCGACGGAGGTGAGCTGTGAGCGACTGTTCCCAGAGTTCGATCGACCCCCAGGGCTTCCAGAGGAAGTCCAGCGATCCGCAGAGCAGGTCGTGGCGAGCCGGAATGCATGGCAAGGAGCCGGCGTAGTGCTTCTCGAACACCAGCGAGCGTTTCGCGAACGCGTCGAGGTTGGGAGTGTCGAACTCGGTCCCACCGTAGCCGCCCAGCATGTGGCGGTTGAGCGAATCCAGCAGGATGACGATTGCGTTCTTGGGAAGAGGTGGCCTGTCGGGGCCTTGATCGGTCATTGATCCGCGCTGGCGCCGCCGCTGACTACAGCGCCGCCGTTGGCTCCAGCGCCGTTGCTGGTAGCAGCGGCGACGGCCGTGGCCGCGATCGCCTCCGCCTGGTCGACAATATGCTTCGCGCGTTCGGCAATCGGGCGGTCTACCATGTGGCCGTCCAGCTGCACCGCGCCGAGTCCCTTGGCCTGCGCGTCTTCCCAGGCTTCCAGCACCTTGCGAGCGTAGATGATCTCCTCTTCGCTGGGACTGAAGGCTTCGTGGACCGGCTCAATGTGCTTCGGATGGATGACGTACTTGCCGCTGAAGCCCAAGGCCCGCGCCTGCTCCGCCTCGGCGATGAGACCATCGATGTCATCGATGTGCGCCCAGGGCGTGTCGAACGCCTGCATGCCCGCGGCGCGGGCGCAGACCGCGATGACGCTGCGGGCGTGCGTCAGCTCGTGCGAGTCCTTGGTGCGGCGAATGCCCATGTCGAATGCGAAATCCTCGCCGCCCAGCATCAGGCCGGTCAGCCGCGTCGAGGCGTGGCTGATCTCCTCGCAGCGCAGCAGCCCGCCGGCCGACTCGATCGCGACGATCAGGTCGACTGTGCCCGGCCTGACATCGTGAGCAAGCTCCTGCTCGCGCAGCAGCACGTCAACCTGCCGTACTGCCGCCGCCGACTCTGTCTTCGCCAGCACGGCGCCGCTCAGGCCCGCCTGCACTGCGGCTGCCAAGTCGTCTTTAGTCTCGCCGCTCTGCATGCTGTTGACCCGTACGTGAACCCGCCTACCGGCCTCCGCAAGGCGCGGGATAGCTTCCTTCACCAGCTCGCGAGCATGGGGCTTCTCTTCTGGCAGGACTGACTCTTCTAGGTCGAGACAGAGGACGTCCGCAGCGAAACCGCTGGCCTTCTCGAGCAGCTCCTTGCGGCCTCCCGGCACGAACAGATGCGATCGGTAGAGCATAGTATTCCTAGCTATGGTGCGCGAAATTCGCTCGGCGTCATGACGCGTGCGTGGGTTGACTCCGTGAGCGCCTGACGCTTCATTACGGCCTCGCGCCCTTTCTTCCAGACTGGTTCGTCCACGCCTTGAGGTGCGGGCTGGGAAAAGCGTGTCCGCTCCCACATCGCGAGGTCATCGTAGCGCGTGACGAGCACGACCTCGTTGCCGTCGCCGATAATCGTCGTCCACAGCCCGATGATCGTTGCGCCGGCCGCCTCCATCGCGGGCCAAACACCGTCGTTCGAAAGCTGCTGGAACTCCCGCCAGGTGCCCGGCTTGATCCTCCACGTGCGCAAGACGTAGACGGCCATCTGGCTATGCCGCCAGCGCCTTCGCTAGCTCGCTCGCGTCAGCGCCTGGGCCCACCAGCGACATCGACAGGTTGTCGTCGCGAAAGAGGCGCTGCGCGACCCGCTGGACGTCTTCCGCGGTCACAGCCTTGAGCCGCTCGACGATGTCGTCGACCGGCTCGATTTCCCCGAGCATCAACAACAGCTCGCCCGTGCGCTGAGCCAGCGCCATCGGCGACTCCAGGCTAAGGCGGAAGCTGCCGGTCGTGTAGTCGCGCGCTTTCGTCATCTCCTTGTTGCCAACCAAATCGTCGACGAGCTTCATCAGCTCCGTCTTGATCACCTGCGTCGTCTCCGTCACGTGCTCCGCCGTGACGCCGGCGCTAATGCTCAGTACACCAGTGTCGTTGTAGCGCGTGACGCCGGAGCCAATAGAGTACGCCAGGCCGCGACGCTCGCGTACCTCTTTGAACAGGCGCGAACTCATGCCGCGCCCGAGCACGGCATTCAGGATCGTCAACGGATAGCGGTCCGGGTCCGTTCGTGAGACGGCTCGGAGACTCATGCCGAGGTTGCTCTGGGTGATGTCGCGGTCCTCAACGATGATGTTGCGCTCTGGACGTCCCTCCTTGGCCGGTTCAATTGACGGTGCGGCATCGCCCGTCAGCTCGCCGAAGAGCTTGCGGGTCTCCTCGACGACCGCCTTGTGCGTCGTGTTCCCCGCGACGCTGATCACCATGTTCTGTGGCACGTACCACGTCCCGATGTGGTCCATGAAGTCTTGGCGGTTCATCTCCTCGACCGTCTCGACGGTGCCCGCGACGGGCCAGCCGAGCTGCTGGTCGCCGAACGACGCCTCGGAGAGCAACCGGCTCGCCCATGCGCCGGGCTGGTCGTAGGCGCGGCGGATCTCCTGCTGAACGACCGTACGCTCACGGTCGATCTCCTCCTGTTCGAGTAGCGAGTGCTGCATCATGTCCGCCAGCACGTCCATCGCTAACGGGAGCTTGTCGAACGGTACCTGGTTCCAGTAGCAGGTTATTTCCTGGCTCGTGTAGGCGTTGAGGACGCCGCCTGCGCCTTCGATCGCTTCGGCGATATCGATCGACGTCTTCCGGCGCTCGGTGCCCTTAAACAACATGTGCTCGATGTAGTGCGAGAGGCCGTTCGTGCGCGTCACCTCCGCGCGGGAGCCGACGCCGACGAAGACGTTTACGCTGACGGACTGCGCGGTCGGAACAGATGTGGTGACCACGCGAAGGCCGTTCTCCAGCGTGTCGATCTCCCAATTAGCCGTCATGCGTCCTCCAGACGTTGTTCGTGCTCGGGGTTGTAGTGCTCGACGGGCATTATAGGCGATGACGCTTCCGCAGCGCAGCCTGACCATTGGGCTCCTGGTATGATCGGTGGAATCGCCCGCTTTCCAGGGAGGGATCCTACGCGTTTTGCCCTGGGAAGACGCCCCCGCGGAGGTCGAGTCGCCGGTCGATGACCTCGACGAAGGTTCGGAAAACGATGGCGAGACGCCCTGAGACAGGTGGCCCTGGTGCATTTCCACTGCGGCTTGTGTATAATCTCTCCGCACTTGTATTTATGTGACGTTTTACGCCATTCAAAAAACGGAACAGCAACTAAGGAGTAGTCCATGCTGAACGAGGCCATCAACGGCAAGATTCTCGACGTTAATCTCACGGCAGGCACCGCGGAACCGGAAGAGATCCCGGAGGAGACGTATCGCAAGTATCTGGGCGGCTACGGGCTCGGTTCGCGGCTGCTGTTCGACCGCATTCCCGCAGGCGCCGACCCCCTCGGCCCGGACAACGTCCTTGGCTTCTTCCCCGGCCTGCTGACCGGCACGCCGCTGTTCGGCATCCGCTACCAGGCTGTTGCCAAGTCGCCAAAGTCCGGCGGTTGGGGCGATGCGAACTGCGGCGGGGATTTCGGACCATACCTGAAGCACGCCGGCTGGGACGGCATCCTGCTGAACGGCATCTCCGAGAAGCAGGTGTACATCCTGATCGACGATGACAAGGTCGAGATCAAGGACGCGAGCGATCTCTGGGGCATGCTCGCCATCGATGTCGAGGACAAGCTCAAGGAGCGTCACGGCAAGAAGGCCAGCGTGGCCTGCATCGGCCCCGCTGGCGAGACCATGTCGCTGATGGCCGGCATCTGCAACGAGCGCGGCCGCTTGGCTGCCCGCAGCGGCCTCGGCGCCGTGATGGGTTCCAAGAAGGTCAAGGCCATCGTTGTGTTGGCCTCCAAGAAGACGCTGGCCGGCGAGAAGGAGATCTACAAACAGGTGCGCTCCGGCCTCGACGAGTTCGTCAAACCCCTCGCGGACTTCTTCCGCAATTTCGGTACCACCGGCATCACGGCTGGCTCAGCCCTGTCCGGCGACTCGCCGGTGAAGAACTGGGGTGGCATCGGCTCGGCCGAGTTCCCGGACGCCGCCAACTTGGCCGCCCCGTTGTTCAACGCGAAGATGGAGAAGAAGTACGCTTGCTGGCACTGCCCGCTCGCTTGTGGCGCGGAGAGCTATGGCTGGGACGAGCAGGAAGAGAAGGCCCAGGAGCGCATCACGAAACGGGCGGAAGAGCGCACGACGCTCCAGGAATCGCTCGCGAGCGCGGAGGCTCCCGATGCGGTCAAGGCTGAGATCGCGAAGCTGGACGCCGAAGACGAAGCCGACTCACAGATCAAGAACAATCCCAAGTACCCGTACCCTGCGCATACGCACCGTGCCGAGTACGAGGCAGCCTGCGGCTTCGGCACCATGATGCTCAGCGCCGACATCGACGCGCTGCAGTACGCCAACCACCTTTGCAACCAGTACGGCATCGACGTCATCTCTGCGGGCGCCACGGTCGCCTTCGCGATGGAATGCTACGAGAAGGGCATCATCACCAAGGAAGACACCGGTGGCATCGAGCTGACGTGGGGCAACACCGAAGCGATTATCGACTTCCTGAAGCTGATGGGCGAGCGTAAAGGCATCGGCGATGTCTTCGCGGACGGCGTCAAGACCGCCTCGGAGAAGCTGGGCAGAGAGCGCACAGCCGAGTTCGCAATGGAGGTCGGCGGCGAAGAGCTGCCGATGCACGACCCCAAGCTTCAGCCTGAGTACTTCACGACCTACAAGCTCGACCCGACGCCCGCGCGCCACACGCAGTACGAGGGCGCCGCTCGCACCGAGTGGGACGTGCCTGCCATGGAGCAAGATAAGGCCAAGCACAGCGGCCGCGGTGCGCACCACAAGGGCGCAAGCGAGTACATGCACGTAGTTAACTCCCTCGGCATGTGCCAGTTCATCATGATGGCCGGCCCCAACGGCAAGATGCCGGAGTGGGTAAACAGCACGACCGGCTGGGACACAACGTCGGAAGAGATTCTCAAGGCCGGCGAACGCATCGCGAACCTGCGCATGGCCTTCAGCGTCCGTGAGGGAGACATCGTTACGAAGCGGCACATCCCGGCCCGCCTAGTCGGCAACCCGCCGCAGGAGGGCGGCCCGCTCGATGGCGTCAAACTGGACACCGAGGCGTTGGAGAAGGACTTCCTAACGGCCTGCGACTGGGATCTGGAAACCGCCACGCCGAGCAAGGCCAAGCTGGAGGAGCTGGGGCTGGAGGATGTGGCAGCCGTTCTCCACGCCTAAGCCTGCCCTCGGAGCAGACCCGCGCTGCCTAAATGCCAGCGCGGTAACCACCGTCATCATAAGGAGCCTGTCGAAAGACAGGCTCCTTTCGCAGATGCTGTCTGGCTCCGCAGCCGCTAACTACCGCGCCTGGCGCTCTCCAGCCTGCCGGGACGCAGGACCATCTGGGCCCGATCGATCAGTTCGTCGGGCGTTGCGCCATGTTTGGGGTACGTCACCAGCGCGGCCCGCCAGCGTAGAGAGAGTTCTTCAGAGGCGCGCAGGCTAGAGAGCAGCCGATTCGCTGCCGTGCGCGCGCCGTTCGCGTCGGCCTCGGGCAGCATCACTACGAAATGATCGTCGTCGTATTGGGCGAAGAAATCTCCGTTCCTGACCGTACGGCGGAGGACGTTGGCTGCTTGCAATCGAGCTTCGTCAGCTGCCTCATCGGTCAGGTCGCTAGGCTCAAGCAAGACGAGGGCGAGGTCGCGCTTCTGGCGCTCCGCGCGAGCGATCTCTTCCAACACGCGGTCGCGGAAGACCCACCAGCGGTAGAGCCCTGTGGTCGCATGCACCGGAACGTCGCTCTCAACCTCCTGCTGTGATGATGCCTGGCTCAGCGGCTCTTCTCCGCTGCGCGAGAGGTAGAGGAAGGTCGAAAACAGGATGATGGCCGCCGCCAGCGCGAGGATACCGACGAGCACATCGTCTACGAGGACAAAGCCCACAATTGTCAGCAAGAGACCGATTGCGGCGCCGTCCAGTGTTATCCATGTGAGCGCCTGTTTGCTTCTCAGCATGCTCATCACACCTACATTGTCGGTAAAAGCGAACCTTCTGCCAAGCGAGCGCTGGTACGTTGCCTGCAGAAGCGTGAGCTTCTGCCAAGCTGAGCGGAGCTCAGCCATCGCCGGCAGCGTTCCCACGGCTTCATAGGCCGCAGTTCCGGAGGAACTGCCGAGCTGAGCGGAGCTCAGCCATCGTTGGCATTGATTCAACCGCTCTTTGCAACTTGGCACGATACACTGGAATCGTCTTGATACAGGTACGAATGTACAATCTGCTCGCCGAGCGTTCGTTATCCGGCAAGGAGCGATATGAGGTGGAGTTCCGGGATGGCATGCTTCCGTCAGACATTATCCACAAAGAAGGCTTCTTCGGCGAAGAGGAGGCGGCGATCGTTGTCCTGGTCAACGACGAGCAGGCCACGCGCCAGACGAAGCTCTCAGACGGCGACCGCGTCGAGTTCATGATCAACATGGTGGGCGGCTAGGCCGCCCACCCCGAGTGATAGTGGGGCGGTATGTAGGGGCGGTCCTCGGCCCGCACGATATCTCGTAGATAGAAACAGACGGCCCTTGGTGGGCCGTCTGTTTTGTTGCCGGGGGAGTCGCGGGGATTGACTTGACTGGTGGCTTGTTTGCGAAACCCTCGGTAGTGAGGTCAACTGTAGTATCGCACCATCCTATTGTGTGCCTATGGCAAACCTGTAAAACGACTGTTAAATCTGGCGGCTAAGTGGGCGCGAGGGAAGTGGCAGGCGGGGAGGCCAACTCGGCGAGGTAGCTGCACTCCTACTCGCATGCGGCCCAGGCACCCCAAATCCTTGACTCCTCTCCCGCAGCCAGATACTATTGAGATCGGGCGGCGCCCCCAGGGTGCCGTCAATTGTTTTAGATGCCGAAGTACATCTTCGTCACAGGCGGAGTGGTCAGCTCCGTCGGCAAAGGGATAGCAACGGCCGCCATCGGCCGCATCCTCAAGTCCCGCGGCCTCAGCGTCTCCATCCAGAAACTCGACCCGTATCTCAACGTCGATCCGGGCACCATGTCGCCGTACCAGCACGGTGAGGTGTTCGTTACCGACGACGGCTCCGAGACCGACCTGGACCTCGGCCATTACGAGCGCTTCCTAGATGCGAACCTGACGAGCGCCAGCTCTGTCACGTCCGGCCAGATCTACGAGACGGTACTGGGCAAGGAGCGGCGCGGCGACTACTTGGGCGGCACGATCCAGCCGATCCCGCACGTGACGAACGAGATCAAGGAGCGCATCCGCGCCGTCGGCAGCGAAACGAACGCCGACGTCGTGCTCGTTGAGGTCGGTGGCACGGTTGGTGACATCGAAGGCCAGCCGTTCCTGGAGGCGATCCGTCAGATGCGCAAGGAGGAGGGCCGCAACGGCACGATGTCGATTCACGTGACGCTGCTGCCGTATCTGGGCGCGTCGGGCGAACTCAAGACGAAGCCGACGCAGCACAGCGTGCGCGAGCTGCGCAGCATGGGTATCCAGCCGGACGTCATCATTTGCCGGAGCGACAGGCCTGTCGCGGACGAGCTAAAGGCCAAGATCTCGCTCTTCTGCGACGTCGAGCGCGAGGGCGTCATTCCTCTGTTGACAATGCCAAGCATCTACGAGGTGCCGCTCGTACTCGAAGAGGCGAATCTGGGCGACTACGTCATCGAGCACCTGCAGCTCAAGGCCGCCAAACGCGACATGGACGATTGGCGACAGCTCGTGACCGCGCTCCAGCACCCGGCTCGCGAGGTGACGGTGGCCGTCGTCGGCAAATACGTGGAACTACACGATGCCTATATCTCAGTGCGGGAGTCGCTCATTCACGCTGGCGTCCATCACAACACGAACGTTTCAATCCGCTGGGTACAATCCGAGCGCTTGGAACATGGCGATGTCACACCACTTAAGGGCGTCGACGGCATCGTCGTGCCGGGCGGCTTCGGCGAGCGTGGCTTCGAGGGCAAGCTGCAGGCTGCACACGTCGCGCGAACCCAGCGCATACCGTATCTGGGCCTCTGTCTGGGGTTACAGGTGATGGTCGTCGAAGCGGCGAGGAACCTGCTACATCACGAAGACGCCAACTCCAGCGAGTTCGCGCCCGAGACGTCGCATCCGGTCATCAGCCTGCTCTCGGAACAGGAGGACGTCACGCAGAAAGGCGCGACGATGCGCCTGGGCGCCTATCCTTGCGAGCTGGTGCCCGGGACGCGCGCTCATGCCGCCTACGGCGTCGCCGAGGTCAACGAGCGGCATCGTCACCGCTACGAATTCAACAACGCCTATCGCGACGCGCTCGCTGAGGTCGGCATCGTACCGAGCGGTCTTTCGCCTGACGGCCAGCTCGTCGAGATCTGCGAAGTTGCCGGCCACCCGTTCATGGTCGCGACGCAGTTCCACCCCGAGTTCCGCTCACGTCCCCTACGGCCGCATCCGCTGTTCCGCGACTTCGTTGGCGCTACCATCGAAGGCAAGGCGGGCGAGGGAGACGCTAAGGCGGTGACGGCAGATGTGAGCGGAGCCGTAGCAAGCGGTAGTAGTTGATAATGCGACTAGGTCGGTCGTCTAATCCGCGTACATTTGGTATACTAAGAGTGCCCACAACCAGTCCCCGGCGCTGACCCAAGGAGGCCTAATGCGTCTCTTCCTAGACACGGCGAACATCGACCAGATCCGTGAGGTCGCCAAGATGGGCATCATCTCAGGCGTCACGACCAATCCGACTCTCATGGCGAAGGAAGAGGGTGTCACCTATCGCGATCGCGTCGTGGAGATCTGTGACGTTGTCGATGGGCCGGTCTCGGCGGAGTGTACCGCCCGCGATCTTGATGGCCTCCTGACCGAAGCCCGCGAAATCGCCGCTTGGCACGACAACGTCGTCGTGAAGATTCCTGTCGATGAGACAGGGCTGGAAGCAACGGCCGTGCTCTCCAAGGAAGGCATCAAGATCAACATGACGTTGGTGTTCTCCGCGAACCAAGCACTGCTTGCGGCGACCGCCGGCGCTACGCTCGTGAGCATTTTCGTCGGCCGTCTCGATGATGCGGGTCAAGAGGGCATGGAAGTTGTCCGAGAATCAGTTGAGATCTTCGACCAGTACCATCTGCCAGCCCAGATCCTAGCCGCGAGTCTACGACACCCGCGACACGTGATCGAGGCGGCTCAGCTTGGTGCGCAGATCGCCACGATACCGTACGGCTTGTTGAAGGCGATGGTGAAACACCCGCTCACGGACGTTGGCATCGAGAAGTTCCTGGCGGACTCGAAGGCGTATGAAAAGGAGTCAGCTAAGACCCCTAGCTGACAGGGTTGTTGACAAGAGGTATTGCACTAAAGGAAGTATTCATTCATCATATAGTCGAGACACACCGGAGCCTACATCTCCCGGCATCCGGAGGCACCCCCTAATTCAAGCAACAGCAACGTAAAACAGCCAGAGAAGTAGTATGCAGCGCGAAAGTTGCATTGTATGGAGCAGCAAGTGACTATAGCCGAATTAGAGAACCAGACCCGCGAAGGACTTATGGATATCGCCAAGGACTTAGGCGTATCTGGGTACAGCCAGCTCAAGAAGCAGGAGTTGATCGTGAAGGTGCTCCAGGCTCAGACGGAGAAGGATGGCAACATCTTCGCGGAAGGCATTCTCCAGACTGTCGACGATGGCTATGGATTCCTGCGCGGAGAATCGATGCTGCCGACTGTGAACGATGTGTACGTCTCGCAGTCTCAGGTGCGCAGGTTCGCGCTCAGGACAGGCGACCTCGTCATGGGCCAAGTGCGCCCGCCGAAGGACAGCGAGAAGTACTTCGGTCTGCTGCACGTAGAAGCGATCAATGGCCTAAACCCTGAGGCCGCGAAGGAGCGCCCCAAATTCGAAGACCTAACCGCGATCTTCCCGGACGTCATGATCGACCTCGAGACCAGCGCGCCCGGAATTGATGCGCTCTCGCAGCGTGTGCTGAACCTGATAGCGCCTATCGGGCGCGGTCAGCGCGCGCTCATCGTCTCGCCGCCCAAGGCCGGCAAGACCTTCCTCTTGAAGTCGATCGCCCACGGCATCAAGACGAATTACGACGACATCCACCTCATGGTCGTGCTTATCGGTGAGCGGCCTGAAGAGGTGACCGACATGAAGCGGTCGGTCGCGGGAGAAGTCGTCGCGTCGACATTCGACGAGCCAGTCGAAGACCACACGCGTGTCGCGGAGATGGCGCTGGATCGCGCTAAGAGGCTGGTGGAGAGCGGCAAAGACGTCGTTATCCTGCTCGACAGCATCACGCGACTGGCAAGAGCCTACAACCTAGCCGTACCGTCCAGCGGGCGAACGCTCTCCGGTGGTATCGACCCTGTGGCGCTCTATCCGCCGAAGCGCTTCTTCGGCGCCGCGCGCAACACGGAGGAGAGCGCCAGCCTGACGATCGTCGCGACCTGCCTCGTAGATACGAACAGCCGCATGGACGAGGTGATCTACGAGGAGTTTAAGGGAACCGGCAACATGGAGGTCCACCTGGACCGCAGGCTGGCCGACCGGCGCATCTACCCGTCGATCGACATCGTACGCAGCAGCACCCGCCGCGAAGAGCTGCTCCTGGATGAGAAGACCCTGCAGAAGGTCTGGCTCGTACGACGCATGATGGCCATGCTGGGGAACGGGCCGAATTCCACCGAAGCGACCGAGCGCCTCCTAGAACGGCTCGCTAAGACAACGAACAACGAAGAGTTCCTTTCCACGCTCAAAGACGAGATCTAGAGCCTGACAGCCTTCTCAGATACCGGATTGTTCCCTGGTGACGGTTGAGTAGTGGCGTCTAGCTACGAGCGATAGAACATACCTCCGGAACAGATAAGCGCATCTGGCGTAATAGGGGTTCACCCTCAGAAATGGCTGGGGTAGAATACTACCGACTTGGCACTGAGACTCGGCAATTGGAGGCCATAGACTATCCAAGCGATCAATAAGCGCACCCTCTTCGAGAGCGGTGCGACGATCACAGGAGCAACTCTTCCATCCGTCGCCGGAGTGCGCGCCTACGCCCTAGCCCGGGAACGCCGTAGGCCGCTGTTACACGGTGTCGTGCTGGCGGTGATTCTTACCGCCGCGTTCGCGTCTCTCTTCCTTTCCAAGAGCTTTACGTTCGAGGCGAGCACCGGAGTGGCCATCAAGGGGCTGTCGCTGCCCAGCATCGGCGCGGTACCAGCTTCGGAGCCGGTGCTCGTGTCCCCCGCACTGCCGGACACAATCAGACGCGAGGAAGTCGCGTCAGCGGTTGAGGCACTGGTAAATGGTGGCGAGGTGGCGGGTTCGCCCGTGGAAGCGCCGGCAGCGGTCGAAGCGGAAGCGGCAGCCGCGCCCGCCATCGAGCCGTTCACGTTGTATTCGGTGCAATCTGGCGACTCCGCGAGCGCCGTCGCGGCCGCCAGTGGCGTGGACCTCCAGTACCTGCTCTGGGCGAACCCTGACCTGCGCGACGGCGAGCTGCTCAACGTCGGCCAACTGCTCGTGATCCCGGCCAGCAACGGTATTCTCTACCAGGTCCGCTTCGGCGATACGCTCAGCGACATCGCGGCACGCTATAGCGTTTCGGTTGACGATATCATTGGCTGGGCTGGTAACGGTATCGCGTCAGCCGACTCGGTGATCGAAGACGCATCCCTCTTCATTCCGAACGGCATCTTGCCCGCCTCGATCCTTCCCGCGGAGCAGCCTCCTGCTCAGGAAGCGCCTATCCTGGTGGAGGCGCCAGCGCCACCCGTGGATGCTGGACCGGTCTCAAGTCTCGGCCTCACATGGCCGGCCTATGGGCCGATCTCTAGCTACTATGACGGCTCGCACCCACTTGGTATCGATATCGACCTCTACAACAGCGTTGGTAAGGCCATCGGTGCTGCTACCGAAGGTACGGTCACGTTCGCCGGAGGCAACCCGTGCTGCTCGTACGGGCTCTACGTTGTGGTGATGAGTTCAGCAGGTGTTGAGACGCTATACGCTCACTTCTCGAGCATCGCTGTCGGTCCGGGAGAGTACGTGGTGCCGGGCCAGACGCTGGGCTTCTCAGGCTGCACAGGCTACTGCACTGGCACCCATCTCCACTTCGAAGTGATCGATAACGGCGTGCGCGTGAACCCACTCGGCTACCTGCCCTAGCCCCATCCGAGGGTCAGCCTTCAGGCTGACGGACTGGTTCCAACACTAGGCTTCTGGGCGTTCTGCCGCCTAGATGTAGCAGAGCTTCGCGGTTTCTTTCCTCAGCTCGCTATGAACGTCCGGATGCGAAACCGCGATCAACTCCTTCGCACGCCTGCGGAGCGTCTAGCCTCGCAGCGTCGCGATGCCGTGCCGTCTGAATCGAGGGTGTCCGCAGGACGCAAGCATGGCGCCGCGTCAGGGATTCGTCAGAAGAGGTGTTTGTTCTAGGAGGCGCCCCGGTAGTCAAGCACCAGGACCTTAGTCTCCTCAGGCAGCGTGCTTTTGGTGATCGAGAGCTTCGGTTGCTTCTCCTCCAGCGCCTTAGGAGCCCCCATTTCCTTGAGGAACGTATCGATCGGGTCTAGCTTGGCCTTCGAAGCCGGCGTCCCATAGTGCATCGGGATCACCAGCTTTGGGCCCAGCAGGCTGACGGTCTCAGCCGCGGCTTTGGCGTCGATGGTGCTGCCACCGCCGACGGGCATTAGGAGGATGTCGACGCCGCTCAGCTCTTCGACCTGCTCGGGCGTGGGCACATGGCCCAGGTCGCCCAGATGGCAGATGCGCATGTCATCCAACTCCAACACGAAGGCAGTGTTCGTACCCAGCTCCTTGCCGTGTTCGTCGTCATGGTAGGTGCGAGTGCCTTTGATGAGCACACCGGCCACCTCGAACTCACCTGGGCCTTGTATGACACGAGCATCCCCGGTCACGGCCTTGACGTTGCTGTGGCCCTCGTGGTCGTGGCTGATCGTGATGACGTTCGCTGTAGGACGGCCTATCGTGTAGCCGGTGCTCTTCGCGGGCGGGTCCGTAACGACAGACGCCTCGCGGCCGCGTAGCTTGAAACAAGAGTGGCCCAGCCAAGTGATCTCCATATCGAATCGCCTCCTAATCCCAGCTTACGGTCTGCCCGCCTAAGGCGCTACGGCAGCCCTGCTCGCATGCGGTCCGCCATGTCGCATTGGTTGTTCGATCGCTGCTGTGTTGGGCTGTTGTCTGAGCTAGTTGCCACCAGCTGTGGCGTGGACGGGCGTCACGGCGGCCGTCAGCGGCCCAACCGGCGCCCAGTCCAGCACCATCGCGCCCCAGGCGAGCCCGCCGCCGAACGTCATCAGCACCACGCGGTCGCCTTCGTGCAGGCGGCCCTCTTCCCAGGCCTCCCGCAGCGCGACTGGGATCGAAGCTGCCGAAGTGTTGCCGTAGCGGTCGACGTTGATCATCGCTCGCTCTTCCGGCAGTCCGAGCGCCTTGGCCGTCGCGCGGATAATGCGCAGGTTGGCCTGATGGGGTACGAGCAGGTCGATGTCGTCGATCTCCAGCCCGGCCTTGGCTATCGCTTCACGGGCGGCCGATTCCATCGCTTGGACCGCGAACTTGAAGATGTGACGCCCGTCCATGCTGATGAAGTGGCAATCGCGGTCGGCGATGTCCTTCCTGGTCGCCGGCCCGTGCGCGAACAGCTTGTCCGCGCCGCTGCCGTCACTGTGCAACACGAAGGAGAGCGGGCCGCCTCGATCGGAGGCCTCCAGCACCACCGCGCCCGCGGCGTCGGCGAACAGCAGGCAGGTGCCTCGGTCCGTCCAGTCCACGATACGTGAGAGCACCTCGGTGCCGATGACCAGGACTCGCTTGTAGGCCCCGGTTTCGATGAACTGCGCGCCGGTCGCCAGCCCAGACAGGAAGCCGACACACGCGGCGTTAACGTCGAACGCGCCGGCCCGGCCTGCGCCCAGCCCATTCTGGACCAGCGAAGCCGTCGCCGGGAACAAGCCGTCAGGCGACGTCGTGGCTACGATGACCAGGTCTAGGTCTGCCGGGTCGATCTCGGCCTGCTCTAGCGCCTGGCGTGCGGCCTCGATCGCCATCGTGCTGGCCGACTCGTTATCGGCAGCGATGCGGCGCTCGCGAATCCCGGTACGCTCCTGGATCCAGGCGTCAGACGTGTCGACGAGCTTCTCAAGGTCTGCGTTGGTGAGGATCTTCTCCGGCAGGTATTTGCCGAGGCCGGAGATGCGGGCGCGTGGATTCAAATGCGGGCGCTCCGATCCAGATAGGACGGGGACGAGTCGGGCCGGTTCAGGCCGAGTATACCACGAAGCTGTCAGGAGCCATGAAGGATGCGTTTCCGCTCCCCTCTTGGCCTTGCGATTTGCACGCGAAACTTGACAGTTTCGCCCTAAAGATGGTAGATTTAGATATGAATTAGCACTCTCATCGGTAGAGTGCTAATAAATTAGGGCGAACGTTCTATGTTAACTGATCGGCAGTCCCGAATTTTGGCGTTCGTGATAAGTGAATACGTGGAGCATGCTGCTCCCGTAGCTTCGCAGAACATCGAGCAAAACTACCCGGTTGGGGCCTCCGCGGCCACGATCCGCAACGAGATGGCCGAACTCGAGGAACAGGGTTACCTCGGCCACCCGCACACGTCCTCCGGGCGCGTTCCAACCGGTAAGGGCTACCGGCTCTTCGTCGAAACGCTGATGCGTGAGGAGGAGGTCCCGTGGGATGCCAGGCAGACGATCCTGCACCAGTTCCATCAGATCGAGCAGGGGCAGGAGTCGTGGGCGCAACTGGCCGCCTCGGTGCTCGCGCAGTCCGTCGAGAACGCGGCTGTCGTCACGACGCCCCGCACGGATGTCTGCCGTATCAAGCACCTGGAACTGGTCAGTCTGCACGACATGACGTTCCTGCTCGTCCTCGTCCTGGATGAAGGCCGGCTGGAGCAGCAGGTGCTCACGGCTGTCCAGATCTACTCGCAGGACGACCTGAGCGTCACGGCTACGAAACTCAATAAGATGTTCGAAGGCATGACGTCTCGCGAGCTTTCCAGGGCGGCGGAAGAGCTGACGGAGCTGGAACAGGTCGTGATGGAGGCGGTGCACTCGATCATGCGCGGCGTCGACACCGGGAGCGCGGAGGAGGCGTA
>JADFPV010000057.1:15614-18793 GCA_022562155.1 Chloroflexota bacterium
TCTCGAGGGTCTGCGACACGTCCTCAGCCAACCGGAGTTCGCGGATAGCGAGCGCGTGATCGGGCTATTGGAGCTGTTGGACGAGCGCAACCTGAGCCGAGCGATCCCGCTGCGCGCCCTTGCGCGGGAAGGCGTGACCGTTATCATCGGCGCCGATAGCCCGCAGCTCGCCGACGCGAGCGAAGCGATGCGCGCCTGCAGCGTCATCGTTAGTTCCTACGGCGCGCCGGGCGACGCCTCGGGCTCGCTGGCCGTCGTCGGGCCGATGCGCATGCGCTACTCACGCACGATCTCAACCGTCCGCTACCTAGCGGACGTGATGAGCGAGCTGCTGTCCGAGCAGTACGAAGGTCCCACAGGGTAGGAGTCCATGCCAGACGAGCAACCACCAGAAGAGGCTGCGAGCGCCGCTGCGCACGATGCGGCGCACGATGCGGCGCGCGATGCGGGCCAAGAAGCCGTGGAGCGGGAAGAGCCCGACGATGTCGAAGGCCTGCGCGCGCGGCTTGAGGAAGAGAAGCAGAAATCCGGGCAGCACTACGGCAGCTGGCAACGCTCCGCCGCCGATTATGCGAACTACAAGCGGCGGATGGATGAGGAGCGCTCAGAGGCCGGCCGGCTGGCCAGCGCCGCGCTGGTCATCAACCTCCTGCCGCTCATGGACGACATCGAGCGGGCGCTGCGCAACGTTGACGTGAAGCTGGCCGGCCTGACATGGATCGATGGCATCTGGATGATCTACCGTAAGTTCGAGGCGGTGCTCCAGAACGCCGGCGTCACTGAGATCGAGGCCGACAGCCAGACCTTCGACCCGAAAGTGCATGAGTCGATCAGCGAGGCTGAAGGCGAAGAGGGCAAAGTCATCTCGGTCGTCCAGAAGGGTTACAAGCTCGGCGACCGCGTTATCCGGCCGGCGATGGTTATCGTCGGCAACGGCGCGGGCGAGAAAACAAAGCCGGCGGAGGGCGACGAGACCTCCGAGGAGGAAGAACAGCAATGAATGAGCGGGAACGCCAACTACAAATGGCTCACATGGACGCGATAAATACTGTCGAGAAGTTCAAAGGAGAACGTGCTGAGAATGCGCAACGGCCAATCGCTTGGCACCTGGTGTACTACGAGGCCGAGCAAGAATCCGAAAGGACAGGCCGAGCCCATTTCGAGTATCGAGAACAGCTAGAGAAGCAACGGGTGCGCAGGTAATTAGCCCGGGGGCCAGGCTTTAGCCTGACGGAACGGAGAAACTAATGAGCACACAGAACGAAGTGAAAGAGAACTGGCGAGAGCGCCGGGACCTGGTGCTGGCCGTCAGGCAGCGCGTGTCAGATCAGCTTCTGAAATTGAATGACGCTATCGCTCCCGAAGCGGGCCCGGACGCGGAAGAGCTGCTGCGCATCGAGGCATTGCAGTTCGAGCTAGGCCAGCTAGAGGAAGCGTTCGATGACGCCGAGCGCAAGTACCTCACGCACTCGCTCGGTTCGGACGAGACGAAGGGGGAAGAAGACAATGGGTAAGATAATCGGAATTGACCTGGGGACCACCAACAGCGTGGTCGCCGTCATGGAGGGCGGCGAGCCGACCGTCATCCCGAACTCGGAGGGCGGGCGCATCACGCCGTCCGTCGTCGCGGTCAGCAAGACCGGCGAGCGCCTCGTCGGTACCGTCGCCAAGCGGCAGGCGGTGACGAACCCGGAGAACACCGTCTATTCCGTCAAGCGCCTGATGGGCCGCAAGTTCGACGACGAGGAGATCCAGAAGGACGTCGAGCTGCTGTCGTACGTCATCTCTAAGGCCGGCAACGGCGATACGCAGGTGACAATGGGCGAGAAGACCTACTCGCCGCAGGAGATCGCCGCGATGATCCTCCAGAAGCTGAAGACGGACGCGGAGGCCTACCTGGGTGAGACGATCACGGATGCCGTGATCACAGTCCCCGCCTACTTCAACGACAGCCAGCGCCAGGCCACAAAGGACGCCGGCAGCATCGCCGGCCTTGACGTACAGCGCATCATCAACGAGCCGACCGCCGCCTCGCTTGCCTACGGTCTCGACAAGAAGCACGATGAGACGATTGCCGTGTTCGACCTCGGTGGCGGCACGTTCGATGTCTCGATCCTGGAGCTGGGCGAAGGCACCTTCCAGGTCAAGTCGACCAGCGGCGACACGCACCTCGGCGGCGACGACTTCGACCAGCGCATCATCGATTGGCTGGCCGAAGAGTTCAAGAAGGAGCAGGCGATCGATCTGAAGCAGGACCCGATGGCCCTCCAGCGCCTGCGCGAAGGCGCTGAGAAGGCGAAGATCGAGCTGTCCAGCGTCCTCCAGACGGACGTTAACCTGCCGTTCATCACGGCCGACGCCTCCGGCCCCAAGCACCTCACGATCACGCTCACGCGCGCCAAGCTGGAGCAGCTCGTCGGCGACCTCGTCGACAGCACCCTCGGCCCCTGCAAGCAGGCCCTCTCTGACGCGGGCCTCGAGGCATCGGCAATCGACGAGGTGGTCCTCGTCGGCGGCCAGACGCGCATGCCCAAGGTGCAGGAGGTCGTGCAGGAGTTCTTTGGCAAAGAGCCTCACAGAGGCGTCAACCCGGACGAAGTGGTCGCCATCGGCGCGGCGATTCAGGCTGGTGTCCTCCAGGGCGACGTGAGCGACGTCCTGCTGTTGGACGTGACGCCGCTAACGCTTGGCATCGAAACGCTCGGAGGCGCCGCGACGCCCGTCATCCCCCGCAACACCACGATCCCGACCAGCAAGGGCCAGACGTTCTCGACGGCGGCCGACAACCAGCCGAGCGTCGAGATCCACGTCCTCCAGGGCGAGCGCTCCATGGCCAGCGATAACAAGTCGTTGGGGCGTTTCATGCTGGACGGCATGCCGCCCGCTCCGCGAGGTGTGCCCCAGATCGAAGTCACGTTCGACATCGACGCGAACGGCATTCTCAACGTCACGGCGCAGGATAAGGCCACCGGCCGCGAGCAGAAGATCACGATCACGGCCGGTTCCGGCCTCAGCAAGGAAGAGGTCGAGAAACTGCGCCAGGAGGCGGAGGCGAACGCTACCGAGGACGCCAAGCGCCGCGAGGTGGTCGAGTTGCGTAACCAGGCCGACTCGCTGGCCTACACGGCGGAGAAAACGCTGCGTGAGCAGGCCGAGAAGATCGAAGAGGACGTCAAGAC
>JADFPV010000058.1 GCA_022562155.1 Chloroflexota bacterium
CGGCGATCGTGGCCAGACCGTCATAGGCGTGGGCCAGCATCATCACTTCCGCCGAGTCGGCGATGATCTCGCGGCTCACGAGCGATGCCTTCATCCCTTCGTGGCCCATCGCCATGCCGTCGCCGACCGCGATCGTCGCGAACTCCCGCGGCGTACCCCCGGCGCTGGAGACGCCTTCCTTGACAAACTGCGCCAAGCCGCCCAGATGGATGTTGCAGGGCATCGCTTCGTTGCCGACGTGGCCAACCGCGACGATGGGCTTCTTCAGGTCATCGTCGGTGAGGCCCATCGCGTAGAAGTAGGACCGGTTGGGCGCGCGTTCCGCGCCCTCGGTCACCTGCCAGCTCCTGGGCTTGTTGGGGGCGTGGGCGCGCCGTTCCGGCGTGGTGCGGGGCTCGGCTTCGGTCGTCATAAGGCGTCCTCCTGAGTCGTTGGTGGTAAGCACAAGCGTATCGAAGCGCGGGTGGGTTCTCAAGCGTGAGCGCTGGCCGGTGCCTCCTCCATGCTGACTTACAGGCACACTTCGCCGGTCAAGGCATGTCGCGCCCGACTATAATGGTCTGACAGCGCTATGACGGCAGAAGCTGACCGCACCTCTCTCCTCGCTGCGATGAGCGACGCCATCCTCGCGATGGCGGGCGAGCCTCGATTGGAGCCTGTGCTCCGGCAGCTTGTGGAGGGGGCGAAGGAGCTCGTGAACGCCCGTTACGCCGCCATTGGCGTACCCGACGAGGACGGCGAGGGGTTCTCTGACTTCATCTACACCGGCATGAGCGACGAGCTGGTCGCCCGCATCGGCCCGCTGCCGCTCCAGCATGGCCTGCTCGCGGCGATGCTTGGCGAGAAAGAACCTTACCGAGCCACCGACATCGCCAAGGACCCTCGCTTCCAATGGTGGCCTGACGCGCACCCGCGCATGACGTCGTTTTTGGGCGTGCCGATCGCGTCGAAGGGGAACGTGATCGGCGCGTTCTACCTGACCGACAAGGAGCACGCGAGCGAGTTCACGCAGGCCGACCAGGAAGCCATCGTGCTGCTGGCGGCTCATGCGGCGATCGCGATCGAGAACGCCCGACTCTACGAACAGACCCGTGAGCTATCGGTCGTTGCCGAACGCAACCGCCTTGCGCGCGACCTGCACGATTCGGTGTCGCAAACGCTGTTCAGTATGACGCTGACGGCGGAAGCCGCGCTGACGGCGATGGACAACGACGCCGAGACCGCCAGGAGCGAGGTCGAGAACTTGCGCGACCTTTCGCGGGCGGCGCTCCAAGAGATGCGCTCCTTGATCTTCGAGCTGCGCCCAGCAGAGCTGGAATCTGACGGTCTCGTCGCGACGCTCGAGAAGCACGTGGACGTCCTGCGTCGCATCGGCCACGTAGAGATTGCGATCAGGGCGCCGGAATACAGCCCTCAAGCGCCTGCGGTCGAGCGTACGGTGTTCAGGATCATCCAGGAGTCTCTCAACAACGTCATGAAACACTCGGAAGCGAAGCGTGTCGATGTCGAGATCGCCGCGCGGAACGACACGTTACGAGTCTCGATTACGGACGACGGGGTCGGCTTCGACCTCACTGACCCACAGATCAGGACGCGCCGGCTAGGGATCACGTCTATGGAAGAGCGGGCCGAGGAGCTGGGCGGCGAGCTGCGCATCGAAACATCCCAGGGCCAGGGAACGCGCATCGAGTTGGAGCTGCCGCTTGGCTGACCCGATCCGCGTGCTGATCGTGGACGACCACGCCGTTGTTCGACAGGGGCTGAAAGCGTTCTTACGCGCCCAAGACGGCATCGAGTTTGTTGGCGAAGCCGAGAACGGCGAAGAGGCGATTGAGCGCGCCCGAGAGCTTGAACCGGACGTGATCATGATGGACCTTGTGATGCCCGGGATGGACGGCGTCGAGACGATGCGCAAGCTCAGCGAGCTGGGCAGCGAGGCTCGCGTCATCGTCCTCACCAGCTTCGCCGAGGACGATCAGGTCATCGCGGCCGTAAAGGCCGGCGCGGCGGGCTACCTGCTCAAGGACGTCCGGCCGGATGAGCTAGCGAGCGCGATCCGCACGGTGCACGGAGGCGACGCGCTGCTGCATCCTTCGGTGGCTTCGAAGCTGATGAGCAAGGTCGCGGACGCCGGTTCCGGGGAGACCAAGCCCGACGCGCTCACTGTTCGCGAGCTTGACGTCCTGAAAGACATCGCCGGAGGCATGTCCAACAAGGAGATTGCGGCCGATTTGGGCGTCGCCGAGAAGACGGTCAAGACGCACGTCAGCAGCATCCTCCGCAAACTACAGCTAGCGGACCGCACGCAGGCCGCCCTCTACGCCGTTCGCGAGCGCATCGTCGACCTCAACTAGTCTCCGCACCAACCCCGAGCAAGACCTAGGTCTAAAGGAGTAGGACAGCCGGACGTACGCCCGATGTGGCGCCGTCCGTGTCGGCGTACGCTCAAATCAAGCTGATACAGGAGGTGTAAACATGGAGCTTACAGAACGAGTGGCAATCATCACCGGGGCGTCCCGAGGTCTTGGCTTCGAGATCGCGAAGGCGTACGCGGCCCGAGGACTCCGACTCATCATCGCCGCACGAGGCGAGGAAGCACTCTCGTCCGCGGAAACTGAGCTGGCGAAGGAGACCGAGGTCATCGCCCTTGCGTTGGACATCTCCCAAGACGCGGAGCGTCTGGTCCAGACAGGTCTCGATCGCTTCGGGAGGATCGACGTGCTCGTGAACAACGCGTCGGAGCTGGGCCCGAGCCCGATGCCTGCGCTCGAAGCCTACCCCTGGGAGGAGCTGGAGCGGGTGTATCGGGTGAACGTGCTCGCGCCGTTGCACCTGACGCAGCTCGTGCTGCCGGGCATGAAAGAGCGCGGCGAGGGCGTGATCATCAACGTCTCGTCGGACGCCGGCGTGGAGGCCTATCCCGGTTGGGGCGGCTACGGCTCAAGCAAGGCGGCGCTCGAGCACATCTCGCGCACACTCGCCGCGGAGCTGGAGGACAGCGGCGTTCGCGTGTACGCCGTGGACCCCGGCGACATGAATACAGAGATGCACCGCTCGGCTGAACCAGGTGTTGACCTCTCAGACCTGCCTGACCCGTCGGCGTCCGCGCCGGCGTTCGTCTCGCTCGTCGAGGACGAACCAGCGTCGGGCCGGTATCAGGCACAGGAGTTGGTGGCGGCCCTTCGATAGGAGCACGTTAGAGGAGCGCGTCATGCTTGCGACGTTAGAGAGACAAACAACAGAAACCCTGCGACCGCTGGATTTCGAGCTGCCCAGTGCGCTCGAAGCCCACGAGCCCCCGGAGGCGAGGGGATTGGCGCGAGACCAGGTGCGCCTGCTCGTCAGCCGCCGCGACGACAACAGCCTCGAGCACGGACGTTTCCACGAACTGCCGCGCTTCCTGAAGGCGGGTGACCTGGTCGTCGTGAACGACTCGGTGACGGTCCCGGCGGCGCTGACGGCAGTTCGCGACACTCACGAAACGATCGCTCTGCACCTGTCGACTCAACTCGAGCCCGACGTCTGGGTGGTCGAACCGCGCAAGGTCGCCGTTCACCCGGGCGAGCGGCTGGCTCTTCCCGCTGGCGGCGTCGCCGAGATACTCGATTCGCACCACGGCTCGACCCGGCTCTGGCGCGCCCGACTCGACCTCCCCACACCGTGGCTCTCCTATCTAGAAGCGCACGGCAGGCCGATCACCTATTCCTACGTGGACGGCGAATGGCCGATTGAGATGTATCGCACGGTATACGGCGCCAAGCCCGGGTCTGCCGAGATGCCATCCGCGGGCCGGGCCTTCAGCCGGCGCGTCATCGCAGGACTTGAGGCGAACGGAATCGGCATGAGCGCGATAACGCTCCACACAGGCGTCGCTAGCTTGGAGGACCACGAGCCGCCCTACGAAGAGTGGTTTGAAGTTTCCGATGACACGGCCCGCGCCATCGCAGCCACACGAGCCCGGGGCGGGCGCGTCGTCGCGGTCGGGACAACGGTGGTGCGAGCGCTGGAGACGGCGGCGGCAGCGACCGGCGCCGTCCAACCGATGAGCGGCTGGACGGACCTGATCGTCACGCCGGAGCGCAGGTTACAGGCGATCGATGCGCTGATCACAGGCTTCCACGAGCCGAAAGCAAGCCACCTCGCGATGCTGGAGGCGCTCGCCAGCCGAGAGCATCTTACGGCGACGTACGAGGCTGCGCTCCAGTGCGGCTACCTCTGGCATGAGTTCGGCGACCTGCACCTGATTCTCTAGCCCGGCGTCTCGCGACACTGAAAAGAAAGCCCCGTAACGGGGCTTTCTTCGTTGCTTCGCTTGGGCTGGCGTCCTAGGATGCGGCGTCGACCCGCTGTTTGATCTGCTCCTGTATCTGCCGCATGCGCTTCACCTCAGGGTAGATGCCGCCTTCCGCCTTGCGGTCGAAGAGCGTCTCACCGTTCGCGGTGACCTCCAGCCGGCCCCCGTCGACGGGGATCAGCGTCACCGGCGCTTCGCCACCAAACTCGTGCCAGATTTCGGTCGCCATCCAGGCGGCCACAGGCAGATAGCCTCAGACTACGCAGTAACGGATTTCGATTGTAACGGTGCCGTCGTATCGGTCGTCCATTTCGTTACCTCCTACGCCAGATCGTGCAGGATCGCCTACAGGATGTCAATGCTAGCCCCGTGCTAGACTCATCAGCTCTCGACCAACTCGCGAAAGACTGGCCAAGTTGTGCACTGGCAAGAAGGCATCGATCGATGGCATCGCGGCAGCCATGCCCTGCGCGACAGGACGTGGGATGCGCTGTCGTTCTAGAACGCTGACACGCTGTTCTTCAGCAGCGGCGAGGCATGGTTCAAGGTTTTCTGGACCAACCCGAGGGGGAACGCGTACATCCAGCTCGCGCATCAGTACATGGCGGCGGTGCTGCACCAGCTCGCTGGTGCAGCGTCAACGCCGGAGGTGGATTCGGCCCTAAGGCGGGAACGCTTGGTGATTACAGTGAGGGTCTAATTGGTCCCGGCCACTGCGACATCGACGGCTTCGCATTGGAGGCGGACGAGTCCAATCCTGACTAGTAGCCGCCGCTGCGTCTGATATAGATCGTAAATAATTCAAGGAGGGCCGGTAGGTGACCGGCCCTCCTTCTTGTGGCAGTAACTTCGGCGTAGCTAGAGACGGCGAGGCTCAGCGCGCCGGAAGGAGTTTCGAGAATAGGTCAAGCCGTAGAAACGCCAGGCCTCCTTCCTCACGACCTTGAAGATCCACCGACGACGCTGTAGCAAAGAGAACAGCGCCCGCTGCCGGCCGAAGCCATGTCAGGGGCGCCTTAGGGTGGCCGCTGCTCGCTTCGGTAGCCCGGCTACCATGGTCGCCGTAGCGACGTTAGGTCCGTGGCTTTGCGCCCCGTCCTTTCGGGACGGTTTGCCTTTGTCGTGCTACCCAATTAATCGACGGCTCGGGCGTAATCTGAAGGGTCGCACGATATCGATCTACTTTCGATGGTTGCGATGTGACTCTGGGCACTTGCCGCCGCACGTTCCCAACCGCCCCCGCAGTGGTGGTCAGACTGAACTCGCGAAGGTTGAACTGCTCATACGAGGAAGGCGCTCATCCAGGCCCTCCAAAGATGGTTGGCCAAGCCATCGCTCTGCTTCCGAACAGCGTTATCCCCGTGCCAGACTCATCAGCTCTCGACCAACTCGCGAAAGACTGGCCAGGTTGTGCACCGGCAAGAAGGCATCGATCGACGGCATGGCGGCAGCCATGCCCTGCGCGACAGGAAGGTAGTCCTTCGCTCCCAGGAGCGGATTGAGCCAGAGTACCTTGAACGCGCGACGCTTGAGCAGGCGCATCTCGCGTCGCAGTTGATCGACATCGCCGCGGTCCCAACCGTCGCTAATGATGATGACGGCCGTCCGGGGACCGATGCGCTCCCGGCCGTAGGTGCGGTTGAACTCAGCTAGACAGCCACCGATACGCGTTCCGCCTGACCAGCCATCGACGTGCCGGCGAATGCGATCGAGCGCCTCCTCGAACGACCGCGCCTTGAGCATCGCCGTCACGTCGAACAGGCGAGTGCTGAAGACGAACGTGCTCACGCGTCGAAGCTCTGCTTGGAGCCCGTAGACAAACTGCGTGAGGAAGCGGGAATAGACGTCCATCGATCCGCTTACGTCACACAGCAACACGAGGTTTAGCCTCCGCACCCTGCGGCGCTTGCGCAGGAGCTTCAGCACCTCGCCGTCCGTCATCCAGGCCCGGCGCAGGCTCCGCCGCAGGTCCAACTCGGTGCCCGTGCGCGCGGCACGGCGGCGTCGAGTCGTCGCCGTGGCGAGCTTGGGAGCGAGCCTCCGCAGGTACCTGCGGGCCGCGCGGACCTCGTCGTCTCGATAGGTCGCGAAGTCTTTCTCTACAAATACCTCCTCGGCGCTGTAGGACCGCGGCGGTCTTTCCTGCGACGAGACAGGCGTGCCCCGCACGTACGCGACGTCGACCAGCTCCGCGATGCCAAGCTTCTGCTTTCCAGGTTCCAGCGATGCCGGCTCAGGGCGCGGCCCATCATCCTCAGGGCGCGGCAGGTTCCAGTAGCGATCGAACAACTCATCGAAGACAGCGCGGTCTTCCACCTGAGTCAGCATCGTCGAGGCAAGCGCCTCACGGACGTCGCCGCGCCGCGCGAAGTCGATCTCCCCAAGCGCCTGTCCCGCGGCGATGAGTTGGGTTGTCGTGACAGCGACTTCCGCCGCCTTGAGGAGCGCCGCAAACTGAACAAGGTTCGCCGACAGCGACCCGTGTCGCCGGTCTATCTCCGTTAGCACGCGATCGAGGACGCGGCTGTCGGAGGCGTAGGTCAACGCTTATCTAGCCCTTCATTGAACTTGGCGGGGCGCTTTTCGCGAAACGCCCGCATGCCCTCGCGCGCGTCCGGATGGTGATCGCTAATGGCTGTCTTCGCCGCGATCTCGTCGAGCGCATGTGCCCACGTCATCTCGGCCGCGTTGTAGACAGAACGCTTCAGCAATCGCATGGCTACCTGAGGCCCATTCGCCAGCTCTTGGGCTTGCTCCATTGCGCGCTCCATCAGCTTCTCCGGCGGCACGACCTCGTGGACCAGGCCCAACTCCAGCGCCTCATCGGCGGGCACGATGCGGTGGTGCATGAGGAAGTCCATCGTCTTCGCCACGCCCATCAGCTGCACAAGCAGGAACTGGCCGCCTTCATCGGGCATGAGGCCAAAGCGCAGCGTGCCGCTACCGAGCCGCGCCTCACTCGACGCGATGCGGAAGTCGCACGCCAGCGCCAACGAGAGGCCGGCCTGGATCGCCACGCCGTTGATCGCCGCGATCGACAGCTTATCCAGCGAACGGACGGCATCGTTCAGCGGCTGCGAGAGAGCGCGCAGGCCTTCGTACGTACTGATCGGGTCCTGGTGCCCGCTCGGAATGTCTCCTACCAGCGCTGTCGCGCCGTCGCTGGACGGCGGCTTCCCCGTGATGTCATCGCCGGCGGAGAACGCCCGGCCAGACCCCGTGAAGACGACCACGCGAACGGCATCGTCCATCTGTGCCTGCAGCAACGTCTCGACGAGATCGCGTTTCATGGGCTGCGTCATGCCGTTTAGCCGCTCCGGCTGGTTGAACGTGACGAGCGCGATGCCGGGATCCTCTACCGTCAGTTCGAACCCGCGAAACTTACCAGTGTCCATGTGCCTTCCTTCCCACCTACATCGACTTGTTGACGTCTGCTTGTTCCAGCAGCGCCACGAGGTTGCCTTGCCGGAACGATTCGATATCGTCTCTGTACTTGAAGATGCAGCCGAGCGTCTCCTCGACGGTCTCAGCGTCCAGCTCGTCCTTGTGAAGCGCCATGAGAGCCGCTCCCCAGTCGATCGTCTCGGCGATGCCGGGCTTCTTGTAGAAGTCCTCTTGGCGAAGCTGCTGCATCAGGGCGCACACCTGCCCCGCTAACCGCTCGTCGATACCGGGCACTTTGGTCCGCAGGATCTCGTACTCGCGGTCGAAATCCGGGTAGTCGATCCACAGGTAGAGGCAGCGTCGCTTCAGCGCGTCATGGATCTCTCGCGTACGGTTAGACGTGATCACGACGGTGGGCTGGCGCTTCGCCTTCAGCGTCCCCAACTCCGGGATCGTGATCTGGAAGTCAGACAGTACCTCTAGCAAGAACGCCTCGAACTCTTCGTCCGCGCGGTCGATCTCGTCGATCAGAAGCACTGGGGGCTGCTCGCCATCGGCCGTGATCGCCTCCAAAAGCGGCCGCCGGATCAGGTACTCCTCGCTAAACAGCTCTTTGTCGATATCCTCCCGCGAGCCGTTCGTCGCCTCACCGAGCCTGATGCGAAGGAGCTGCTTCGGGTAGTTCCACTCGTACAACGCCTGCGAGGCATCGAGGCCTTCATAGCACTGGAGCCGGATCAGGTCGGTCTTGAGTGTCGCCGCCAGGACCTTGCTCAGTTCCGTCTTGCCAACGCCGGCCTCGCCCTCGAGGAAAAGAGGCTTGCCCAGCTTCGATGCGAGGAAGACCGTCGTCGCGATAGAACGGTCCGCGAAGTAGCTCTGCTTCGCGAGCGCTTCCTGCACGTCGTCGATCGACTGAAACATAGCGCTCTATGATAGCGCACGTATCGGTCGCTCTTAGGTTGGAGTTGCCCCGATCTGCGGGTTGAAAACCCGCAGCTACGAGCCGGGAGAGAAGCGCTCGACGAAGACGTCCATGATGCCGCCGCAGATCTTGTCGTCGCCTTCGACGTCTTCGGTAAGGTCGACCGTCACGAGACGCGGCTGTCCGTCGCGCATCGTATCCATCGCGGCCTGCCAGACCTCCGCTTCGCCGCAGCCACCGCCGATGGTGCCGCAGAACGAACCGTCCGGGCGAATGGCCATCTTCGCGCCGGGCTTGCGCGGCGTCGACCCGCGGCTCGAGGCCACCGTCGCGACGACGAGCGGCTTGCCGGTGTCCAGCGACGCTGCGATTTCTTCGAAGACCTCACTCATGAACTCTCAGGGTAGCGTGGGGCCTCCGAACGCCACAAGCTGAGAGCGCCAAAGGCGCACATTCACTCTCAGAACTCCGGCGACGACCAGAAGCGCGCCCTTCCAAGCTGTTTGCTGAGACGCCGGCGCAAGCGCAGACTAAGCCTCGCGAGCAGGAAGGTGGGACCGCTCGCCGGCGTTAGCTCCGCCAAGATGACGCCATTGGACCGGACATTCTTCCAGTCGAAGCCCGCGTTCGCGATCTCGTCCGGACTGCATTGCAGGTACACGTCTCCGTCACGGCGGTAATATTCGACCGACAGGAGCCGGTAGCCGGCGGTCAGCCGTTGGAACGACGGCTTGTTGTAGACGCGCAGCCAGGCGTTGATACTCCTCCGTCCGTAGGGCGCGCTCAGCAGGAGCCGGCCACCCGGGCGCAAGAGGCGCCGCATATGGCGCATCGCTAGCTCGTCGCCGAACTCGTCCGGCCCCTGGCCGTAGACGTCCAGTCCGACGTGCTCGATCGTAGAGATACACGTGATGACATCGAAGCTCTGCGGCCGCAGTGGAGCGCTCATGAGGTCGCCCCGCACCACGGCGATACCGTGCTGCGGGCGCGTCGGCCGTAGATCCAGGGCGAAGACCTGGCATTTCGCTGACAGCTCGTGAAGATACCGGCTGGTGGCAGAGCCGACGTCGAGTACTCGCTCACCAGGCCGCACCTTCGACGCGGCCCAGGGATCCTCGACGGTGCGGTCCGTCGCGACAGTCTCGAAATGGCGGGTGCTGGGATAATCGCTGGTCATCGCGGGCACGCTAGGGCGTCGTAAACGCACTGCATGCTACCATAGCCAACGTTGAACCAACTCAATGTCTGAGAACACTCCTGAGGCAGCCGCTCATATCCACGCCAAGGCGCTCGTCGAAGGCGACATTGGTACGGCGTTTCTCGGAATGACGCCGGAGGGCCTCGCCAGCGCGATGGAGATCGGCAACACAACCTGGAACATCCTGTCGTACGAGCTTCAGAACGGGGCCCGAGACGGCGACGACTTCATCGTCAATATCACGTTCTTCACGGACTTTGGCCGCGACGATCTGCGCTACCGCTTCCGCAACGTGGACGGCGCGTGGAAAGTGGCACACATCGAGCCCAAGTCCTAGCGCCGTTGGGCAAGCACCCAAATGTGGTTGGAGAACAGCCGATTCATCGGTGGCATACGGCTGACCGGGCGCAGGAAGCGCACGACGTCTAGTACGCCGAGCCAGAAGTTCAGCGCCCGCTCTTCCGGCGCGAAGAACGGCTCCTGGGGCGGCTCCCAAACATCGACCCGGCGAACCGAGAGGCCCGCTCTCTTCAGCGAGTTTCGCAGTGAGCGGCCGGTCTGCGGATTGATGTGCAGCGTGCGCTCGTATTCGTTGTGAGGGGGTACGGGCGCGGTTGGCAGCACGAGTTCATTCAGCAACCGGTTCTTCACTCTCAGCAGCCGCGAGATACTCAGGAGCGCCCTGTGCACGTTGCGGACGTAGTGGCGATAGACCAGGTCTTCGAACAGCCTGTTCGGGGATGTGTGGATTACAAGGCGGCCACCGGGCTTCAGTGCCGCGGCGATCTCGCGAAAGGAGGCATCGAGGTCAGGCTGATAGACGTGCTCCACGAAGTCCAGCATGAACGCCACGTCGAACGACTTCGGACGGAATGCGAGACGAGTAGCGTCCATCCGCGCGAGCGCAGCCTTGGAGCCTGATATCGCCTCTCTGGCGATGTTCATCGATGCCTGCGCGTAGTCGATACCAACCGCGTACGCGCCCCGCATCGCGCTCTGCAGCACAACCTCGCCTCGGCCGCAGGCGATATCTAGCACCCGCTGCCCCGGCCGGACGTCGGCTAGCTCCAGCGCGCGGACCATGCGCGCTGAGATTTGCTTGCCTTCGCTCTCCGCGAACTGCTGATGGCCCTCTACCGCGGAGCGATAGTACTCCTCCGTATAGGCATCAGGCTCGATAGGCGTGGCTGGGTCGGGGCTCGAAGACAAGCGCTCCTCCAATATGCAGGGCCAGTGTAGGTAGTGAGTCTCTTGGCGGTCAAACCGAAGGGGTATTACGAGACAGAGGGTTCGAAAACGGCCTCTTGTAACCAGCGGACGAGAGAATAACTAGCGTTAGGGCGAGACTCGAACCCAGGGCAGGGCCTCAGCGAGAGTTATCGACCATCGATCATACTTCTCTGTGGGGCCGTCTACCCGAGGCTCCTCGAAAGCTAACGGCCCTGGTTAGATATCAGTCAACAGCTAGATACCTGAAGAACAGCGTTCTTCAAACACCCATTTCTTCCTTGACAGCAGCGAGCCCGAATGCTAGGTTGGGTGGCGTTCTCAGTGAAAGTGAGTCGTCACTAACTTCGCCCTTGTGCACGGGCAAGCAACATACTCGGCCACAGGAGGCAAGACATGGACCTACATGACAACGAAGAAGAGGCTGCGTTTCGCAAAGAAGTGAGCAGGTTCATCTCAGCCGAAGCGCCGAAGCCCGACCAGGGCTGGGGCGGCGCCGGTGACTGGTTCAAGAAGCTGGCCGACAAGGGTTGGATCGCACCGGCCTGGCCAACCGAATACGGCGGCGCCGGTCTCAACGTGATGCAACAGTTCGTTCTGAACGAGGAGATGGCGCTGCGCAGAGCGCCCAGGCCCGGCCACCTCGTGATCGGTCTGGGAATGGGCGGACCAACGATCATCAACCACGGCACTGAGGAGCAGAAGAAGGAGTTCCTACCCAGCATCATCAAAGATCTGGACATCTGGTGTCAGGGCTTTAGTGAACCAGAGTCCGGCTCCGATCTCGCTTCTATCAAAACGAAGGCGGTGCGAGACGGCGACGACTGGGTGATCAACGGACAGAAGATCTGGACCTCGTTCGCGCACCAAGCAGTCTGGATGATCATGATCGCCCGGACAGACCCGGATGCTCCTAAGCACAAAGGCATGGGCTACTTTGTCGTCGATATGAAGTCCCCCGGCATCACCGTCCGGCCTATCACCGATATGGGCGGCGGTAAGCTGTTCAACGAAGTCTTCTTTGACAATGTTCGGGTCCCGGCTAAGAACATGGTGGGAGAGGAGAATCGCGGCTGGTACGTCGCGACGACGACACTTGACCACGAGCGTTCGGCCATCGGCAATACCACGGGCTTGAGACAGCAGGTAGACGGGCTTATAGAGTTCGCTCGGGAGCATGTGAAGGACCATACCAGTTCGCTTGGCGCAAATCCGATGATCAGGTACGAACTCGCGGATCGGATGCTCGAAACCGAAATGGCCCGGATGCTGTCTTACCGCGTCATCACAATGCAAAACCGAGGAGAGGTTCCAAACCACGAGGCATCGATGCTAAAGCTGTACACCTCGGAGTTACAGCAGCGCATCGCCTCCACTTACATGCATCTGCTTGGGCAATACGGCCAGCTGGGAACTGGCTCGCCATGGGCGCCTAACAATGGACGTCACGGCTCAGCGTACGTGTCCGCCGTGTCTGCCACGATTGCGGGTGGTACGAGCGAGATACAGCGAGGCATCATCGCCACTCGCGGTTTGGGTCTGCCGAAGAACTAGTAGCTGGACGCCTGCGCCAGCTTCAGCGTCTCGGCCCGTCAATGCATGCGTGTTGGCCCAACCGCACGCAGTACCTAATTCCTAACCTAACCTTGACGTTGAGGTAATATTGGCGCTACGATCCAGCCACCATGGCCCACAAGCGCGACGCCAAAGACGTAGCTGACGACGAACCGTATCTGCAGATCGGCGAGGTAGCCGAGCGCACCGGGGTAACCCAGCGCACGCTGCGGTTCTACGAGGAGAAGGGCCTGCTGAAGCCGCCCACCCGCATGGAGGGCGGCTTTCGTCTCTACTCAGAAGCTGACATCAGACGGCTTGAGCGCATCAGGCACCTCCAGCAACTCCTCGGGTTCCCGCTCGCCCAGATCAAAGAGATGGTCGAGGCGGATGAGGTCAAGATGCAACTTCGCGCGGAGTACCGGCCTGAGGCCGAGGCGTCGGAAAAGAAGGCCCAGATCCTGAAAGCCATCGAAGTCACCGAGCGTCAGCTAGAACTGATCGGTGAGAAGGCCACCGCAATCGTAGACATGCAGGCCAAACTAGAGGAGCGGCTCTCCACGTTCCACGGCTGGCTGACCGATCTGGAAGCCTCCTCTAAGAGCACCGCAAAGGCCAAGGTCTAGGCTTTGGCCTAGGGCTAGACTAGCGCCTCCACCAAATCATCGCGCTGTCGCGTCAGCCAGGCTGCCGCCCGCGCTCGCCAGGAAAGCCCCCAAATTATTTCCGCATCGGCGTTGTCCGGAGTCGTGTCCTTCGTAACGCCGCCTTCGTCCGCCTGGGCCGCCGTATCGTGAATGGCGAACTGGATCATGAGGTCGACGAAGCTCTCCCGTTCGGCGACGGGCAGGCCGTACGCGTCGACGATCGCACGCAGATGGCGCGCGCGTTCCTCGAATGGCGGTAGGCCCTCCAACTCCGCAACGACGTCATCGTGGAGCTTCGCGTTGAGCCACGAGGCTTCGGCCAGTTCGACCAACGGGTCGACCGGCCCTGCGCGCTCCCAATCGATCAGCGCGACGGGCATCCCGTCGCGAGCTACGATGTTCCACGGGGCGGTATCGCAATGGCCGATGATCTTCTTCTCGCTGCCCAGGGGCCGGCCGAACCACGGCCACCAGACAGCGCCGGCAGGCGGTTCGTAGGAAGCGGTCGCCTCGTGCAGTTCGCGCACGAGCGCACCGACCGCCGCCGCGCCTTCCAGCGACCAGGGGCCGGGCTGTGTAAACGTGCCTTCGATGTACTGGAGCGTTTCCCGGCCGTGCTCGTCGAACCCGGAACCGACGACATGCGGAGAGCCCGCGAAGCCAGCCTTCTCAAGATGACGGAGGAGTGTGTGGATCGTCGGGGTCCAAGGGCCGGCCTCGCGAATGACGACATCGCCCTTGCGATAGACCGCATGCGGATGAAACGCCGTCTTCTCTCGCAGGACTTCGATGTCAGGCTCAGGCACGATCGCCTAAAGATCCAATAGCGTGAGCGCGCGGCCGCGGCGGCGTTAGTGCGAGCTCTCTTCTTCTTGCGGAGGCGGCGGCTCCACCCAGCCCATGATCACGCGCACCATGAACGCCAGGAGTCCGACGGCCGCAGCGCCTGCGGCCGCGAACAGGGTCCATGTCTGCACCTTCACGCGGCTGTCACCGTCAGCGGCGCCGTCTATCTGAGGCGATACATTGTCGATGGCCGTCTCGTGGTCATCATCCACAGCCTGCGCAGCCGTCGCGCCGAGGAAGGCGAACACGCCAACCATCAAAGCGGCCGCTACTAGCATGACTCTGAAGCTCATATCACGTCATCTTACTCCGCTGCCACGCCTATACGCGAGAGCAGTCCGTGCAGCTCGTCGTCCGAGAAGAAGTGCAGCACGAGCTTGCCGTGCCCGTTCTTCTGGCGTCGCAGCTGGACCTTCGTGCCGAGCGCATCCCGAATGCGGGCCTCGATCTGATCCGTTTCAGGGTCGACGCCGTTCGTCGCAATCTTCGCGGAACCATTCGGCCTGCGCCGGGGGAGCTGCTCCGTCTGGCGCACGTTCAGTCCCTGGTCGATGACCTGCTGCCATGCCTCACGTCGAGCGGCCACGTCCTCGATCGAGAGCAGTGCGCGACCGTGGCCCTCGCTGATCGTTCCCGCGGCGAGGCTCTGCTTGATCTCGTCGCTCAGCGCGAGCAGCCGCATCGTGTTGGCCACGGCGGCGCGACTGCGGCCCACGCGTTTGGCGATCTCGTCCTGTGTAATGCCGAACTCGCCGCCCAGGCGTTGGTACGCGATCGCCTCTTCGATGGGGTTCAGATCTTCACGCTGCAGGTTCTCCACGAGCGCCAGCTCCAGCAGCTCGCGGTTCGCCGCTTCCTTCACGATCACCGGCACTCGCGTCAGACCAGCGCGCCTGGCAGCCCGCAGGCGGCGTTCGCCGGCGATGAGCTGATAGACGCCTTCCGCGTTGCTCGAACTGACGAGGAGCGGCTGGAGCACGCCATGCTCCTGCATGCTCTCGACAAGCCCGTCAAGAGCTTCTTCGTCGAATGTGGTGCGTGGTTGATGGGGATTGGGAACAATGAGGTCCACGTCGATTTCGTCGATACCACCAGCGGTGGCGGGGATGAGGGCGCCTAGACCGCGCCCGAGTCCTCTGGTGCGAGTCACGTAATCACCTCTGCTACGGTTGTCACCGTCCCTAATACCTCCTCCGCGAGCGCGTCGTAGGCCGCAGACGCGGGCGAGCGGGGATCGTAGGCATGGATGGGCAGGCCGTGGCTGGGCGCCTCGCCCAGTCGCACGCTGCGGGCAATGACGGTCTGGAACGTTTCCGGGAAATGACTGCGTACCTCGTCCGCGACCTGCTGCGACAACGTCGTCCGCCGGTCGTACATCGTCAGGAGAGGTCCTCGCATCCGCAGTTTCTGATTCAGGTTGCGCCGCACAAGTTCCAGCGTGCTGGTGAACTGGCCGAGACCCTCCAGCGCCAGATACTCGCACTGGACCGGAACGATCACTTCATCCGCCGCTGTCAGCGCATTAATCGTCAGGAGCCCCACGGAAGGCGGACAGTCGATGATTACAATGTCATAGGCCTCTATTCCTCCCTCTAACGCCTGCGTCATCCTGGATTCTCTCGCCATCACCGCCGTCAGCTCTACCTCGGCCCCGGCCAAGTCCGACGTCGCAGGCACGATCGAGAGGCGATCGAACCCCGTGGGCATCGTGACGTCCGAGAGCGATGCGTCGCCCAGCAGCAGGTCGTACGTGCTGGGACGATCGCCCACGGAGATCCCCAGACCCGCGGTCGCGTTTGCCTGCGGGTCACAGTCGATGAGCAACACCTTGTTGCCCCGGCGCGCCAGCGCGTCGCCTAGGTTGATGGCCGTCGTCGTCTTGCCGACGCCGCCCTTCTGGTTCGCGATGACGATGGTCCTCGTCACCTCAACACCAACTCCGGATGCTGGGAGAGCCGCTGATCGATCTGCTCCCTGGTTGCGATGGCCTCGATGCCCTCCGCTTCGACCGAGAACGCTGCCGCGGCCGACGCGAAACGAGCAGCGTTGGCGACATCATTCGTCTCCTCGAAACGGACCAGGAACGCGGCCGCGAACACATCGCCGGCACCCGTGGGGTCGACCTCTTCGGCAGGGAGAGCGTGGATCTCACGCCAGCGGCCCTCATCATGCACGCGAGCGCCGCGACGCTCTCGCGTCACGACGACGATCGGCACGTCCTTTACCCATCGATCGAGCTGGCCGTCATCGACTAGATCCTCGTCGGAGACGAACAGCACCCGGCAGCCTCCCCAGAAGGGCGCCCCGCTCCATGCCGTAGGCTGAACATGAGCGTCCCCGTCCAGAGCACGAAGCCATCCCTGCGCACCTACGCCGATTAGCGCATCAGTGAATATATCAGCCCGTCGTAATAAGGCTCTACTTCGTAACGTTTCAGCCAGTCAAGCACAACACGTTCCAGCTCTACGGTTTTCTGTACCGCAGCTTCCTCCGCACTCATCCCCGTCATGATTGAACAGCCCTACAACCAGGGAAGTGAATCTCCGCATGACACAGATTGCAAACCCACGCCACGCTAAAGGGCTTCCTGGAATCGGGATGGTGGGCGAGAACCCTGCCGCGCTTACCGCATTTGGAGCAGCAGGCGGGACGCACAACAGCGCCCTTGGCGACCAGTCTCTTGATTTTGTGATGACATCTGCGCTCGATCCGGTGATTCTTTTCATACTTCTCGCAGGATGCGCGAACCCTGTTGCGGTTTTTCCCCTTCCAATCCCGCTTGTTCTTTTGGTCCCTTTCTCTATTGACCTCTCTCAACAGTCGAGAGTATTTGGTGTGATTGTACATGGACGGCCCCCTGTTGTTGAGATTGACGCCATTATAGCAAAGATGAGCCAGAACTCTCAAGGCACAGGTCGCCCCCGTGAGCCTCGCGGTCATCACGATTCTGGCCCCATTTCACTATACCCCTGGGGCGGCGTCATTTTCCTTGCTTCTTTTTCTTCTTGCGCTTCGCGGCGATGGTGCTGATTCCTCGGTTCGTCACGCCGGGACACGCGAGGGGCGGCTTTCGGCGCCGGGCCATCCGGCTTCCCGCCGTGGGGTGGCGTTGCTAGAGTGTCTATTGTACGAGGTGTTCATGAACCGTCGAGCCATCACCGCCGAGCCGCGCGGACCGTCGGTCGAGTCCCATCTGTTGGGCTGCGTCGATTACGAGGTCTTCCTGGCCCTTCAGGACCGACTGGTCTACGAGACCGGCGGCCGGTCGGACGGCCAGATCGCGCTGTTGTTGTGCGAGCACCCCCGGATGATCACCGTCGGCCGCCGCGGTTCGCTGGCCCACATTCACCTCGGGCGACAGGAGCTGGTCAGCCGGGGGATCGAGGTTCACTGGGTGAACCGCGGCGACGGGTGCATGTTGCACGGACCGGGCGTGCTGGCCATCTACGCCCTCGTCCCGCTGGACTTCGGTGGGCGGGTTACTGGGCAGCCGCGGAGGTCCGGGTCGCATGGTCGGTCCGGGGGTCGCCTCGGGCGGCTGCGGCTCGCCCCGCCGCTTCTCGAGGGCAAGCCGGTATGGATCCGGCGGGTTCATCGCTCGCTTCGTGCGTTGAGCCTCGACGCGGCGCTTGGCCACGGCCTTTCGGACCGCCTTCCGGTAGCTCGCCAAATTCCAGCCAACCGCAACTGCCTGACGTTCGGCGGCTGTCATGGTGGTGGGCTTCTTGGGCGCCGGTACGGTGTGCCGCATCCCGGCGCGTTTCACGCCGCCACAGCGTGTGCAGATTTGCATGGTCTTCTCCTGTTGTTGTTGATGGATATTCAGTTGTCCCAAGGGCCCTTCGGCCGGTCTGCGTTTCTGCCCTCGAGGACGCTCCCCAAATGCGCTCGCTGAACGCGCAGCGAGTGGTGACGCGCCCACGGCATCGCGTTGTTCGGATCGTGCGTCGGCCGGGACTTGGTGATCTTGCGACCCCAGGTGCCGGCCCGACGCCCCTTGTGCAGCACAGCCAGGACCAGCGCCCCGGCTGCAGCGTTGACGACGTCGTCGTGGCCACCGGGTGCATGGTCGATGCTGTCGCGGCCCCCGCGGGCTGTGCGCCGCTCGAGGCCGGCGAGCTGGGCTTTCAACCGGGGAAGGTCGAGCAACTGCACGACGCCGCTGTTCAGCAAGGGCAGCAGCTCTTTGTAGATTGCCGACTTGGTGCGCTCACTCGGCTTCACCGTGATGCCGTACTTGCGCATCTGCTCGACGGGGAAGTCGCCCGCGTATCGGTCGGCAGTGGCAGTGCTCACCCGGTAGGCCCTCAGCAGGGCGGCGAAGTCTCGGCAGACCTGCTCCGGCGAGAACGGCGGCCGCACCTCACGCACCGCATCAAGCACGCTCACGGCGGTGCCTTCGTGCTTCTCCTGGTGGGCGATCGCCAACGTCGCGGAGTCCTGCCCCGAGCCGCCGGCGAAATCGAGGAACCCCACGTATCGGGCGTCCGCGTGCGGCGGGAGCTCCATCGTTTCGGACATGACAACCGCGTCGATGGCCTCGGCCGGGATGAAGCTCTCGATGTCCCGGCGGAACAACGCGCCGTACTCGGCGCTGGCGGCAACCGGATCGTCAGCGTAGGCGCGGTCGATGATTCCCGGCGGCACCGTAGGATTGAGCCGGCGAGTCTCGGCCTGCCCCACGAGGATGT
>JADFPV010000059.1 GCA_022562155.1 Chloroflexota bacterium
GCCAGCCCCTCCGGGTGGCGCGTCAGCAGCGCACCCGATGCGTCGGCCAGGTACTCGCGCTGCCGCGAGACGGCGAAGCGGATCGCCTGCGCCGCGATCGGCGCCATGATCGCGCCCAGGATCGCGATCAGGTAGATGATGGCGATCGCGCCTCCCCCGCCCTTGCCTCGATTGCCCGACCGGCGGCCCGCGCCGAAGAACGTCAGCCGGAACATGAAGTCGGCCATCAGCGCCGCCAGCCCGACGAGCACGACGACGATCGTCATCACGCGAATGTCGTAGTTGCCAATGTGCGACAGCTCATGCGCGAGTACGCCCTCCAGCTCCAGCGGCTCCAGCTTATCGAGCAGGCCGCGCGTCACGACCACCGACGCGTGGTCGGGGTCGCGCCCCGTCGCGAACGCGTTCGGCGAGCCGTCCTCGATCACGTAGACCTTGGGCATCGGCAGCCCGGCCCCGATGCAGAGGTTCTCCACCTTGCGGACCAGCTCCGGTTCCTGCTCCTTCGTCACCTCCTTCGCACCGGAGATACCCAGCGCGACGCGTGACGAAGAGTAGTAGCTGATGAACGCAAAAGCCAGGAACGGGATGATCAGCAGCGGCGCGAACGGAACTGGCAGCCCAACGATGATGCCAATCGCGACCGAAAGACCGGCGAGCACCAGCACGAACAGCGTGAGCAGCACGAACGTGTTGCGCCGGTTCTGGCCGATCCGGTCGTAGATGAGGACTGGTTGCTCTAACGTCATGAGTGGCTTCGCTCTGCGCCAATGCGCAGAGCGCCTGGCCGGAAGGCCAGACAATACAGGCTAGTTGGAGGGCGTGAAGCTGACCTGGACATCCTCGCGGGCGGTTTCCTCGGCCTCGAAGAACTCGAACCGCTCGAAGTTGAACATGTTGGCGATGATGACGCTGGGAAAGACTTGGATGCGCGTGTTGAAGTCCATCACGTTGCGGTTGTAGAACTGGCGCGCGAACGCGACTTTCTCCTCAACATCCGCTAGCTCTTTCTGCACCGCCAGGAAGTTCTCGTTCGCTTTCAGGTCCGGGTAGTTCTCCGACACCGCGAACAGCGTTCTCAGCGTGCTCGTGAGCACATTGTCCGCCTGAGCCGCTTGCGCTGCTCCCCCCGCCTGCTCGAGCTGGGCGCGGGCGCGCGTAACGTTCTCCAGCACTTCCTTCTCGTGTGCCGCGTAGCCTTTGACCGTCTCGACGAGGTTCGGGATCAGACTCGCGCGGCGTTTCAACTGCACGTCGATACCCGCCCACGCCTCGCGGGAGCGCACGCGGGCACGGATCAGGCCGTTGTAGATACCCAGAATCAGCAGTCCAGCGCCGATCACCACGGCCAGCAACACGATCAAAACGATCAAGATCACTAGCATCAACAAAAGTCTACCGTATACTCATAATTGGAAGTAGAACGGCAAGTTAGCATAGGATCGCCCATATGAACGCTATTCAGTTCAACCCCTTCTCGCCGGAAGCGCAGAAAGACCCGTATCCGCAGTACAAAGCGCTACGTGAGGCCGCGCCCGTCTACCACAGCGACCTGCTCGACCTCTGGGTGCTCAGCCGCTACGAGGACGTCTCGTTCGTATTGAAGGACGATCGCTTCTCGGCGGACCGGCGCAAGGCCACGAATCAGCTCGTTGCCCAGGCGCGCAAGATGCAGGAGGAGGGCCCGTTCGCCCAGGCGAACACCATGCTCAGCGCCGACCCGCCGGAGCACACACGCCTGCGTGGCCTGGTCAGCAAGGCCTTCACGCCCCGCCGGATCGAGGAGATGCGGCCACGCATTCAGGAGATCGTCGACGGCTTGCTGGGCGACCTGAACGGCGAGACGGAGTTCGACCTGATCGAAGAGCTGTCGTACCCCCTTCCCGTCATCGTCATCGCGGAGATGCTCGGCATCCCCGCGGAGGACCGAGCCGACTTCAAGCGCTGGTCCGACGATCTCGTCGCCACGCTCGGCGGACCGAACACACCTCCGGACGCGCTGGAGCGCGCCATGAAAAGCGGTACAGAGATGGCGGATTACTTCCAGGGCGTGATCGCCGAGCGCCGCAAGGAGCCAAAGGACGACCTGCTGAGCGCGATGATCGCCGCCGAAGAGCGCGGTGACGTCCTCAACGAACAGGAGCTGCTGGCAACCTGCATGCTGCTGCTCGCTGCCGGCAACGAGACGACCACGAACCTGATCGGCAACGGCATGTTGGCGCTCCTCAGGAACGAGGACCAGCTCGACAAGCTGCTCGGCGACCCATCGCTGATGGAATCGGCTGTCGAAGAAATGCTGCGCTACGATGGCCCGGTGCAGGCGACCGCTCGCATCGCCGACGCGGACGTTGAGATCGACGGCCACGAGATCAAGCAGGGCCAGATGCTCTTCGTGCTGCTGGCCGCCGCCAACCGCGACCCGGCAGCCTTCCCCGACCCAGAGACCTTCGACATCACGCGCGAGGACAACAATCACGTCGCGTTTGGCAACGGGCTGCACTTCTGCCTCGGCGCGCCGCTCGCTCGTATCGAGGCGCAGGTCGCCTTCCGCTCGCTCTTCAAGCGCTTCGGCAAGCCGCGTCTCGCCGGAGACGGCGTCGAGTGGAACGCCAACTTCATCCTGCGCGGGCCAAAACACCTACAGGTCGCGTTCGAGCCCAAGTAGCTTCGGTCAGCCCACCCGCAACCGCACTACCAGCACGGGCGGGACCTGGCTGATGTTCTGCCAGCCGAGGCTCCGGTCCGACTTCGATTCAGGGCTGAACGCCGGCTCCTCGATCCCGTCCATCACGAATCCTGCCTGGAAGCAGGCCCCGAGCAGCTCGTGGAGCGGCCGATGGAAGTAGATGTGCGGTTCCGGCTGCCCAACGATGCCGACGCCGCGCTGCGCGGGCACGTCCAGATAGGACACGACCTTCACCGCGTACTTGGTCACCAGCTTTCCGTCCCGAGCGTCTTCCTCGGCGAGCAGAGGCGCTCCCATGCTGTTGAAGCAAGGATGCATGACTGAGAAGACAAAACGGCCTCCCGGCTTCAGCAACAAAGGCAGCGTCGCAAGAAGGGGCTCGATCGTCGAGATGTCCATCAGCGCCATCGTGCAGACGGCCGCATCGAAGTCGCGATCGCCAAGCGAGCGCAACTGCTGCTCCTCCGTGGCGTCCGCGACCCGATAGTCGATGCCGGTGATGCCTTCCGTTTCGGAATGCTGCTGGGCGCGCTCGATGAAGGTCGCTGAGAAATCGAAAGCGATTACGCTTGCGCCGTTTCTCGCCATCTCCCGGGCGAACTGCCCGTTACCGCAGGCGATGTCCAGCACACGCTCGCCCGAGCCCAAGTCCAGTAATCGCAGCTGGGCAGGGGCGATTAACTCTCGATGGAACGTGTTGCCCTCAGCGCCGACGTGATCGTCCCACCAGGCTGCGTTCTTCTCCCAGGCGTCGTGGACCTTCTCAATGTCATCTTTGGACATAGCTGGCTCCATTCTGAGTTACAAGTGCGGCAGCACGATAGGGTACATCAAACCTATCTCTGTAGATTCAGAAACGTAACGAACCCCAATTGACACCTTCAAATGCTCATGCTACAGTCCATTACCTACGGGAGTTATTGTTTAGTTAGATGTACACACACTCGATGGCGATGCCAAGGCCCTGCAGTGGCCCCAGCTTCTCTGGGGTACGCTCGGGGCGCCTCTTATAACCCAGCCACGTTTCCCCTCTCGGGGTAGGAGGTATCGCTATTATGTCATTCGCAAAGGCCTTACGTTGTCGAGAATGCCAGCGGGAGTACCCGCTAGAGGCTGAGTACGTCTGCGATTTCTGTTTCGGGCCGCTCGAGGTCGCATACGACTACGACGCCATGCGCGAGGCCGTCTCCCACGAAAGCATCGAAGCGGGTCCGGCGTCAATCTGGCGCTACGCAGACCTGCTCCCCTGCGAACCCGACAACCGAGTCGACATCCAGGCCGGCTTTACGCCCCTGATCAGAGCCAACCGTCTCGGCAAGGAGCTGGGGCTCACCAACCTCTACCTCAAGAACGACTGCATGAACCCAACATGGTCGTTCAAGGACCGCGTCGTGACGGTCGCCGCGACGAAAGCGAAAGAATTCGGCTTCGATACGCTCGCCTGCGCGTCGACGGGCAACCTCGCCAACAGCGTCGCCGCCCACGCCGCCAGCGCCGGGCTGGACGCGTTCGTCTTCATCCCGCCCGACCTGGAGCAGGGCAAGATCACCGGCTCCTCCATCTACAATCCAACACTCGTCTGTGTGAACGGCAACTACGACGACGTCAACCGCCTCTGCTCGGAGCTGGCCGGCAAGTATCCGTGGGCGTTCGTCAACGTCAACATGCGCCCCTACTACGCCGAAGGCAGCAAGACCCTGGGCTATGAGGTCGCTGAGCAGCTCGGCTGGCGCGCGCCTGATCACTGCGTCGTGCCGATGGCTTCGGGCTCTTTGTATGTGAAGATCTGGAAAGGCCTGCAGGAGCTGGCCAAGCTCTGGCTGATCGACAGCGTCCAGACGAAGATGTCCGGCGCGCAGGCGCTGGGCTGTTCGCCGATCGTGACCGCGTTCGAGGCCGGCACGAAGAACGTCCAGCCCGTGCGCCCCAGCACGATCGCGAAATCGCTCGCCATCGGCAACCCGGCCGACGGCTTCTACGCGCTGGGCGTGATGGAGGAGACAGGCGGCCGCGCCGTCACTTCGACCGACGACGAGATTGTCGAAGGCATGAAGCTGCTGGCGCGCACCGAGGGTATCTTCGCCGAGACCGCGGGCGGTGTCGTGGTCGCGGGGCTGAAGAAGCTGGTAGAATCCGGCGGTATCGGCAAAGACGAAGTGACCGTCGCCTTCATCACCGGCGCCGGGCTCAAGACGCAGGAAGCCGTGATCGATACACTAGAGCCTCCGTTGCAGGTGGAGCCGACCATCGCCGCGTTCGAAGAAGCGCTTGGCGAGCGCCGCGAGGCGGACGTCCAGGCCGCGAGCGCGTGAGAATCGTAGGAGGGACCCAGATGGCCACACACAGAGTGAAGTTCACGTTCCTTCAGCAGCTGATTACGCTGCCCATCATCTACGATTTGGGCAAGCAGTTCAAGATCGTCACCAACATCCGCCGCGCCGACGTCACAGAGGACCGCGGCTGGGTCGTGCTCGAGCTTGTGGGCGACATGGAAGAGATCGAGCGGGGGCTGGAATGGGTCGCGGCCAAGGGCGTGCGCGTCGACCCGGTCCAAGGCGACATCGTCGAAGGGTAGGAGTGAAGAAATGGCCGTAACCGTTCGTATCCCAACCCCGCTCCGCAAGCTCACCGGCGAACAGGACACCGTGATCGCCGAAGAGGCGGGCACGCTGGCGCAGCTCATCGACGTCCTCGAGGGCATGCACCCCGGCCTCAAGGAGCGCATCTGTGACGAGACCGGCGAGTTGCGCCGGTTCGTCAACGTCTACGTCAACGGCGAGGACGTGCGCTTCATGTCCGGCCTCGCGACCGAGCTACCGGCCGGCACCGAAGTAAGCATCGTCCCCGCCGTCGCCGGCGGCTGCTAAGCGGCAGTCGGGCCCGGCACTCCCCAGACTATATGCACGACGGCGTCGTAGCGCAGCATCTCGTTCGTGCTATGGAGTAAGAGCAGCTTCCGCACCTCATCATCGAAGCGCTCCGCTTGCTGAGTTCCCATCCTCTCGCGCGAGAAGCCGGACCGCGAGTGCCAGAACTCAATGTAGTCGTCGATCGATTGGGAAACAGGAACAGGTTGCGTGGTCACTCTGTCCTCCACAACAAAGAGCCCGTCCTTCTCCAGTTCTCCAATCAGATCATATGGGGCAAAGTCAACGTTCGTAGAGTAGTGAGGCACGATGCCATCCAGCGTATCGGCATCCCAGGAAGCGTTGTGACCCCTCATGAGCACCACCAAGCGCCCGTGCGGTGAGAGCGCCAATCGCATCTTAGGAAACACCACCTCCCAATCGAGCCAGCCGAGGCTTTCAGGCGTGAGGATTATGGAATACGTAGCGTCGTAGCTGAACTCTTCCGCTGAGCTAATGTGCCAGTTCAGATCTGGATGGTCCCCGTTGGAAAGGCCTCGCCCGACCTCGATCATCGCCTCGGAAGGATCCACCGCATCAACTCGATCGACCTCAGGAGCCAACGTCCGCGAGATCTCGCCGGGGCCGCAACCAAGCTCCAATACGTTGCGTGGTTCGTCAACGATGAGCTCTCGAAGTTTCGCGTAGACCTCAAGCGAGTACGGAGCACGATGCACATACGCGGTCGCCACGCTCTGGTCTTGGAACGCAGCGGCGTACTCCGGTCCTAACTGTTTCGGTTTCTGGAGCATCGGACAACCTCGCAGTGGATCGTGCAGCTTCAAGCCTAGCAAACGGCGCAGCACTTGTCCCCCACTCCAGCCACACGTAGGATGCTCGCGATGGGCTTCCTTGGCTTCGGTTGGCAGGTAGAGCGGCTGCGCGAACGCTTTTACCCACGCGAGTTCCTGGGCATGTACGCCCGTCTCCTCGAGACCATCGTGCGCTACGCGAACCCGGACGACGTTGTGCTGGACGCCGGTTGCGGCAGCGGGCGCGTCTTCCAACATCGCCAGGCCGGGAAGGTGGGCCGCATCGTCGGCATCGACGTCACGGACGAGCCACGCGAGAACGAGAACCTGACTGACGCCGCAAAGGGCGACCTGGGTAAGCTGCCGTTTCGCGACGATCAGTTCGACATCGCGATCGTCAGTCACGTCGCGGAGCACCTGACCGACCCCGAGGCTGTCTTTGGCGAACTATCGCGCGTACTGAAGCCCGGCGGCCGGCTCCTACTGCTGACGCCTAACCGCTGGCACTACGTCCCGCTGGGCGCGCGACTGCTCCCGCAGCGAGTGCACGTGCTGTTCAACAACTGGCGCGGCGTCGACACGCGCGACATCTTTCCGACGGCCTACCGCGCAAACACCGCCGGCCGCCTGCGCCAACTCTCCGAGCAGTCCGGCTTGGAAGTCGAGAGCCTGGAGCAGTCGGAGACCGAGCCGGAGTACCTGGCGTTCCACATCGTCCCCTACACGGTCGGCGTCGGATATGAGCGACTGGTCAACCGCTCTGGCTGGCTGAAGAAGCTGCGCGTGAACCTGTTGCTTGTCGCCAAGAAGAAGCAGCCCGGAATAGCCCAGGATGGCGAGCCGTGAGACTCTACCTACCTATATTTCTCGCACTAGGGCTGCTGGCGTTTGTCGCCTGCGGCGACAGCGACGATTCGCCGGCAGCGACGGACACGCCCGCACAAGAAGCCAACGCGACCGCCGTCATCGAACCGACAGAGGCGCCGCCTTCGACGGCGAACGCGACGGCCACCCCGCCGGGCCCGACCGCTACAGCACGGCCGGACGTGGAGGGACCGTGCCCAATCGGCGACGCGGCCTTGTGCAACGTCGCGGAGTCGCTCGAACGCGCGATGAGCTTTGGGCAGCTTGGGAGCATCGTCGCCAACACGAAGTTTAGATCAACCACCTGTACCGGGAACGAACGACTCGGTGCCTGCGGCGGGTTGCCGGAGGGAACGGAGCTGAGCGGCTACCTCGTCGGCAACGATGCTTCGGACTACATCTTCTATGTGTCCGATGGCGAGTACGTGTCGCTTCTAGACACGATCGCCAATACGGCCGACCCGGCTGCCTCGGACGAATACGGCGACGGTGCGTGGCGGCTAGTCGCCATCATCGACGATGCACCCGAAAAGAAGGTGCTGGTCACCACCTCCATCGGCGCGGATCCAGTCAATGAAATTGACGAGCCCTCACGGCGCGTCTTCCTCTTCTGGCTGGAGCGTTCCGACGGCCAGTGGCAGATCACACTCCTGCTTTCGAGCCTTCTCCTTGAGTCGAGACTCACTGGCGCGTCTGCCGGCGAAACCGTCATCGAAGGCTGGCTGCCCTGGGGTGAGGAGTAGCTACCCCGCCATCCCCGCCAGCTTGTCCACCGCTTCTGACAGCGGTACCAGCTCCGCGTCCGCTTCCGTGCGTCGCTTCAGTTCGACGGCGTCCTCCTTGAGGTTGCGAGGGCTGACGGTGACGCGCAGCGGCATGCCCAGCAGGTCCGCGTCGGCGAACTTCACGCCGGGCCGCTCCTCGCGGTCGTCGTAGAGCACATCGACGCCGCGTTCGCGCAGCTCCGAGTACAGCCTTTCGGCGGCATCGCGCACTTCGTCCTGATCGAGGTTGAGCGCGACGATGTGGACGGCGAACGGCGCGATGCTCTCCGGCCACACGATGCCGTTCTCGTCGTGGTTCGCCTCGATCACGGCCGCGAGCAGGCGGTCCACGCCGATGCCGTAGCAGCCCATCACCGCTACCTGCTGTTGGCCGTCGGCGTCCAGGAACTTCGCGCCCAGCTTCTCCGTGTAGACCGTGCCCAGCTTGAAGACGTGCCCGATCTCGATGCCGCGTTTGGCATCGAGCGTCCCCCCGCCACAGCGAGCGCAGGCGTCGCCTTCGCCCGCCTCGGAGATGTCGGTGACGATGTCGGCCTGCCAGTCGCGCTCGTAGTTAACGTTACGCAGGTGGGCGTCCGCTTTGTTCGCGCCCGCAACCAGGTTCGGCGAGTTCTGGACGCTCTCGTCAGCGACGATGCGCACCGGCCGCTTCGCCATGTCTTTCAAGCCAACAGGTGACGCCGATCCGGCGACGAGCCCAACCGCCCCCACCTCCTTGTCGTCCATCAGCCGCAGGTCGGCGCCGTCCAGCGCGTTGCGTAGCTTGGTCTCGTTTACCTCCAGGTCGCCGCGAATGGCGACAAACACCGGCTCGCCGTCGGCCGCGTAGAACACGGCCTTGAGCGTCTTCTCATTCCCGATCTTGAGGAACTCCGCCAGCGCATCGATCGTCTTGATGCCCTGCGTCGCGACCTCCTCGATGTCCGCGAGGTCCTCCTTCGGCAGCACGAGCTTGCGATGGTCGGCCTTCTCCGCATTGGCGGCGTAGTCACACTTGTTGCAGATCAGGACCGTGTTCTCGCCGACCTCCGTCAGATGCATAAACTCCTGGCTGTCCTTGCCCCCGATGGGCCCCGAGTCGGCGTCGACGGGAATAGCCGGGAGCGACAGGCGGTCGAAGATCTTGACGTACGCGGCGAAGGTGGCGTCGTAGCTCTTGTCCAGTCCCTCAAAGTCCGCGTCGAACGAGTACATGTCTTTCATAATGAACTCACGCAACCGGATCAGCCCGCCGCGCGAGCGCACCTCGTCCCGGAACTTGACCTGAATCTGATAGACCAGCGCAGGCATGTTGCGGTAACTCTGCACTTGCTGGCGGAAGATGTCGGTGACGACCTCTTCGTGAGTCGGCCCGAGTGCCAGTTCGCGTTCGCGGCGGTCCTTCACGATCAGCAGCGGCGGGATATACGTTTCAAGCCGCCCCGATTCCGCCCAGAGCTCCACCGGCTGCAGGACGGGCATGTGAACTTCTTGCCCGCCGACAGCGTCCATCTCTTCGCGGATCACCTGCTCCAGCTTGCGCATGGCGCGCCAGCCCAGCGGCAGAAAGCTGTAGATACCGGCCGCAAGCTGCTGAATCAGGCCGGCCCGCAGCAGCAGCTTGTGGCTGGGCGTCTCGGCCTCCGACGGCGCCTCGCGCAGCGTATTCGCGATGAGCGTGGAGATCCGCATCTCGATTCGAGCATACGTGCGATGCTGCTGCATCGCAAGTGCAGTTTCTCTGCTGCGCAGGAAACTGCTCGCGCCGACAAACCACCGCATCGGGTAATACGCTGCTTCCGTTCGATTCGAACCTAATCTATAATGCGCTCGCAACAGACCTCAAGCAGCAGGGAGGCCCCGCGTTCCAAACCTGAAGGACCAGGTCGTCATCATCACGGGCGCCAGCAGCGGCATCGGCAGAGAGTCGGCGCTGCTGTTCGCTAAGCAGGGCACGAAGACGGTCCTCGCGGACATCCGCCGGCAACAGCTAGACGACACCGCTACAGCTATCCAGGAGCTTGGCGCAGAGACAGTCGCCGTGACGACCGACGTCTCCAAGAGCGAGCAAGTCGACCGGATGGTGCAGGCGGCCGTCGACAGCTTCGGGCGCGTCGACATTCTTGTCAACAACGCCGGCTACGGCTACGGGGCGACGATCGAACAGACCACCGAGGAAGAGTTTCGGCAGCTTTGGGAGACGAACGTGCTGAGCGTGCTCTTCGGGATGCAGGCCGTGCTGCCCATCATGCGCGAGCAGGCCTCTGGCCACATCATCAACGTCGCGTCAGCGGCGGGCAAGATAGCCTACCCCGGCATCGGCGCCTACTCGGCGACGAAGCACGCCGTGGTTGCGCTCACGGACGCTCTGCGAGCCGAAGTCGCGGACGCGGGCATCCACACCAGCGTCGTCTTACCGATAGGGACGAAAACAGAATTCTTTGAGTCGGCTCGCCTCGCGGAGGGCGGCAGCGTAGGCCCGCATGGACCCATCCAGACAGCCGAACACGTCGCTAAGAAGATCGTCGCCTGCGCCAAGCGGCCCACCCAGGAAGTGCTACCCTACAAGCCGCTGCGGCTGGGCATCGCGATTAAGAGCGTCATTCCATCGATTATCGACTCGATTGGCCGGCGCTCCTTCCGCAAGCAGACGCAACGCGATAGCGAACCAACACGAATGCAACCAGAGGAGGCGCCACATGGGGAAGCTTGATGGCCAAGTGGCCGTAATCACGGGCGGCAGCAGCGGCATCGGCCGCGCGACGGCGATCGCGCTGGCCGCCGAGGGCGCATCGATCGCTATCGGCGGACGCAAGGAATCCGCGCTGGAGGAAGTCGCAGGCATAATCAAACAGCAGGGTGGCAAGTCGCTCACTCAGGTGATGGACGTGCGCGATGAGGCGCAGGTGGCGAAACTAATCGACTCCGCCGTCGACCAGTTCGGCAGACTCGACATCATGGTGAACAACGCCGGCGTCAGCTTCCCTGGCAACATCAGCGACGGCAAAGTGGAAGAGTGGCGCGAGATGCTGGAGACCAACGTTCTCGCGCTGCTGATCGGCTGTCGCGAGGCAGTCCGTGCCATGAAAGCGAACGACCCGGCGGGCGGCAGCATCGTCAACATCTCGAGTGTCGCTGCGCGCTCGACCGGCGACTCAGGTCAGGTCTATAGCGCGACCAAACACGCCGTCAACGCCATCAGTGACGGCCTGCGTCAGGAGGTCCACGACGCCAACATCCGGGTCACCGTCATCATGCCCGGCGGTACGCTAACGAACTTCGGCCGGACGATGTCGCAGGAGGTGCTCACCAACGCCGCGAAGGCGCTCGGCCTCGACGCCGATGAGGAGGGCGTGAAGCACGGCGAGTACCTGCCGGCGGCGGGCGTCGAGCGCGTCCTGCGTGACCACCCAGGCGTGTTCCTCGCTGCCGACGACCTGGCGAACGCAGTGCTCTACACCGTCCTACAGCCGCGGTCGGTGCAGGTCGACGAAGTGCTCGTACGGCCTAGCGTTGGGATGAGCCTCGGCGGGTAACGATGCTGCGCGTAACCTTAGTGGCGGTCTGTCTGATAGCGGTGGTTGTGCTCGTAGCCTGCGGCGGCGGGGGGGATGGACCAAACCCGACACCAGAGCCCACTAGCACTCCCGCGCACACTCAGGCACCTGACAAAACCCGCACTGGCATCCCCGAAATAGACACCGTGCTGGACACCGTCTTCTCCGGCGACGAAGAGGCCGTGGGCGCGCTCATCGGCTACACGCCTACCGCCTGCGCGATAAACCCGCAAGGCATTGGATCACCACCGCAGTGCCTTGAGGGGGACCCAGATGGGACGCTCAGCGACTTCTTTGCAATCGGATACTGCCACGGCACACTCGTGCGGCCCGAGAACATGGGGAGCACGATCTCTATGCTCTCTGAGCCCGGTGCCAGGCTGCGCGCCGTGTCCGCCGTCGAGGAAGTCTGGCCTTCTGGGGACCACGTGGTGGTCTACGACCACATCCTTGGAACGAATCGCGTTCCGCATAATGCGCTCGTGCTGATATTGCGGGATGGCGCGATCGTTGGGATTCTCAGTGGATGTCAAGGAACACCAGAAGAGTTTCTCGAAGGTCGCGAACTGGATGATCCTCTCCTACTCATCCCGCCGGAGGGCCTGACCGGCATCCGCGAGCTCGACATGGTGCTGGACGGGCTCGCTCTCAATGATCCAGATGTAGTGCGGGCGTTCATCACCTATGAGTTCATCCCCTGTCTCACGCTGCCGGAGAGCAGCGGCGCCTCTCCCTTGTGCCGTCCAGAGGACGAACCGGGAGAGCGCGTCGAGGCGTTCCCGGTCGACACCTGCGAGCTGGAGTATCGTCGGCGCGACGAGATGGACGACGTGCGACGCTGGGTCGCGGATGCGGACCTTCATGCGGTGTACGCAGTTGAAGCAGGCTATCAGGTGGTAATGCGAGGGGCGCCGCCCGATGACGACCTAGTGCTCTTCGCAACGGTCGAGGGAAGACACATCGTAGGCATTGAGAGCTGCGGCCGGAGCGTGTACGGAGTGATGGACGATGTCCCGGCCGACGACATCCTCGCCGGTCCGCTGCTGCCTTAGGGTCAGTCTTCCAGCGGGTAGCTGAGCAGCACGCTGTCGTAGTAGGGGTCCGGGCCGACTTCTGCCATCGTTGCGGCGGCCGCATCCGATGACGACAGGTTGTTGACGAGCATCTGGTCGAGCAGGTTGAGCGTCGCGGCATCCGTGTGCGTGACAGACACGAGGTCGTTCCAGCTAATGAACGATCCCGCCCCCTTGCGCACGAACGCCTCGGCCATCTGCTCGCTGATGAGCCCGTTGCAGCCCATCATCACGATCGTCGCGCCATCGAAGTCGCCGATCATGCTGTCGACCACGAACAGCGGGCCGATCCCGAAGTAGACGTCGCCTCCTTTCTCATAGACAACGGAGCCGACCTGTCCGGTCTCTAGCTCGTAGGCGTGGGCCCGGCTGAAGCGCTCCGACGTGAACAGCTCAGCGAGCTGAAGCGGCTGACCATCGTTCGTCGTCAGGCTCCGGGCCGCGTGGATGCGCAGCACGATCAGGTCGTAGTCATGTGTCGCCAGCTCTCGATAGTAGTCGACCGTCACCAGCTCGCCGGGTATGTATTCGACCTCGTACCCCGCCGCCTCCAGCGTCGCCGTCGCCTCTTCGCGGAACAGTTGGTTGGGGAAGGTGAGGTCGAGCTGGTCGACGATGGCCGCGCGTAGCGGGCCATCGGGCTCGGCATCGCCGGTGCCGTCGCCGTCGCCATCAAACAGCGTGAACGTGATAGCGACGACCGCGAAGACCGCGGCGATGGCGGCAAAGATACCGACCATCAGCAACGCGGCGCGAAATTCGCTCCGCGTGCCGGAACGGCTACTGTCGTCTTGATCTGCCATTGCCACCAGCCACGCCTAACGCAGCCACCTGCGTCTAGTGTACCAGGCGACCGCAAGCACGACGGTGATGGAAGTTACGCCCGCGATAGCGAACACCAGACTCAGTGGTTGGCCGCTGCTGTCGGTCTCAAACGGCAGAACACGCACGCCAGAACCCATCGAAATCCCGCCCACCGCCTGGATGGCCAAGCAATGTATCTGCACAGTGTCTTCGCTGTTCAGCAAAACTTTAGGAGCGTACACATCTGAGATGATGAAGTGCGATCCATTTGGCCTCTCCGGGTAGCGCTCGCTCGTGACGGTAATCGGGAAGGTGCCTGCTTGCTGACAGGCCATGCTCAGCTCCAGCAGACTGCCGGCGTAGTCAGCCTGGCCTCCGAACCTTCCGTGGCGCACATATCCTTCCTCCCCCGAGGGAGGAAAGGGCTCACGGAGGGCGCCTAAGCCCTGCATTCCTCCGGGCCCGAATGGCCACACCATCTCCGCGTTGGCGCCTTCGTCGGGGAGGGGGCCGTTGCTCGGATCGTCCGGCGCAGGTTTGTACCGCAGGCCCCCGTACAGAACCTCGGTGAAGATGGCATCGTAACCACTCGACGGTGGGTCATCTGTCGCGATGGCAACCGTGAACGAGCCGCCTACCGGGACATCGCATTCTGTCGGTTCATCCGGCAGATCGCAGACCGCGTCGCCGCCTTCGATCTCCAGGTGCATGTCGGCGCGCTGAGGTTCGACGCAGTCGATGAACATACTCCCCACCTCCGCGGCCTCGCTATGCCGCTCGCCGAACTCGTCGACAATGTAGCTGTCCCCGTCGCCTGTGCCCACGAACAGCCTGATTTCGTTATCCAGGCTCGGCGTGGCGGTGCAATTGAAGTCGGCTACCGCGCTTGCAACGCTGTTGGATGGCGAACTCAGCGTACAGTCGAAGGCGAGCCTGCCAGGCTGTGCATCTATGCTGACGTTAGCCGGTTCGGAGCACGCGTCGGACGCTTCGAACTGCGGGTTGTCCTTGGACGTAACACCAGCATAGTCGAGGGAGAAGCGCACATACTCCCACTGCACGTCCGTGCCTCTCTGCATAACGAATCGGAGTTGGAACCCGCCCCCGGCCGGTACAGAGCACTCGTTTTGGCCTGGGATGTTACAGACCGATCCAAGCGTGCCCCGCCAAGTCTGCAGCTCGAAGGCCATGCTCGTATGGCCGCCAGCGTCCGCGGCGGCTCGTTCGGGCCGCGCAACTCCGACAAGAGTTGAGAGGGCAAATATGGCCACCACCAGCACGGGCCAACGAAGGAGAACGCGCCGTAACAGCTCCATGAGACACAGAGCCTTTCTGCGGGGCAATGTTCATCCTTGCTTGGAGGCAGACTGGAAGAACTCTCTTCCACCAGCGACGTTATCTTAGACAGACTTCTGTAATTTGTCAAGTACGGCGCTATTCGATGACGCCGCGCTCCCGGAGGAACGCGATCGCGCCCGCCACGTCTTCATCAGGCTGGTGTTGGTTGATCTCGAACACGCGCAGGGCGTCCGCAGGCAGCCCTTCCGCGATGTAGTCCCACTCGACGTCGCCGTTGCCCGGCGCGCGATGGTCGCCGAGACCATCGACGTCATGCAGGTGCACCCCGAGCGTGCGCTCCTTGAGCGTATCGAGCCAGAGGCGCTTGTCGACGTAGCCGAGGCGCGCCTGCACTTCGGCGTGGCCGACGTCGTGCCAGTAACCGACCACGTCGTGCGCGTAGTCCGCGCAAAGCTCCAGCGCCTCATGCGGGAGCGGAAACTCGTGGTAATGGAGTCGAGTCTCGAGCCCGATCGCGACATCGCGCTCCTTTGCGTACGCGGCTAGCTCGGCGAGCGTCTCTCGCGCTTTCTCGAAGTACGGTGGCGCCAACTCGGACCGGCGCTCCAGCGTCTCCTTGCGCAGCGCATCGATTTCAGGGCCGGTCTGCGTACCGGAGTCGAACAGCTTGCGGTGCTTCAGTTCGGAGTCGAGCATCTTGCTGCCGATGGCCCCGAGGTGCAGGACGACCCAGCGGGCGCGGACCGACGCAGCGTAGTCGATGCTGCCCTTCGTGAACTCGATCGCCGTTTCCCGCTCGTCGTCCAACGCGGCGAGGTTGAGCGAGCTGTTCCGCTTGCCGTCGACCTGCACCAGTGGCGCGGGCGCGTGGATCGATGATATCTTCACCTGCGGGCCACCCTTTAGGGTGGCGGAAGAAGCGCTCTCCAGAAGGCGCTCGAACTGTTGTGTGGGCGTCGCGTGGCTGACTTCGATCGCGTCGTAGCCCAGCGACTCTACCGCTCTCGCGAAGGCATGCATGTCTTCGAAGCGCTCCTGCTGCGCCCACATGGTCGAGAGCGAATACTTGATCATGTAACCTCCGCTGTCGCCTCTGTTGCCTGGAATGCTCCCTCGAGATATCGCCGAAACGCGTCGTACTCATAGACGAGATACTCAAGATCCATCGACGGCAGCCGGTATGAGTTCGAGGCCTTGGTGATGTAGCGCGCCGCGAACGGCGGGCCGCCGTCATCTTCCTCATCGCCGGGCACGCCTACCATGTCGGCATAGCGGACCTCGCCTTCGTCTGTTTCATAGCGTGAGCCGACGATCCAGAGCCGAGCGAAGCGATAGCGTTCCTTGACCACGTCTTCGGTGGCCTGGCTCCAGGTGATGCCCGTAAATGCGAAGTCCTGGGAGATGATACCCAGATGCTCCTCCAGGATCGCGTCGCACTTCTCCATCTGTTCACGGATCAGCCCGCCGGACGGGTCCTTTCGAGCCATGTAGGACATCTCCATGTGGTTGTGCGTATGCGAGCCGATGTGCCAACCGGACGCTTGGACCTCGCGTAGCTCGTCCCAAGTCATGTAGACGTGGTCCATGTAGACCTTCTCCATCGGCGACGTGTTGACGAAGAGGTTCCCCTTGAACCCGTAGCGTTCCATGAGGCGCCAGAGCGGCAGGATCGCTTTGTTGGGGTGGTCGAAGTCGAACATGATGGGACGCTCAGGAAGCGGCGTGGCATCGTCTCGCCACAACGCGAGGTCGTCGTACGAGATCGACTGGAAGCCTAGCTCTGCCGCTATGCGCAGTTGACCCTCGAAACGCTCAGCCTCGTATAGCGGGACGCCATGGGCCTTCGACTGCCAGTGGTTCGTGCCGTGGCTCATGGTGATAGGGATCCTCATCATGAATCGCTTCGGACCAATGGCCCAACAGCTACGGTGGCGGCACCGCCCACGATCAGCGCCGCTGGGATGCTGATGGCGAAGCCCACGCCATCCTTCGCGAAGACGGCGACGAGCAGCCCGCCCGCCATGCCTCCCATGATCGCCAGCGGCAGCGACGTAAACGCGCCTTCGCCTCTCCTCGCGACCAGTGCTACGCACCAAGGCAGCAGCCCGCACGCCGCCCAGAGCGACAGCAGGCCAACGATTCCGAGTGCGTTCCAGGGCATGATGGATTCAGGCTATTCGAAACGAGTCTGGCACGTCCAGCAAGGGAACAAAACAGGCACGTCCAGCGTCCTGTACAATAGCTTTCCCGCCGCTAGCGCGCATTGGCGCAGGGAGGTAGCAGCTATGGCGAGCAAAAAGCGTAACGGATTCGTGGCAATCTTACTCGTCGGTCTCATGACGGCTGCGGCGGCGATGAGCGCTTGCGGTGGCAGCGGGCCCGGCGGGTCTCTGCCCATCGCTGAGGCACGTTCCGACAACGCGCGCATTCTCGAACCACAAGTCACCGATGCAGACCTAGCCGAACTCGTGCAGGGCAACAGCACGTTCGCCTTCGTCCTCTACCGGCTCCTCAGCGACAGCGACGAGAACCTCTTCTTCTCGCCCTACAGCATCTCGGCCGCGCTCGCAATGACATACGCCGGCGCGCGCACCGAAACTGAGCAAGAGATGGCGAACGCGCTCAGCTTCCTGCTGCCTCAGGAGCGCCTCCATCCCGGGTTCAACGCGTTAGATCTCGCACTCACCGAGAAAATCGAACTGCGCGAGAACCAGACCGGCGACACGTTCCAACTCAACATTGCGAACACGATCTGGGGAGAACAGACGTACGCGTTCCTGCCCGAGTTCCTCGACACGTTGGCCGAGAACTACGGCGCCGGCCTCCAGCTCGTCGACTTCATCAACAACTTCGAGGCCGCGCGGGAGACGATCAACGCTTGGGTCAGCGACCAGACCGAGGAGCGCATACCGGAGCTGCTCGAGAAGGGCACGGTCAAACCGTCGACACGCATTGCCCTGACGAACGCCATCTTTTTCAACGCTTGCTGGCTTCGCCCATTCGATCCTGCGGAGACTCGCGACGGGACGTTCCACCTGCTCGACGGCAGCGAGGTCCAGACGTCCATGATGCATCGCGGCGAACGGTCAGGCTACGGCGAGGTCGACGGCGTAGAAATCGTTCCGCTTCGCTACGAGGACTTCCACTACGGCATGTACGCCATTCTTCCGCCCGAAGGTGAGTTTGAAACGTTTGAATCTAGCATCGATGCAGAGCAGATCGAGGCGCTTATCGATAGCGTCGGTGACTTTCGTGTCGACCTGACGATGCCCAAGTTTGAGTTCGATTCGAGCTTCGACCTGCCGGAGACGCTGAAAGAGCTAGGAATGGTGTCTGCGTTCGAACCCTTCGTCGCCGACCTGTCAGGCATGGATGGCACGCAAGATCTGTTCATCAGCCAGATCGTCCACAAGGCCTTCGTAGCCGTCGACGAAGAGGGCACCGAAGCCGCCGCGGCCACGGGCGTCTTAGGAGAGGTTACGAGCAGCCCAGGACACGCCGAGGTTGCCTTGAACCGGCCGTTCCTCTTCCTCATCCGCCACGAGGACACCGGCACGATCCTGTTCCTCGGCCGCGTAATGGACCCGACCGCGTAGCCTAGGGGCGGGCATCGGCCCGCCCTGGGCGACCGGAGGGTCGCCCCTACGTGCTGGCACTCCTAGTTACAGGACGGCCTCCATTGTGCCCGGGTAGTCGCCGACGTCGTGGCCGAGCGTACCGCGCGCGGCGACGATCTCGCCAATGTGGAAGTAGTGGTGGGCCGCGATACGCATCATCGCGTAGCGTGGAGAGAAGCCGGATTCGCGCAGCTTTTCAATTGAACCTGTGTAGGGCACCCTTTCGTAGAGCGCCTCATGCTCGATCGATTCCAAGTACGGCCTAGCGGCCGCGCGCACTTCATCGACAGCGAGCT
>JADFPV010000108.1 GCA_022562155.1 Chloroflexota bacterium
TGTTTCACGCGGAAGGGCCGGTCGATTTCCAGGGGAAGTACTATCAGCTACAGCAGGCGCCGTTCTCGCCGCCCTGCGTGCAGAAGCCGAACCCGCCGATCTTCATCGGCGGCGGGGGCGAGAAGCGCACCCTGCGCACCGCCGCCCGCTACGCCGACGCGATCAACGTCATGGGCTCGCTAGACGTGGTGAAGCAGAAGATCGCCGTCCTGGAGCAGCACTGCGCCGACATCGGCCGCGATCCGAACGAGATCACGAAGTCCGTCTTCGGGCCCGTGCTCCTGATCGATGACCAAGAGCGGGCGCAGCAGATGCGCGAGCGGCTGGGCGCGGGCGCTGCCCCGGAGGCGGTGCTGGTCGGCGACGGCGCTCACATTCGGGACGTCATCGGCCGCTACGCCGAAGCGGGCGTGAGCTACATCGTGATGATGAGCCGCGCGCCCTACAACTTCGACATCTACCGCCGCATCTCCGACGAGGTCGTCGCCGCATTCGCCTGATCGGGTCGCTATGGGTACCATCCTCCGCTTCTTCCGCGACATCGTGAACCTGCACATCGGCCAGCGGGGTGTCCACCGTTGGGAGAAGTGGCGCGACCGCGAGTGGTGCAACTACTGCGGCAAGGACGCGGAGTGAGGCGTGATTGTTTCGACCTGTCCGCTTGGGACGCGTCAGATGTCGTAACGCCTCCCGGCCAGCTTTCGCCGTCCCCAACCCGGCGCTGCATTAGCTTCGCGTTAGCGGCGTGACAAAGGGAAGGGAATTTCATGGCAGCTAAGATTCGGTTCGGTGTCCAGACTGGCCTCGACAACCTGGCGTGGGATCACGTCCTAGAGTTCTGGCAGTTCCTGGACCGAGAGACGGTGTTCGACAACATCTGGACGTTCGACCACTTTCTTCCGCCCATGCCGGGACAGGACCAGAGCGGCACCTGCCTGGAAGGCTGGACGGCGCTGGCGGCGGCGGCACAGGCGACGGAGCGGCTGCGCTTGGGCTGTCTCGTCACCGGCGTCACCTATCGACACCCGGCGGTGTTGGCGAAGATGGCCGCCACCGTCGATCACATCTCGAACGGCCGGCTGGAATTCGGCCTCGGCGCGGCCTGGCACGAGGGAGAGCATCGCGTCTACGGCATCCCCTTTCCGCCGATGAAGGAGCGCCAGGACCGGCTGGAGGAGGCGACGCAGCTCATCCGGCTGCTCTTCGACGCGACGGAGCCGGTCGATTTTCAGGGCAAGTACTACCAGCTAGAGCAGGCGCCGTTCTCGCCGCCGTGCGTCCAACGGCCGCACCCGCCGATCTTCATCGGCGGCGGTGGCGAGAAGCGCACGCTGCGCACCGCCGCCCGCTACGCCGACGGCATTAACGTCATGGGCGATCTCGATACCGTGAAGCACAAGATCGAGGTGTTGGAGCGCCACTGCGCCGACGCTGGCCGCGACCCGAACGAGATCACGAAGTCGGTCTTTGGGCCGGTGATGCTGATCGACGATGAGGAGAAGGCGAAGCAGCTACGCGCTCGCACGGCCCCCGGCCTGTCTCCTGAACGCGCGGCCGAGGCGGTGCCGATCGGCAACGCGGCGCAGGTGCGCGCCGTCATCGAGCGCTTCGCCGAGGCGGGCGTCAGCTATTTTACGATGATGAGCCGGCCGCCGTATAAGCACGACCTCTATCGCCGCATCTCGGACGAGATCGTCGCTGCCTTCGTCTGACGATGAGCGCCATCGCCGGCCTGTTCCGCGACCTGATGAACCTGCACATCGGCCAGCGCGGCCGCCATCGCTGGCAGCAGTGGCGCGAGCGCACCTGGTGCAGCTACTGCGGCAAAGAGATATAACGTTCTGCGCTGGCGAGGGGATCGTCTCAGCGCGAGCTGCTAGCTCTTGAGAGCGGCGCTCTTGGCGCTTCCGTTTGCGGCCCGCTTTGCTACTCATGTTCGCGGCTCGCCTCTGGGCGATCCAGCGACCTCGTGCGTACGGCGGGGACCGTCATCACTAGCGGCCGGCGTGAAGTCGACCTCACATGCTGCCTCCGCACGGCGGCGCACGAAGACGGCGGCCGCCCCGGCGAACAGGAGCACGGCGAGGAACCCAGCGGCGATCGCTAGGCCGGGCTCCGAGAGGGCGGAGCCGATCACGGACAACGCGCCCGTGCCGATGCCTGCCCCGACAAGGAGCACGAGGAGGCAGGGGAGACAGATCGCCAGACCCACTATAGCTGTAACGCTGGACCGCACGGCTTCACCTCATCTCTTGCACTGACGCTACGTTGTTGTACTAGAGCCGAGCTTTTCCTCAGCATCCTGGCGGTACAGGATGCCGATGAGTGGTGCCAGCAAATGCTCGAACTCCCAATAGCGATTCACGTTTCCTACCAAACGAAACTTTCCTCACACCCTTCGACCGTCACGCAAAACCACCGATGCGGCACCGCTTACCAAGATCACAGACCCGGCGCCGACGAGAAGCCATAGTGCCCACAACGGGATCGCGCCGCCGCCGGACGAACCGCCTGTGCCGGTCGATGGAAGGTCCGGCTCGGGCTCTGCCACGCCTCGGGGAAAACCAAGGAAGCCTGCCGGGAACTCACACGCTAGAGGTATCGGGTGTGCGATCCCCAGTGGGTTTGGCAACGGCTCTTCAAGCGTTACGGTCTCGTCTACGACGAGAATGTGCACCTGGAAGGCCGGAATTGGCGCTCCTTCAGCGGTCGGCGCGAGAGATACATGCGAGCTGACCGCACCGTCCGAGTCGGTGGTCACTGGATACGATGTGGAATCGAGAGTCACGGTGCCGTCGAGACCGGCCGCCATGACGTACAACACGTAGTCGTGGTCAGGGATCAGGTCCGTAGCGGTCACGTCCGCCTCGAAGCTGCTACCCCTGCCATCCCAAGTGAGCGATCCGCCTCCGCCTTCGAAGTCGGGCGCAAAGCCGAGGTTGACCAGAGCGATTTCATCGTCGTCCTCGACCGGCAGCGCGGAGCCTGCCTCCGCTACTCGGAACCCGAGCGGGAACTCGCAAGCTAGGGGTACGGCGAACGGAACACCCAACGGGTTCGGGAGCGGCTCCTCGAGCGGCTGAGACCTGTCTACAATCAGGAAATGCACCTGGTAAGCTGGTACGCCTTCGCCCGTTGGCAAGTCAAGCGTGACATCAGTGGTGCCTGCCCCGTTCCCATCGGTGGTGATCGTGAAACTACTGTCGTCGCCTGTGTTGGTACCATCCACAGACACACCCATGACCGTGACACCGTACTCGTGGTTCGGGAGCAGGTCGTCCACCTCAACAGTCGCTTCAAAGGGGTCGTTCAGCCCTTCGTAAGTGATCGAGCCACTACCACCTTCAAAGCCTGGCGCCCAGCCAAAGTTCTGAAGCGGTACTGAACGTGCTCCTGGCCCATCCTGGGCTAATCCGGCGCCGCTCGCGAGGCCGAAGCCTATGACGGCGAGAACCATCACAATCGTGATTCGTAGACTTGTCTTGAGCATGGTGCTGCCTCCTTCTCTGAGGTGAATGTCCCGCCTGCAGGGGTCTCGATTCAGCGCCTTATTCTACAGCATTGCGGCGGGTTCCACTACCGTCCGGGCGTTCCTTGCTACGGCGCGACCACAGAGTACGATCGTCTACTCCCTAGCGAAGGCTGCTACCTCCACAGCTCCAGTGTTGCTGCCAGACGAGGTAACTGCCTCGAACCGCAGCACACCGGTGTTAGCTGACACTGGGAATACGTACAGGCGGTTCGCATTCGGCAGATCAAATGGACCCAGCACGGTCCCGTCGTCCGTAATTACCTGGAATCGATTGATCTCCCCCGTTGCTCCCATCGTCCGTGTCCAGAAACCGACACCTGTCAGATCCATGGGAGCAGCCAATTCTATGGTAATGAAGGCGCTATCTCCATCGCTGGCGGTAGCCCACTCAGTCGTCGGGTCACCATCAATCGCGTTGTCGCTCTCCCAGTCGCGCCCAAACGTGCTACTCGCTTCGATGACGCGAGCTCCCACGTCACGGTTGGCTACGTTCTGGCCGAGATCCGGACTCCCATCGTCTGCGGTCGGAGTTCGAAACGTCAAGTCTTCACTGCGATAGATAGTGCCGTCAGGACCGGTACCCTGAAGTCGGTAATGGTAGACCGAGTCGGGCTTGAGACCCCGTAACGGTGCTCTGTGCTGGCTGTGCGCCAACCCGCCCATGTCGAGGTCGGTACTCTGTCTGCCATACTGGTCGTCCTCTCCGTAGACGACTGAGCAGACGACATCGATATCCGTTTCCGCCTGCACCAATGCGCTCGACGAGGTCAGTTCGACGATCTCAATCTCTCCGTTCAAGATCTCGTCGATCGATCGCACTCCAGGTGGGAGCGACTCGTCTGACGAACCGCACGCAGTCAGCACAACTGCTAACAGAACCAGAACCACGATCGCCAGGCTTGACTTCCAAGCGTGTAACATCATTTCTTCCATCTCCCAGCTTCGGGTACGGGGCTCGCCGATTCGGTTTCTCATCTCACAGCACCGAGGGTGACTGGTACGACACGTGTGGGCAGCTCCGCCGCCACACGCGTATCCAATACGAACGATACCATAGTGGGCGTGCTAGCTGCTTCCCAAGCAGAGGGTCGCGAGTTCGACTCTCGTCTCCCGCTCCAACCTCAACACCTAGATAGTTCAAGTGCGACTGTGCGACGTTCGGTGCCGCGCCGAGAGGTTGTTTCACTCATGCGTGGGCGGTGGTCTACTGCAATTACCTGCGAATACGTCCGATCATGTAGGCTTCCTCGTGCGGCTCGGCCTTGCCGACTCTGCGGAGGATGGGGCTGAATCTGCAGATCGGAGGATGAACATGCGAACCGTCCCGGAAACGATCGACCAGGACTGGGAGCGTTTCTACACCGAGTTTCCGGACATCTACGACCGCTTCGCCGTCACCTCGCCGGTCGTGGCGACGAAGATCGACAAGCTGTTCGGCGTCCGGGACAAGATCGTGGTTGACGTCGGTTCTGGCACGGGCAGGTCGACGTTCGCGCTGGCCGAGAAGGCGAGGCTGGTGATCGGGGTGGACCCCTGGCCGGCGATGCGGCAATTTGCCGTCGCCAAGGCCCGACAGACCCGCGTCCGGAATGTGGCCTTCCTCGAAGGTGTGGCGCAGCGGCTCCCGCTGCGCGATCGCTCGGTCGACCTGAT
>JADFPV010000060.1 GCA_022562155.1 Chloroflexota bacterium
GCTGCCGTACCAAGCGTCATCCTCCCGTTCGAGAGCCAGTCCAGCGTCGCGATCTGCTTCGCCAGCACCACAGGGTTGCGATAGGGCAGCACGAGCACGTAGTTCAGCAGCTTGATCTTCTCGGTGGCGCCTGCCAGGAACGCCGCCGCCGATAGCCCCTCCGGGTAGCGCGCTCCCATGATCTCGACCATGTCCGACGGCATCACGATGTGCTCCGGCACGGTCAGGTAGTCGAAGCCCAGCGCGTCTGCCTTCTTCGCGATGCGCAGGATGTCTCCAGGCTTGGCGTCCTGCTCCCAGCGGCTCATCACCGGTGGGTAGAGCATCAGCGCGGGCATGCCTAGTCCGAACTTCATGGAAACCTACTTTCTAGGCTATTTGCCCGTGAACTTGGGCGGGCGCTTCTCCAGGAACGCGCGCGGCCCTTCTTTGGCGTCTTCCGACTGCATCACGCGCTCACCCATCTTGCGCTCCAGTGCGAAGCCCTCCTCCAGTCCGAGCGCGCGCACGGCGATCTCCTTCGCCGTGCGAACGGCCAGCGGCCCGTTCTTGCAGATCTCCTTCGCCAGTTCCAGCGCTACCGGCATCAGTTTATCTGCAGGCACGATCTGGTTGATCAGGCCAATGTCGTACGCTCGCTTAGCGTCCAGCTGCTTGCCGGTGAGCAGCAGCTCCATCGCGACGGCCCACGGGATCTGGCGCGGCAGCCTGATATGTGTGCCGCCCGTGGGGATGATGCCCCAACGCACCTCGCCGAGCCCGAACGTCGCGTGCTCCGCCGCGATCCGCAGGTCGGTGCCTTCCAGCATCTCCATCCCGCCCGCGATGCAGAAGCCGTTCACCGCGCAGATGATCGGCTTGTAGACCTCCGAGAACTGGCGTTTGGTCGGGTCGGTGTAGCCGAGCTGATCGCCGGAGGTCAGCGCCGGGATCGCCTCCTTCAGGTCCATGCCTGAAGAAAACGCCTTCTCGCCCGCGCCGGTCAGGATCGCGACCCAGACGTCGTCGTTCTCTACGACCTCCTCGAATGCGCGGTCCAGCGCGCCGAGCATCTCGACCGTCAGCGCGTTCATCGAATCGGGCCGGTTGATCGTGATGATCGCGATGTGGTCGCGCTGTTCGTAGAGGATCGTGTCGGGTAGGTTCATGGTCGTGCTCCTATGCCTGTTGTCGTTAGGGTGCGCGCCGGAACTTCGGTAGCGTCACCTCGTCCGATACCTTAGCGAACGCGACCTCGACGCGCATGTCGATCTCGAGGTCGGCCGGCTCGCAATCGATCACTTCGCTCACGATCCGCACGCCCTCATCCATCTCGATCACCACCGGCGCATAGGGAACACTTTCGACGAAGGCCGGGTGCATGGGCCGCTCGGCAACCGTCCACGTGAACACGGTTCCTTTGCCGCTCGACTTCACCCATTTCCATTCGTCGGAGCCGCACTTGGCGCACATCTCACGTGGGACATGACGCCAGACCTGGCACTCCGTACAGCGTTGGAAGCGCAGGTCGCCTCTGCGGCACCACTGGTAAAACTCCTTCGACGTGCCCTGCATCTCCGGTAGCGGTTTGTCGGTCATGCTTATCTCCCCGTTATCTCCTCAATACCGCGATGCTGCCGTCGCCGAAGTCGCCCCAGCCGGTGACGACGCCGATCTCCGCGTCCTTAACCTGTCGTTTGCCTGCCTCGCCGCGCAGCTGCCGCACCGCTTCGACGATGTGGTTCATGCCCAGCACGTGCGCCTCCGATAGCAGGCCGCCGTGCGTGTTCACCGGCAGCTCGCCGCCGATCTCGATCCGGCCGTTTTCAACGAACGCCCCGCCCTCGCCGCGCTTGCAGAAGCCCGCCTCCTCGAGCTGCTGTAGCACTTCGAAGGTGAAGCAGTCATAGATCTCGGCGAAGTCGACGTCGCTCGGGCTCACGCCGGCTATTGCGAACGCTTTCGGCGCGGCGGCCGTGAGGCCTGTCCGGAACATGTCCTCGCGATTCGTGATGTCGTCGGCGGGGTAGGGGTGGCCCGCCGCCGCGCCCATGATGTAGACGGGCGTCGATTTCAGGTCCTTCGCGCGTTCGGGTGTCGTCACGATTGCTGCCGCCGCGCCGTCCGTCTCGATGCAGCAGTCGAACAGCCGGTACGGGTCCGCGATCACCGGCGAGCGCAGGTAGTCGTCGAGGCTCATCTCTCGATCACGCATGATCGCCTGGTCGTTGAGATGGGCGTGCTTGCGCATCGCGACCGAGATCGCGCCGAGCTGCTTCTGCGTCGTGCCGAACTCGTGCATGTGCCGCCGCGCGATCAGCGCGTACCACTGCGCGGGCACCGTCAGGCCGTACGGCATGTAGTAGTCGCGGGCGATCGCGCCTCCGGGTAGCACCGTGACGTTAGTCGAGAGGATGTTCCGGGCCCGCGTCATCGAGTAGCCGTTCCAGCCGCTCACCACGAGCACGTGTTCCGCCGCGCCGCACGCCACGGCCATCGCCGCGTGTTGTAGCGAGGCGACGGCCGCCGCGCCGCCCATATGCACTGTCGTCGCATATCGCAGCTCCTCAATGCCGAGGTTCGCGGCCAGCGCCTCGGTCGTCGGGCCGTACTGGGATGGCAGGATGCCGTCGATCTGCTGGGGGCTCAGGCCGGCGTCTTCAATCGCGTGCATCGACGCCTCGAGTTGGATCGCGAGGACGCTACGCGCCGCTTCGACGTCGCGTGTGTACGCCGACTCTCCGATGCCGGCGATGCAGGCCTTGTCTTTCAATGTTGGAGTGTGCGTCCGGCTACGCGCCGCTCGCGGCGGGCACGCGCTTCGTCGTGTCGAGGTCGATCAGGTTCGCCAGGTTCAGCCCGAGGATCTTGGCGCGCGTCTCGTCGGTGATCTTCTGGTAGCCGTACTGCTGCTGCAGCTCTTCAGGGATCTCGAACGTGCGCATGTAGTCGACGACCTTCTGCATGTCGATGCCGGGCCAGTCGAGCCCGAAGATGATCTTGTCCTCCGTCGCCCATTCGAGCGCCTCGCCGATCAGGTGGTAGCCGCGGTACGGCGCCCGCGCGAACCAGCCGACGATGCCCGAGATGCCGACGTACAGGTTGCGGTGCTTGCCGGCCAGCCCGAACAGCTCTTCGTGGTACGGCCATGCCATGTGGTAGGCGATTACCTTCAGGTCCGGGAACGCCAGCAGCACCTCGTCCAGCAGAGCTGGGTGTGTGTAGCTGTTTGGCTGAGGCACCACGTAGGCCATGCCCATGTGGATCGTGAGGGGGATGTCCAGCTCGCAGGCCTTCTCGTAGAACGGCCACATCTCTGGGTCGTTGAGCGGCCCGTCCTCGCAGGCGTAGACCTTGCAGAGTTTCGCGTTCCGCTCTTTGACCAGGTACTCCAGCTCCCAGACGGCGTGCTCCACGCCGCGATGCAAGATCGGTCCGACGTTGCACTCCAGGAAGAGCCGGTCGGGGTACTGCGAGATCTGTTCGATAATGAACCCGTTCGTCGACATCGGCGCCGCGAAGCCGGTCACGTCCATCATGGACTCGCGCAGCCCGAACGCCACATCGATACCGGTGGCGTCCATCTGCTTGACCAGCTCCGAGGCGACGAGCGGCTTGATGTCCTTCGGGGCGTCCCAGACGCGAGACACACCCTTCATGGCGCTGCGGAACCAGCGCGAGACGTCCGGGTAGTACGACACCTCCGGTAGTCTGTCCATCAGGTGGCATTCGGTAGCGGCGATGAAATAGTCGTTGTCAGGCACCATAACCTCCTTCGATTAGGATGAACGCTCGTACGTCCGAGCGCGTATTACCCTAGCGTTCGCATCGCGAGGCGGTCAAGCCGAGCGCATTAGCCGTCTAATTCGAAAACGGGAAGCGCTTGCTTCTCGTGGTTCTCCCACTCGATGTGCACCTTTGCGCCGATGCTGAAGTCCGTGCCTTCCGGCGCGCGGAGCTGTGCGACAAGACGCGGCCCCTCTTCCATCTCGACGAGCAGTACGGTATAGGGCGGAGCGAAGGCTGGGTGCGTCTGGTGGCGGACCGTCGTGAAGCTGTAGATCGTCCCGCGCCCGCTCGACTCGCTCCACTCGAAGTCGAACGAATGGCATTCCGGGCAGAGCGGACCGACGACGTAGCGAACGTAGCCGCACTGCGAGCACTTCTGGAACACGAGGCGGTGCTCGTTCTGCGCCTCCCAGAACGGCGCGGTGTCGCGGTCGGGCTGCGGGTAGGGGCGGGGAACGTCGGCCATCAGTAGGCCTCCTTCGAGAGGATGATGGCGCTCGTTGGCACGGCGACACCGCTCGTGACCAGACAGGTCTTTACATCGTCGACCTGGTTCACGGCTGTGCCCCGGATCTGCCGCACCGCCTCGACGATGTGCCCGAAGCCGTGCAGATACCCCTCGCCCAGATGGCCGCCGTGCGTGTTTAGCGCTGTCTCGCCTTCAACTTCCAGCTTGCCCTCGCGGAACAGGTCAGGCGCTCTGCCGGGCTCGGCGAAGCCGTACGCCTCTAGCTGCATCAGTACCATCGGCGTGAAGTGATCGTAGATCTCGGCGACGTCGATGTCTCTTGGCTCCAGTTCGGCCAGCGGATAGATCACACTGGCGGTTGCTTCCGCTTCCTCTATCCGAGCGAGGTTCTTGCGCTGGTAGCTCGTCATCATCTCCGCGCGGCTGCCGGTGCCCTGCGCGGCCGCAGCGATGAAGGCCGGCGTTGACTTCAGTTGCTTTGCCTTTTCCGCGGAGACAACGACTGTCGCGCACGCGCCGTCGGTATCCAAACAGCAGTCCAACAGCCTGAGCGGCTCCGAAATCCAGCGCGAGGTCTGATGGTCTTCCAGCGTGATCGGGCGCTCGTACATCATGGCGTGCGGGTTTGTCGCCGCGTGCTTGCGTGTCAGGACGGACACCTCGCCGAACACGTCGGTTTCGTGGCCGTATTCATGCAGGTAGCGCTGCCCGAACATCGCCACCCACTGCGCCGGCGTCACGAGCCCGTGGGGCATCAGGTACTGCATCCAGTGTCCTACGCCACCGCCGACCGACGATACGCCGAAGCGGCGCTCGGAGCGTTCGTTGAGCGACCGGAACGTGACGACGACGTCCGCCATGCCCGACACCACCGCTGCGGTCGCGCTCGCGATCGTCCCGCAGGCCGCGCCGCCGCCGTGCGGCACTTCGTTGAAGAAGCGCAGGTTGGGCAGGTTGAGCGAGCGCAGCAGGTCGATCTCGAAGACGTCGTTGTTCGCGCCCATCTTCACTATCCCGTCGACGTCCTTCGGCTCCAGGCCCGCGTCGGCTAGCGCTTGCAGGATCGCCTCCAGCGCCATATGCAGCGTCGAACGCCCGGAATCTTTCGAGAACTCCGTCTGTCCGATGCCTACAATGGCTGCCTTGTTGCGGATGTTCATAAGCCTGCTTGCTGGCGGTTAACTGGCCGTGAGACCACGAGCGACGAGCGTACGCTCCGTCAGCTCGTTCATCGAGCCGTTGCGCACCGCGAGCGCCGTGATGCCCTGCGTGAACAGGTGCAGCGGGTACTCCGTCCCCACGCCGACGCCGCCGTGAAGCATGTGGCTGTGCTGGTAAACGCGGTCGGTCGCGCGGGCGGCGTAGTGTTTCGCCAGCCAGATCTCTTCGGTGTCTTGGGCGTCTTCCTGCAAGCGCCAGAGCGCGTGGTAGGCCGCCCAGCGCGTCATCTCCGTCGCCATCAGAAGTTCTGCTGCGCGATGCCGCGCAGCCTGGAACTTCGCGATCGGCTGGCCGAACTGGATCCGGCCCGTGATGTACTCGGTCGTCAATTCCTGTATGCGTCGCATCATGCCCGCGAGTTCTATAGTCGAGAGGGCCGTCATCAGCGCATCGCACTGCTCGTGTAACGCCTGCGCGGCAGGCCCGGTTGCCAGCACGCTTCCGTTGTCGAGCGCGATGCCGTCGAAGGCAACGTTGGCGTAGCTTGTGCGGTCCAGCAGCTTCACCGGCTCCTGCTGGCCCTCGCTCAGCGGTAGCGCGGCGAACGCTGGCTCTCCGTCTATCGTGACCGGCGCGAGCACCACGTCCGCGATCTCCGCGAAGGGCACCATCGGCAGTGTGCCGGTCAGCTTGCCTCCCGATGCCGAGAGGCCTGTGGCTGGCGGCCGTTTGCGTCGCGAGGCTTCGCTGATCGTAAATCGGTTCTTGTTGCTCGCGAGTTCCGCGAGTTGCTCGCTGGCGTTTGCGGCGTCGAGCACGTAGGCCGCGACGTTGCTTGTGGTGATCGGCGCGGGCACACCGGCGTAGCCCAGCTCTTCGATGACGATCGCCGCTTCCAGCAGCGTGGCGCCACCGCCACCGGCGGACTCAGGCGCGACGAGCGCCAGCCAGCCCAGCTCCGCCAGCGAGCCGATGTCCTCGCCCGTGAGTTGGCTTGATCCATCTTCGAACGCGTAGAGCCGCTCCCACGGGAAGGTGTCCTGCAGGTAGGACCGCGCTGTCGTCTGCAATAGTTGTTGTGTCTCGGAGAGCTTGTATTCCATGTCTATCTGGGCAGCCCCAACCCGTGCGTCGCGATGATGTCGCGCTGGACGTCGTTGCTCCCGCCGCCGAACAGCAGGATCGTCGACTCTCGCAGTTGCCGCTCGATCGCGTCGTCGGAGCTGTCGAGTTGCGCGCCGGGCGACTCGCGCCGCACCAGACCGATGCTGCCTAGCATCTGCAGCACTTCGCCGGAGAACGTCACGCGGAACTCGTTCGAGAGCACTTTCAGGAGTGAGGCCTCGTGCACGGGTACCTCGCCGTTCGCGACCATGCTCGCGAGCTTCATGTCCATCACCTTGAGCGCGTTCACGTCGGCCGCCATCCGAACGAGCGTGGAACCTGTCCACGCTTCACTCGCGTCCAGGCGGCCATCGCGCGCGCAATCGCACAGCCAATCGAAGACGCGTTCAAGCTGCGCGATCGGGCTGATGGCGATGCGTTCGAAGTCGAGCTGCGTCGTGATGTAGCGCCAGCCCAGGTTCTCCTCGCCGACAATCGCCGAGACCGGCACGCGGACGTCGGTGTAGTACGTGATGTTGGAGCGGCCGCCGCCCATGATGTTCAGCGGCGCCACCTCGATGCCCTCCGAGTCGAGCGGCACGATCAAGATCGAGATGCCTTTGTGCTTGGGAGCGTCGGGGTCTGTGCGCACGGCCAGCCAGAGGTAGTCCGCGTGGTGCGCGCCGCTGGTGAAGACCTTCTGGCCGTTAATCACGTACTCGTCCCCGTCACGTACGGCGCTCGTCTGGAGCGATGCCAGGTCCGTGCCCGCATCCGGCTCCGTGTAGCCGATCGCGAACTCGATCTCACCCTTCAGGATCTTGGGCAGGTACTGCTTCTTCTGCTCCTCACTGCCGATGCGTATCAGCGTCGGCCCGACCGTGTTGAGCGTGACAACCGGCACGGGGAAGCGTCGATATGCCATCTCATAGTTGAAGGCGTGCAGGTAGAGCAGCGATTTGCCGCCCCCTCCGTACTCCTTGGGCCAGCCGAGGCCGAAGTAGCCGTCCTCGCCAAGCTTCTGCCACAGCCGCTTCGTGTGCTTGCCGCCCCAGTTCCCGCCGATGCGCAGTTCGTCCATCAGGTCGGACGTCGCGATCGAGTCGAGGTAGCGCCGGAATTCGACTCGAAACTCTTGGACGTCGGCTGGGTACGTGAAATCCATATCCTTATGAGGCGGCTAGGCCCAATGGCTCCGTGCCGATCACCTGATCGGTCTCGAGCTGCGCGATCTCTTCATCGGACAGCCCGAGCAGTTCGCGCAGGACCTCGGCGTTGTGCTCGCCCAGTAGCGGCGGCTGGCTCTTGTGCGACGCGTCGATCGACGAGAAGCGGAAGGGCCATGTCTTGAACGACTGCGTGTCTGTGATCTTGCGCGTCAGCTTCTGGAAGAATCCGATGTGTTGGAGGCCCGCGTCGTCCGGCAGGTCGAACCCCTTACGGACGCGGCAAGCCGCTACGCCTGCCTTCTGGAGTTCCTGCTCCAGCTCGACACCATCGCGCTCCTTGAGCGCATTTGTGATCGCTTCGTCGAGCGCCGCCTCGTTCTGTTTGCGCGCCTCGGCGCTCGCGAAGCGTTCGTCGCGAGCCAGCTCGTGCGCGCCGATGCCTTCGGCAAACGCCGCGAACTCCTCGTCCGTCGCCACCGCAATCGTGATCCACTCATCCTCGCCCGCAACGCGATAGGCGTCGTGCGGCGCCATCCACTCGTGCTTGTTGCCGCGCCGCGATGGCACCGGCGCGCCCATCTGCACCGCGATCTGCTCGGGCGCGAACAGGCTGTCCAGCGTCTCGCACTGCGGCAGTTCGATCTCAGTGCCCTTGCCGGTCTCCTCGCGCTGTTGCAGCGCCAGGATGATCGACGAGATGACGTGCAGGCCCACCATCGGGTCGCAGAAGCCGCCCGCATAGGAAGGCTCGCCGTCCGCGTAGCCCGTCATCGAGCCGCACACGAGCTGCTCGAACGCCACCGCGTACCCTACGTACTCTTCCCATGGGCCGCCCTGGCCGTAACCGGGCATCGTCACAGCGATGACGTTCGGGTTGATCTCCAGCAGCTTGTCGTTCGTCAGGCCCAGGTTGGGCATCACGCGGTTCGAGAAGTTGCTGATCACGATGTCCGCCTGCGCGATCAGCTTCTTCACCAGTTCCCTACCGCGCTCAGACGTCAGGTCGAGTGTGATGTCGCGCTTGTTGCAGTTGCTGTCGTTCCAGAGCGGGGCCCACTCGTACCGGTGTTCTCTTCCTGGTGGCGCGAATGTGTAGCGGTAGGGGTCCGGTCGCTGGATCGACTCCACTTTTATCACGTCCGCGCCCAGCGCGCCGAGCAGCATCATCGCGTAAGGTCCCGACCAGAGCGACGTCAGGTCCAGTACGCGGAGCCCCGCAAATGGCTGCTCCTTTGGAGCAGCTTGGCCGTTACTCCGTAACGGCGGCGATGGTTCGGTTTCATTTGGCGGTCCGGCCAAGCGGTCGGCTGGCTCGAGCCCGTTGATGAAGTACGTCACCCGCGGCACCTTCACAGTGGTCCCGTCGATCTCCGCCGTTCGCCAGAAATCGCGCGCTTTAAGCTGCGGGCACGCGAGCCGGTCGGCGATCGTCTGCACCGGCGCCGCTGGCAGCCGGAAAGCCTGCGCTTCGTCGATGATCTGATCTCGTGTGCGCGCGTTCAGCCACGGTTTCACCCTCTCGTACAGCTCTTCGCCGTGGGTCATGCGGTACATGATGTCGCGGCCGTCGGGTAGCTCCAGCACGTCCGCAATGCCCATGAGCTGGCAGATCAGGTCCCAGTGCCCGGGCGTCAGCGGCGGACAGCCGATAAAGCCGTCCTTGCATTCCATCACGCCCATCGGCCACGTGTTTCCGCGCCGGCCGTGTTCGATGCCGACCATCGACTTCACGAGCCACGGCGCGACGATCATCGATGCGGCCACGGCTTGCTGCGACAGGTCGACGAACTGAGGCTGGCCTCCCTGTTGAACGTGGCGCAGGCCAATCAGCGCGCTTACGACAGCACTTAGGCCGCTGACGCGAGGGATAATGCCTCCCCCGGGCCGTAGCGGTTCGCGTGCTGGGTCGCCCAGCAGGTGCATCCAACCGCCCATGGCGTTCAGACCTAGGTCCGTCGCCTTGTAGTCGGCGTACGGCCCGTCGGTCGCGAACGGGGAAATCAGCACGCACGTCGTCTTGCCGGCGAACGCCGCCGCGACGTCGCTCGGCGCCAGACCAAGTACGTCCTGCGATAGCTCCTTCTCGATCAGTACGACGTCAGCCTGTTCGCACAGCGCTCGCGCGTCCTCGACCGAAAACCCGTCGCCGATCTGTTGCTGCGCTTTGCCGATCGATAGCCACGCCCAGGTCGCGCTTTTGCGCTCACCGTCCTTCTCGTAGTACGGCGGTTCGTCTCGCAGCGGGCTGCCTGACGCCGGCTCGATCATCGTGACGTGGGCGCCCCAGTCTGCCAGGTGTTTTCCGCCCATGGCGGCGGAACCGTCGCCGGAGACTTCGACGGCCTTCAGGCCGTTCAGGGTGGTCATGGCGTCGCCTCCGGCGCCAGCTGCACCGTCACCTTCACGTCTGTCGTCGGGCCGTCCTCGGTTCCCAGCGTGACGTCTGCGTCGATGAGCTTACGCCCGTCCTCTTCGCGCGTGCCCGTCACAACGCCCTCGGCCTTGAGCGTCTTTCCCACGTAGTTCGAGCCGCGCATCGTGATCTCGAGGCGTCGCGGGAACGCGTCATTGCCAAACCATTCGCAGACTGCCCGGCCGACGAAGCCCTGGAGAAACATCGTATTGAAAAAGATGCCCTCCGCGCCGTTCGCTTTGGCGTACTCCGCGTCGTGGTGGACGGGATAGTAGTCGCGCGTTCCGGCGACGGCCTGGATCGCGCGGCGAAGCGTGAGATCGAGCGTGACCTCCGGTAGCTGGTCACCTTCGCTCCAGCTCTTGCTCACGCGTCGCCTCCGGAAGGGCGGTATCGAAAGAGCGTGAAGCTATGCGTACCCACGATGTCGCCGTTCTGGTTTCGGAATGTGTCGACCGTCGTGATGAAGTGCCCGCTACCAATCCGCGTCGTCTTTTCGTCGCTGATCGATGCGATCTTGCTCGACACGGTGAGCGTGTCGCCGTAGCGAAGCGGCTGTTCGTACTCTTGGACCGCGGTCACCGCCAGCGTCGCGTCGCAGCCCGGGATCTTCAGACCCAACACCGTGCTCTCCACGTTGCGCTTAGGCCATACCGGGGCCATCCTCCATGTGTAGAGCATCGTCGGTGGCGCGAACGTATCTTTCAGCCAGCTGTTCTTTGCCGTGTCATCGTCGAAGTAGATCGGGTTCGCGTCCTCCACCATCTCGCACCAGTGGCGTGCCATCGCGATGTTGATGGCCTCCGGCGCAGGCTGGGGCGCGGTCTCCTTGCCGATCAGGGCCTTGTGCTCATCGGTGAGGACGGGCATGCGTCTCCTCTTAGGTTTCGAAATGCGTCTGATTCTACAAGCCAGCGGGGGCTACTGGACAGTCATCGCGCCGTCGACCACCATCAGGTGCCCGGTCACGTACGACGCATCATCGGAGCACAGCCAGACGACCGCGTTCGCGATGTCCTCCGGAGTGCCTAGCCGTTTCATCGCGGGCATGGCCTGTGGCGGGAAGCTCTCCGGGTGTTCGATGTTGTGGATCAGGGGCGTGTCGACACCGCCCGGGCAGACCGCGTTCACGCGGATGTTCAGCTTCGCGTAGTCCAGCGCAGCCGCCTTCGTGAGTCCGGCTACGCCGTGCTTGCTGGCAGTGTACGCGGCCAGCGCTTGGATACCGACGATGCCGGCTGTCGATGACGTATTCACGATCGCCCCGCCGCCTTGCTCCAGCAGTCGCGGCACCTCGTAGCGCATGCAGAGCCAGACGCCCTTCAGATTGATCGCCAGCAGCCGGTCCCAGTCCGCCTCGTCGATCTCGTGGGTTGGCTTTGCGGTACCAAGCACCCCGGCGTTGTTGTGCGCGTAATCCAGCCGGCCCCACGCCCTGGTAGCTCCATCAACCAGCGACTCGGCCTGTGTCGCCTTCGAGATGTCGGCCTCGATGAACTTGGCCTCCCCGCCGGCCTCCTCGATCAGCCTGACCGTCTCACGGCCGGCGTCGAACTGAATGTCGGCAACGATGACGCTCGCGCCTTCTCTCGCGAACGCCTGCGCCGAGGCGCGGCCGATGCCGGATGCGGCGCCCGTGACCAGAGCGACTTTGCCGTCGAACTTCCCCATGTCAGATGCGCTCCCTCGCCCTTACAGGCGTTCCCCCGCCCTTACAGGCGTTCCAAAATCGTTCCTGTGGCCAACGCGCCGCCACAGCACATCGAAATCAGCGCCGTCGTTTTGTCCGAGCGTTCCAGCTCGTGGAGGGCCGTCGTGATGAGGCGGCTGCCCGTTGCGCCGACCGGGTGGCCCAGCGCGATCGCTCCGCCGTTCACGTTCACGTGGTCCATGTCCGGCTCGTGCACCTTGGCCCAGGAAAGCACGACCGACGCAAAGGCCTCGTTCACCTCGAAGATGTCGATGTCGCTCATCGACATCTTGGCCTTCTCCAGCACCTTCTTCGTCGCGTCGGCAGGTCCGTCCAACAGGTAGTACGGGTCTGAGCCTATGAGCACCTGCGAGATGATGCGCGCGCGGGGCTTGAGGCCCAGCTCCTTCGCCTTCTCTTCTGATGCCCAGAGTACGGCAGCGGCGCCGTCCGAGATCTGCGAGCTGTTGCCAGCGGTGTGGATGCCGCCCTCCTCGATGGGCTTCAGGCCTGCCAGCCCTTCCGCCGTCGTGTCGCGCGGTCCTTGATCCTTGGAGACGACGCGAGTATCGCCCGTGGGCTCGCCGTCCTCACCCAAGATCGGCGCCTCGACCTCGACGATCTCGCGGTCGAACCGGCCTTCTTCCTGGGCCCGCGCCGCTTTCTGTTGCGACGCCAGGCCGAGGCCATCGACGTCCTCGCGGCTCAGCCCACGATTCTCAGCGATCCGCTGTGCCGCCTGAAATTGCGACACGGCTTGGTCCCATGGCCATGGTTCTGTCTTGTAGGAGCCAGGGCCGTTCATCACGTTCGCGCCCAGTGGGACTCGGCTCATCGCTTCGATACCGCAGGCTACGCCGATGTCGATCGCGCCGGTCTCGATCAGTGCGGCGATCATGTGGTTGGCCTGCTGGCTGGAACCGCACTGCGAATCGACCGTCGTCGCGGCGACCGTGTACGGAAGCCCTGTGCTGAGCCAGGCGTTGCGCGTAATGTTCGACCCCTGTTCTCCCGCCTGTGTGACGCAACCGCCGACGATCTGCTCCACCAGCTCAGGTTCTATCCCGGCGCGATTGATGACTTCTATTTGCACCGCTGCCAGCAGGTGGGTTGCGTGCAGGCCCGAGAGCCAGCCGTTGCGCTTGCCGATTGGCGTGCGCACGGCATCGATGATGACGGCACGGGACATGCGTGGTCCTCCTCGTGAACTGCCTCTGTTGGGCGGGTGATAACGAGTCTAGGGCGCGGGTGTTGTCGCGTCAAGGAACGGCCAGTTGAGGGAATCGAGTAGCCCTAGGCGCAGTTCAGGTTCGGCAGCAGGCCGACTCCTGTCAACTGGGCTTTCGCTTCTGTCGGAGCCTGAATGGCCAGCCGTTGCGGAGCAACGGTCAAGCTCTCGCCCGAAGGGGAGAGCCGTTTTCGAGCGGATGACAGACTCGCGTTAGCTTAGAATCCCGCAAACAGCTAAGATGCATTGACCCGTTACTGGATCTCTGATAGCATCGAGTCTAAAGTGGGGTAGAAGAATGCTGGAGATGGTGGGGGGAGTGTCTTCTAGTGGAGGGGAAACACATGGCAGTACCTATACGCCTCGGAATGGTCGCACTTGGGCTCGTCATAGCCATCGCGGCCGCATTTGGCGTGACCGCCAAGGAGACCTCGGCCCAGGTCGATGCCGTCTTCACCATCGACTCGGCCTCGATTGCAGTCGGTGGCCAGGCTGGGCTGGACGTCAGGGCGCTCGGCGTTAGTGCGCCGGGCCTCGGCGCCTGGTCGATCGATATCTTCTACGACCCTCTGGTCGTTGCGGCGGTCAGCTGCACCGCGTTTGAGGGTGGCGTCTGCAACCCGGACTATGACACGAACAGAATTCGATTTACGGGTGCGAACGCGAGCGGTCTAGAAGGCGACACGACGCTCGCCGAGATCACATTCTCGTGCGTTGTGGAAGGCGTGACCCTCCTAACGATCAGTATCGAAGTGCTCGCGGACGCTACGATAGGCGGGCCGCAACCGATCGTCCCGTCGACCGAAGGCGGGTCGATCTCCTGCGGAGACGCTCAGCCGACTCCGCCCAGCAATGGGGGCGCATGTGACGCATTCGATTTCCAGGAGGATGCGCAGCAGGCGCTGGACTCCGACCCGAGCGACCCCGCGGGCCTGGACCCGGACAACGACGGCGTCGCTTGCGAGAGCCTGCCGAGCAGGTTCCCACCCGTAAGCTGTAGCGACTTCGCCACACAGGGGGAGGCCCAGAAGGTCTATGACGCCGATCCATCTGACCCGTTCAACCTGGATGGTGACGGCGATGGTGTGGCGTGTGAAAACTTGCCGGCGCAGCCGCCCTCGGCCGGTACCGGAATTGGTGACATCGACTTCGGCCCTGGAAGCGTACAGGTGTGGCTCATCGCCGGCCTAATTGGCGCTGGTATCGCCTGGCTGAGCACCGGCGCCGCCGGCGCGGGCTTGGTCTTCCTCGGCGGCACGCGATCGAAGAACAACTCGCGGCGCGAGCCTGCCAACCAAGGCGTGACGCAACAGGCGTCCGGCTTCCAGCCGCAGATGCGCCCGAGGGGTAGTCGCTGGCTGAGCAGCGCCCGCGAGCACATCGCCGGCGCAACGCTTGATGATGTCCCGGGCTTCCGTTCGCGACGCACCTAGGTTCGCGCGAAGCGCGGCTGCGAAAAACAGGACTGAAAGAAGGCCCCCAGTCTGGGGGCCTTCTTTGTTGTCCCGTGACACTGTACTAGTGTCCCGTGACACTGTGTCGCCCGTCCGGCTAGACTGGTTTCGATTTTGGAGGTGCTCCCATGACCTACGAGACGCTCTTGGTGGACCGCGATGGTGCCGTGATGACAGTGCGTATGAACCGGCCCGAAAAGCGCAACGCGATTTGTAACCAGATGCACCTGGATATCCAGGACGTCTGCCACGAACTCGCCGGCGACTTTGACACGCGCGTCGTCATCCTCGCGGGTGAGGGGGCAGCGTTCTCCTCAGGCGCGGACACCAGCGAGTGGGGGAAGCCGGGCCCCGACAACGAGCTGGAGCTGCGTCACCAGTCGGGCATCGGCAGCCGCACGTCGGCGGCCTTGGAATCGCTGGACCAGATCACCATCGCCGCCGTCCACGGTTTCGCTGTAGGCGGCGCCGCCGTCCTCGTGTCCTGTTGTGATTTCCGCGTGGCGAGCCCGGGCACCTGGTTCTCCATCCCAGAGGTGGAGCTTGGCATTCCGCTGAGCTGGAACGCGCTCCCGCGTCTCGCCCGGGCCGTCGGCCATCAGCGGGCGCTGGAGCTGACCGTCCTCTGCGAGCGCTTCTCCGGCCAGCAGGCGTTCGACTACGGGCTCGTCAGCCATCTCGCGGATGATGGTCAGGAGTTGGCGCTCGCGAACGAGTTGGCCCAGAAGATCGTCGCCAAGCCTGCGTTGCCAGTTGCCCTGACGAAGGCCTCGATGAAAGCGCTACGCAAGCAGACCGAGTTCGGCGAGGCTACCTACAGCGACCAAGACCTCTTGTTGTACAGCAGGCTCATGCAGCAGCGGCGAAGACGGCGCGGTGGTGAGTAGGCAGCTCTACGAAAGAATGACGAAGGCCCCCGAACGTTCGGGGGCCTTCGTGTCCTATTGCTATGATCTTCGCCTAGCGGCGCCAGCGCAAATCGGCTCCTGGCGCTGCCTCGAACTTGCCGCTCGCCAGCTCCTCGCGTGCCGCGATCAGCCAGCTCAGCGCGCTGCGGCGAGGCCGGCCTGCCGGGGCCGATGTCGGCATAAACGGGCCACTGGCCTGAAGCGCAGGCGGCGGCTGTCGCGAAGCGCCCTGCGCAGAGCGGTTGGAGCCGGTCACGAACGCCAGGCCGGCGCCGGCGATGCCGGTGCTCAGCCAGGCGATGCCGGCACCGATCAGACCGGCGATCAGCCAGATCTGTACATTGCTCGTGCCCAGGCTGCCCGGGCCGGTTCCCGCGTCCGGCAGGGTTGTACCCAGGACATCTGACGTGTCGCTGTCGGCCACCGTCGGTTGGCTGACCGCCTGACAAACGAACCTACCGTTTTGGACACTCGGGAACAGAGGCTGCAGATCGCCGATCGTCGCGTCCGACAGCTGGACGACGACGATGTTGAGGTCGCTCACGCCCTCGGTCAAACAAGCGAACGTGATACTGGCGAGCCTTGTGTCGCCCACCAGACCGCCCGCGCTGGCGCCCGCGAACCGGACGACACCGTCAGCGAAGTTCTGGTTGCAAGCGCCGCCTTGCTCTGCAGTGCAGCTGAGGGCGAAGATGACCTCCGAGTCGTACTCCACCTCGAGCGACCAGGCGCCCAAGCCTTCCCCACCGACGTTAAGGGACGACACATCTACCGACGCCTCGCCGCCCAGCACAACGGTAACTGAATCGACGGCGATGAGCTCGCCTACAGCCGATGTCTGCACAGCCGTCATGCTGAACACCAGCACAACACCCGCGATTGCGCCGGCCAGGCTGATACTGAATCTCTTTCGTCCGATCATCACTGTCCCTCCGCTAACGGATCTTCCCCCGCTAACCTTTCCAACACATTCCGCCAATAGCCATTACAGAATCGTCCCCTCGAATAGATTCGAGCGGAAACGAACCGGGCTTCGCTCCTCATAGGAGGTGGCCCGCTACCAGCGCAGTTATTATACGCTGGCCCTGCAACGGGTCGACAAAGCCAGGGCAACCGCGCTCAGTGCGAAGCGCCGGGTTTACCGTTCAGATCGGTGCGTAAGGCAGCGAACGCAGCTTCGCCGGCCCGATTTTAGACGCTTTGATAACTCTCTATATATCGGCCACGCGCGCGTCCGGCTCGGGCCTGGCGGTTAGCCGCAATAGCGGACGCGCGTACTTCTCCCTTGTGCGCCAATGCTGCCGGCTGGCCGACCGCCCTGAACACCCCAGCCACAGAAAAGGGGCCGGACCAGGCGCAACGCACGTAGGGACCGGAACCAGTCCTAACGCCTAGCAGCCAGCGCCGTTCACGAACCCATTCAGCTCCCCCACCGCGAACCCAAGAGAATACGTCCCTGATCCGTCGAGCCGAGCCAGATCGATGGAGACCCGAACCGCAGCTAGTTCTGACAGGAGCGGCTCGCAGAGGCGTTCCGCTCCGGAGACAACGGACAAGGCGCTGCCGATCGTTTCGCAGTTCGTCTGAAGGTACTCACGGAGTTTCTCGAACAGAGTCTGCAGGGCGCTGGAGTTCGCTTCCACGAGTTGGGTCACAGCGATACCCGTCTCTACGCTTGTACCCTCCCACCACGTTTCGGAGCACGCCGTCCATTGGTCGGCAACGATCTGGTCGATAGACGGCGCTTGTGGTTCTGTTACCGGTTGGACGAACGGCTCGATCGGATTGGAGGGCGTGATGCAGGTCTCCAAGAACAACCGGCGTTCGCTCTCACTCCGGTACGCCGTGCCTCTGATCGCATCGCAGGACGTCCGGTCGCCTACGTCCGTAGGGATGGTCTGAGTGGGCTGAGCCGCCTCCACCGTCGGACCGCTGATCTGAAGAACGGATCGTGGTGTAGGGACCAGCGACTCAGGCGCTGACGCCTCGGGCTCTGCCGACTCCCAAGGCCGGGCTAGGCCGAAGAAGATGCTGCTCGATATGGCGGCCGTCGCTACCAGGAACAGGATTGTGAACTTTACGTCAACCATCCCCTGCCTCTCTTCAGGCTGACGCACATTGTAGCGCTTGCCGACGCGCCCCGCGACAGTCGACGCCGCCGTTGCCAGTCGCGCTGACCAAGGCCTCGATCAAGGCGCTACGCAGGCAGACCGAGTCTGGTGAGGCCACCTACAGCAACCAGGACCTCTTGCTCTACAGCAGGCTCATGCAACAGCAGGAGACGTAGCTCACTCTACAAAGTAGGGTCACACAGCGGCTGCGACACCGCTGCTCGCGATGAGCGGCTCGCTCGTGATGCGGTCTTTGAAGAACGGCATCAGCATCTCACCGAAGCGTTCCGCCTCTCTCGTGTGCGGATAGCCTGACAGGCAGAACTCCGTGCAGCCGATGTCGATGAACTCCTGCAGCGTGTCGGCCACCTGCTGCGGGTTACCCACGACAGCGACGCCGGCGCCGGTGCGGATCGTCGTTAGGCCGCTCCAGAGGTGCCGGTCGATCATATAGTCCTTCGCCTTGCCCAGCTCCTTCATCCTGGTGTTCGCCTGCGACTCGTTCCAGAGGTTGCTGATGGCGGCAGTGAGCACCTTCGGCGCGCCTTCGATGATCGCGTTCGCCGCTTCCCACGCCTCGTCCTCCGTCTCGCGAACGACGATCTGCAGCCGCATGCCGAACTTAAGCTGGTCCTCGCGGCCATACTGCGCGGCGATGCTACGTACCTCGTCGATCTGCTTCGCGATGTTCTCCGGCCTGTCGCCCCAGAACAGGTAGACGTCCGCATGCTTCGCGCCGACGTCTTTCGCGGCCGGCGATGTCCCGCCAATGTAGAAGGGCGGGTGTGGCCGCTGGTACGGCCGTGGACGCACCATGCCGTTTTCGATCTGGAAGTGCTTGCCCTTGTGCGTGAC
>JADFPV010000109.1 GCA_022562155.1 Chloroflexota bacterium
CGGCAATATCGATGTCGACCGAGACGGTGGCGGCCGACGTCGTCTGGCTGGCCGGCGCGACGAAGACGTTCGGCACGGGCGTCGCGGTTGGCGTTGCGGTCGCTGTAGCCGTGCTGGTGGGCGTTGCTGTCGCGGTCGGCGTTGCGGTGGCGGTGGCGGTCGGCGTCGCTGTGGGCGGCAGCGGCGTGGGCGTGGCAGTGGCTGTGGCGGTCGGTGTCGCTGTCGGCGGCAGCGGCGTGGCAGTGGCCGTCGCCGTCGGTGGCAGCGGCGTGGACGTTATCGTTGGTGTGTTCGTGACGGTCGGTGTTGGTGTGACTGTAGGCGTGCTGGTGACTGTCGGGGTGACGGTCGGCGCCAGCGGCGTTGGCGTTGGTGTCGGCGTAGCGGTAGCGGCGGGTGCGATGGTGTAGTCAACATCCAGCTTTGGCTGCTCGGCAGGGACGGTGGTGTCCTCCCGGGTGCGATATTTTTCGTTACCGCCAGTGGTAGTTTCGTCCTGATCGCTGATGCGCCATCCGTTGTTCGGGGTGCCATCGACCCAGGCTTGCACGTCGGCGGTGACCGTCCAGCTCACGCAGCCAACTGCGCCCGGCATGGTGGTGGAATCTGTCGCGATGGCCGCGACAGTGGGTTGGGTGTTCCACGTGACGGTAGTCTCCGCCCAGGCCTGAGTCGTTTGCCGCACCTCGTGAACCCGGCCGGCGGTGACTTTCGTGAGACAGAGAGTGAGCGTCGCTGAGTTTACAGTGGAACCGGCTGGAATCGACGATACGTCAAATGCCACGAAGTCCCGCCGTAGCTTAGCTGGCTCGGATTTCACACTCATGTCGGTTCTAATCCCGTAGTTGTTAGTCGGTTTGTCCTGCTGCACCTGCGTGTCTGCTGTTGCGCCGAACGACGCTGTGGCCGCTTTTACACCCGGCGTGCTGTCCGCGCTAAGGGTAAGGGAGATGGCGACGGCTACGGAGACGACGAGGCCCGCGATGATCAGGACAGAGGAACGCTCGGCGCGTCCCCACGCCTGATGGACGAGCGCCGCCCGCGTCCGCCACATCTGTTTAGCCGTTTGACTTAATCGGATGCGAACCTGCCGCACGTACCCCACCTACGCTCCCCGCATCCGTGCGTTTCTTGCGCTCTGTTAGCTTCAGCCGTATCCTTTCGGCTTCCGTGAGTTGCCACATCTACGCCTTACGTATATATAAGGCGCCTCGGTGACGTTATGTTGCAGCCTAGCTGCGGCGATGGCGGCGGATAGGCATACATAACACCACCGCGGGACGCACTCGCGCGCCGCAGGCGGGACAGCCTACTCGGTCGTCGCTGCTTAGCTGCGTCTGCTGTTTGCAGATGATGCCCCCAGCCTGTTGCCACCGTTGCCACTACGTATTATGTACAGCATTTTGTCACAACTTCACAACGAAGGTGTTAAAAAACGCCTAAGTTCGCGCTAAGAAGCTGTACAGGCCAATGAGACATAAGACCGGGTTGATCCCAACGAATGCTACGTATGCGATATACTGCTCGGCGTTCGTGAAGACTGGCTGGACATAGTTAGCGAGGGACGCTGTGGAGTACAAGAACTTGGGCCGATCCGGGCTGCAGGTACCCGTGGTCGGGCTGGGCTGCAACAACTTCGGGCGGCGCTGCGACCAGAGCGCGACGAGCGCCGTCGTCGACAAGGCGCTGGAGCTGGGCGTCACGTTCTTCGATACCGCCGACATCTACGGCCCCGGCGGCCTCTCGGAGGAGTACCTGGGGGTCGCGCTGCAGGGCAAGCGCCGCGACGCGATTATTGCCACGAAGTTCGTCGGGCCGATGGGCGAAGGGCCGCTCTGGGGCGGCGGCTCCCGCCGCTACATCAGCGACGCTGTTGATGCCAGCCTGAAACGCTTGCAGACGGACTACATCGACCTCTACCAGATCCACTTTCCGGACGTGAAGACGCCGATCGAAGAGACGCTGCGCGCGCTCGACGACCTGGTGCGGCAGGGCAAGGTGCGCTACTTCGGCTGCTCCAACTTCACCGGCTGGCAGGTGGTGGAGGCGCAGTGGATCACGAAAACCGAGCACCTCTCGCCCCTCGTCTCCGCGCAGAACCAGTACAACCTGCTCGACCGCCGCATCGAGCGGGAGCTGGTGCCCGCCTGCGACGCCTACGGGCTGGGCGTGCTGCCGTACTTCCCGCTGGCCAGCGGCTTCCTCACCGGCAAGTATCGGCAGGGTGAGCCCGCGCCGGAGGGCACGCGGCTGGCCAGCGCCGGCGGCATGGCGGATCGTGTGCTGACGGAGGGTAACTTCCAGACGCTCGCCAAGCTGGAGGCGTTCGCTGAATCCGCCGGGCATAGCATGGTCGATCTGGCGATAGGCTGGCTGGCCAGCCAGCCCCACGTCTCCAGCGTCATCGCCGGCGCGACGAAGCCGGAGCAGGTGGAGCAGAACGTCAAGTCCGCCGAGTGGAAGCTGACGGGGGAAGAGCTGGCCGAGGTGGACCAGATCACGCGGCGGAGCTAACCGTTCGTGAGTGTAAGGTGCGTTCCTTGACCGCAGCACGCGGCCGCTAGTACGGTTCGCAGCATGACGGTCGAAACGCTGCTCATCGTCCTCATCCGCCTGATCGTCCCGCTCACCATCTTTCGCTGGCCGCTCTTCGGTGGCGTGCTGGCCCTCGTTGCCGACGCGCTCGACATCGTCCTCGCGTCGCTGATCGACCTCGGCGGTCTCTCGAACTACCACGCGCTGGACAAGTACCTGGACACCTACTATCTGGGACTCGAGGCGGTGGTGGCGCAGCGCTGGGCGGCCCTGCCGCGCTGGACGGCGACGGCGCTCTTCGGCTACCGGCTGATCGGCGTCGTCCTCTTCGAGGCGACGAATATCAGGCTCTTCCTCTTCATCTTCCCGGCGCTGTTCGAGAACTTCTACCTCTTCTACGCGGCGCTTCGGCGCTTCTTTCCGGATTACGACCTGACGCCAAAGCGGCTGGTCTTCTGGCTAGCCGTGTTGCTGGTGCCGAAGATGGTGCAGGAGTACGTGCTCCACTACGCCCGCTGGCTGGACGACGTCGTGGCCGTAGACGTGATCGAGGACGTGGCCCGCGCGATCATCGATTGGCTGAAATCGCCGTTCGCGTTCGTGAGTTGGGCGAGGCGGTAGGTTTAGGTCCGCGCTTAAGATAAGCGTCTCGCGCTCGAGGTAAGCGTCCGGTGCCGAATCACTCCATCTTGGTCTTGCGGTATGGAGAGGAGTTTGACACAGTGAGGCGATGAACGATCCCTTGTTCCTCGATCCCCGTCTCGTCGAATTGTATGACGCCCAGGCGTCATGGGAGAACGAGATCCTCATCGGAGGTCGTGCGCGCCGGCGAAGAGGGGCCGAATTCAGCTTCTACATGCCGCTGGTGATGGCGGCAGACACCGTACTCGATGTCGGCTGCGGGACCGGCGAGCTCTTGCGTCTAGCGCGACAGGCAGGCCACACCGGCCGCCTATGCGGGGTCGACCCCGCCAACCCGATGTTGCAAGTGGCACGCAAACGAACCGATATCGAGTGGGTGCTCGGTGAGGCTGCCGACGGCGGCTGGGACCGGGAGTTTGATCTGGTCGTCATGACCGGCCACGTCTTCCAGGTGATCCTAGAGGACCAAGTGATACGGACGATGCTGGCTGCGATCCGTTCGGCCCTCGCGGAACACGGCCGGTTCGTGTTCGACACCCGTAATCCGCTGGTCCGAGACTGGGAGAGCTGGATGCCAGATGTGGTTTGGGAGTTTGCCAGCCCGGATGGCGCCGTCGTGCGTAAGTGGCACGAGATCGAGGCGGTTGAGGGAGATCTCGTCACCTACAGCACCACGTTCACCAGCCCGGCCTGGGACGGCCCGATCGTAATCCGGAGTTCGCAGCGGTTCCACGATGCAGACACAGTGTCCTCGTTCCTGTCCGGTGCCGGGCTGGCAATTGAGGAGCAGTTCGGGCATTGGGACCGGCAGCCGCTGCCCGATACGAGCCCGGAGATCATCACCATCGCACGGCGGGAATAGCTTGTCTCACCTACCGCATCCGCATGTAGCAGGCACGCCCCCGACCCGGCCGCGGACAGACCACAATCCACTCAACCGCAAGGAATACCTGCTGCACGTCGTGCGGCGCGTCTAGCGTTGCCAGTGACGTTGCGGTTTCGCCCCAGGTCAAGGAGATGGCCATGCAAATCGATGTATCCCTTGTTCGACGATTGGTTGCTGACCAATTCCCGGATTGGTCAGACCTTCCAATTAAACCCGTGGAACTCTCCGGGAACGACAACCGAACCTTTCATCTGGGTCAAGAGATGGGCATTCGGTTACCAAGCGCGAAGCGTTACGCGGCACATGTCAGAACAGAGCAGGTGTGGCTACCGAAACTCGCCTCTCATCTTCCTTTGCCCATTCCCGTACCACTTGCGATGGGCGAACCGGCACATGGTTACCCTTGGCGCTGGTCGATCAACAGATGGCTAAAAGGCGAGAACGCGGCCATCGAGCGCATCAACGATCTAAGTGAATTCGCGAGAGATCTCGTCAACTTCCTGAATACCTTGCAGACGATCGACGCGAACGGTGCACCTTCCCCTGGACAAGACAACTTTTTCCGGGGTGGGGAGCTGTCGGTGTATGACCCCCAAACACGCGAGTGCATCAGAGAGCTGCAAGATGTAGTTGACGCTCAGGCAGCGACTGCCATCTGGGATTCGGCACTGGAAGCCAAATGGAAGGGGCCACCCGTATGGTTCCACGGGGATGTTACTGCCGAGAATCTCCTGGTGGAACACGGCAAGCTTTGCGCCGTGATCGACTTTGGACAGCTCGCGGCGGGTGATCCGTCGTGCGATGTAACGATCGCGTGGACACTCTTCTCGGGAACCAGCAGAGACACATTCCGTGCGGCGCTCTCAGTTGACGAAGCTACCTGGGTGCGTGGACGTGGATGGGGTCTCTGGAAGGCGTTGTTGCGACTGCGGTCGCATCGGGACACCAATCCCGTTGATGCCGCGAACGCCATGCGTGTGATTGATGACATCCTTGCGGACTAGGACGGTCCGCGGCACGATCCCGACGCGACCGAGGACGGACAACAATCCGCTGGACCGCAAAGAATACCTGCTACACGTCATGCGACGGGTC
>JADFPV010000006.1 GCA_022562155.1 Chloroflexota bacterium
AGAATTCGTTTCGCGCTAGAGATATCCGTGTTTTTCGAGCGCCGTGACAAGCTGGCCGAGGCTCTCTTCTTCCGAATCAGTCTCCGAATTGAGCGTCACTTCCGGGTTGAGCGGCGCTTCGTACGGGTCGGAAATACCGGTGAAGTTCTTGATCTCGCCCTTGAGGGCCTTCTCGTAGAGGCCTTTCACGTCGCGTCGGGTCAGCTCTTCGATCGAGCACTCGATGTAGACCTCAAGAAAGTTCTCAGTGTTCGCGCGTATCTCATCTCGAATCTCGCGATACGGAGAGATCGCCGCGCCGATCGCGACGACGCCGTTGCGGGCGAGGAGGTCGCAAACGAAGCCGATGCGACGGATGTTGGTGTCGCGGCCCTCCTTGCTGAAGTCGAGACCCTTGCTGAGGTTAGTGCGGACCACGTCGCCGTCCATGATCTCAACCTTCCGGCCCCGTTCCTTAAGGACATCTGCCAGTTTCTCCGCGATCGTCGATTTGCCTGCTCCGGAGAGGCCCGTGAACCAAACTATCACGCCCTTTTCGCTCATCGATCCCCTTAGTTGCCTAACGTCTTGAAGTTGATACGTCTACTGGTTCGATCTTGATCACATCGCCATCAGTGTGGATGCCGCATTCCGTCTTGCCGGTGCCCTGCCAACGGCCGGAACGCGGGTCGGCGCCTTTGGCAACAGGCTTCGTGCAGTACGTGCAGCCGATGCTCGGGTAGCTCTGGTCGTGCAGCGGGTTATACGGCACATCGTTCTTGAGGATGTAGGCCCAGACATCCGCCTCTAGCCAGGTCACCAGCGGCAGCACCTTCACCAGGCCAAACTTCTCGTCCCACTGGACGATCGGCGCGTCTCCTCGAGACTCGCCTTGGTCGCGGCGGATGCCGGCGATCCACGCCCGCTTACCTTCAAGCGCCCGTGCGTTCGGCTCCACCTTGCGGAGGTCGCAGCAGAGGTCCGGATCGCTGAGCCACAGCTCATCGCCGTACTGCTTCGCCTGCTGTTCCGGCGTGAACTTGGACTTGTAGCCGACCGGTTGCATGCCGTAGCGCTCGATTGCCTTGTCGCGGGTTGCGTACGTTTCCGGGAACAGGAAGTCCGTATCCAGGTAGAAGACCTCCACCGTCGGGTCTATCTGCGAGACCATATCGAGCAGCACCATGCCGGACGGTCCGCCAAAGCTGCATGCCATGGTCAGCCCCGGCTGGAACTTGTCGACCGCCCACTGCAGGATCTCCTGCGGCGTGTTCTCCTCCAGCTGCTCGCTCCACTTCGCGAGCTGTTCCGTCGTATATGTCTCTAGTTCTGCCATGTTCGTTCCCATCCCTCGTGCAGAACCGGGCTTTCGCCCGGCTCTGTGTTTCTCGTCAGCTAGAATCTGCTTGCGACGTGTTAGACCGCGCACTCTCCTTCGCCCATCTCGTCGAGGCTGAAGAGCTTCGTTGCGCCATGGTCGACGAAGGCCATTGGGTCATCCTCGTAGCGCGGCATGTCCTTGTACTCGGAGAGGACTTCCTTGATATGGTCGTTGCCCACGCGAATCGCCCAATCGCCGAACACTTCGTCCTTGCTTCTGTCCTCCTGATAGTGCTCTATCAGCGTTTTCAACGCGTCCGGAATCCTCTTCGCGGCGACCTTCATGACGTGCTTACCGATGCGCGCGTCCGCGCCCTCCGCCTTGCCGGCGATGAGCATTGAGAACGCAGGTACCAGGCGTTCTGACGAACGGACGGCGTTGCCGTAGAAGCCGATGTCTGCGACATGGTGGTGGCCGCACGAGTTCGGGCAGCCGCTGATCTTGATGCGGATCTGCTCGACCAGGGGGTCGCTCTTGAAGTGACCGTTCTCGGCGAAGAGCGTCTCGCGGATCGCCGTGCCCAGCCCCTTCGAAGAGGTGACACCCAGGCTGCAGGTGTCGGTGCCCGGGCATGTCATAACATCGCTAATCGTCAGGACGCCGTCCTCCGAAAGGCCACACTCGACGAGGTCGGCGTGCAGGGAGGTCAGATCCTCTTCGTGAATCCAGCGTAGCACCATGTTCTGGTTGACAGCCGTCCGGATTTTGCCGCCGGCGTACTTGCGTGAGATGTCGGCCAGGGCATGCATTTGGGGAACTGTCATGTCGCCGATTGGCAGGAGGGCGTAGACCAAATAGAAGCCTGCCTGCGCCTGCGGGATAGCGTTCGTGCGCTTCCAGGCATCGAACCCGGGCTGCTGCTCGTGGCCGTTCTGACCCAGCGATTTCGCGGACGGATGCGAGGCCTCCTCTTCCAGGAAACTCCAGTCCGGGTCCAGGTAGTCCGATTCCTCGACCGGCGGCAACGCGTCCAACTCTTCCTTCAGGACCCGGCGGAACTCTTCGATGCCGAGCTGCTTCACGACGAACTTGATGCGCGCCTTGTTGCGGTTCTTGCGGTTGCCCATGCGGTCGAAGATACGAATCGCGGCCTCCGCGTAGCGCAGCAGCTCCTTCTCCGGCACGAACTCCTCCATCACCTGCGCGATGAACGGCGAGGCGCCAAGGCCGCCGCCCACCGTCATGCGGAAGCCGCGTTCGCCATCCTTAATCACTGCGACCGCGCCAAGGTCGTGGATAGGCACCAGGCCGTGGTCGTGCTCGCACGCCGAGAAGGCGATCTTGAACTTCCTGGGCAGCTTCTGGCAGATCGGGTGCCGCAGGAAGAAGCGAGCCGTCGCCTCCGCGTACGGCGTAATGTCGAAGACGGTATCCGCGCAGAGGCCGGACATCTCATCGGCTGTGACGTTGCGAACGGTATTGCCGCAAGCCTCGCGCGTCGTCAACCCGACTTCATCGAGCTTCCGGAGCACAATTGGCGTGTTTTCCAGTGGCACGTAGTGGAGCTGGATGGCCTGGCGGGTCGTGACGTGGCCGACTTTACGCGGCGTGTACTCGTCCGCAACGGTGGCAACCATGTCCAATTGCTCCGCCGTCATCGTCCCATGGGGGACCTTGATACGGATCATCTGGGCGTCGTCCTGGCGTTGGCCGTAGACGCCCTGTTGCAGGCGGAACGGACGGAAGTCGTCCCCCAGGCCGCCGCCAGCAAGGAAGGCTTTCGCCTCCTTCTCGTAGTTGTCGAGTTCGCGAGACTCTAGCGTCTCTACTTTCTCAGCTTCGATTACCATGGAAAAAACCTCCCCTTCTGCTTGCCCGAAGGACAAACTGAAGAAAGATGACTGCCTTTATCAACTATTGTAAGCAGTCACGGTAGAAAAGTCAATAGACAAGTGTAGAAATGCCCGGCGTTAGGCACTTCTGAGACTCAATCTCCCAGCGCGTGAGCTCTAGCGTGCTAAGCCGGAACTTCCTGTGCGGTAACGAATTTCTCCACAAAATGTCCTGATAGATTAACGTCGCGTGCGAGATCCTCGTAGTTGATTGGATCGCCGTAATGGAGCTCTGCCAGGTGCACGAGGGTTCGCGGACTCTCTACGTGCACATCAAGATTCGGAGGCTCTCGAAGTCGCCATCCCTTCGATGACAGTTGCTGGAAGAGGTAGGTCTTCTGCCGCGAGGTGAGCAGTCCCAATTCTTTTGCACGCATCACGAGAGCTTGCAGCGAGAGGCCCCAGCGTATCTTGTGTCTGGCAAGGCCAGAAAGCGTTACCGGACGATCCACATTCGACAGGAAGGCTCTCTCAGGGAAAAGTAGTTCGCCCGCAAACCGATTCGCTTCCTCTTCGAGCTCCGGAACACCACCCGTAAGCGTTTGATGCAGCACAAGATGCGCTACTTCATGTGCGACACTGTATCTTAGCCGAGCGCCATCGGTCTGATCCGAACTGGAGAGAACAATGAACGGGATGCCGTCGCTGGCCCACATAGAAAAGGCATCCACTCCTTTAAGAACTGTAGGCAGCGAGAGCACTATGACTCCTGAAAGCTCCAGCACGTTAATTAGATTTGGAACCGGCTCATCAGCTGCCAGTCGTAAGTTCGCACGAGTTATCTGCGCAGCAACCTCAGGATCCTCGTCATCTAGCTTCGCAAGTAGCAAGCGTATCGGCTTGGTCTTCGCAAGCAGGCTTCGAATTATTCGAAAGCCCAGTTGAGCATAGCGATATGCGGTTGTCTCAGTTCGAGCGGAGGCTGCTGCTTTAGCGCGGAAGAGCAGCGAGCCAAGCGGCACATCTTCGTCAGGAGGCTGAGCGAAAAACGAGGAAGGGAATCCGGTCTCGGTGGCGATCGCGCGCACTAGCTCGTCAGATGGAGCCAAACGTCCGTTTTCCATACGAGCGATTGCGGACTGGCTAACCTTTAGAGCGTCCGCCAATTGGGCCTGCGTAAATTGCCCTAGCTGACGTGCTTGTCTAATACGGTCCCCGAAGATCATTCCAGGTCCCCGGCCCCACCCTCCTCTTCATCTTCGTCCGCCTTCATGTAAGGAAGGTCTTCGACTTCATCGTCGCCAGTCTGATTCTGATCGACATTTGGAAATTCGGCTGGCAGCGGAACTCTTTCAGACCAGTAACTCTGCGGTGACTTGTAAAAGCTCTCTGCGGTGCTAGACGGCATATGGAGAAATAGATCGGTCAGGTAGAACTCCAGGGACACATTCCAGGTTAGGACCAGGTTAATCTCATTCTCTTGCCAGGGAATATCTAGAGCTAGCGAGAGTTGGTTCCGGCGCAGAAAGTACTGCCGGCCCCGTGACCGACCGGGTGCGGGAATGTCCTCGTCGGGGGACTTCCAAATCGCGATTCGATACTTTCGAAATGGACTTTGAACCACAACTCTGAGGCCAACTAGGGGCAAGTCGACAGTTTCAAGATCGTCGGTGTCGAGCCCACGCTTCTTCATTACAGCCTTCGCGCCGGACCGCGTAATCATGGAAGCAAGCTCGTTCTCGAGCTGGCCTTTCCGTTGCTCGTAGTGATTTCGCGCAAGCGCCGTACCGGTATCGAGGGCTTCACCCGCCAGTCGGAGAAAGCCGGCTAGCTCAGGGACTACCAAGTCTGAGGAAGGAAACGATGTATTCATGCACTCATATTATTACTATGATTGTTACATCATGTCAAGTGGCTCAATCGGGAAAGAGTTGACTGGCCTTCTCGACTGCTCAAGGCGCACAGTCTACCATGCTCGATATGAAACGAGCGCTCGTAATCCTAAACCCTGCAGCGCGAGGGGCGCCTAGTATCGAGACGCTGCGAGACGCAATCAACGCGCTAGAGGGCTGGGAGCCGTCGCTCACCGAGACCAGCGCAAGCGGCGACGCTATCGACATGGCCCGCGACGCGGCACAACGGGGAATCGAAGCTGTCGTGGCCTGCGGTGGAGACGGCACGATGAATGAGGTCGCGAACGGCCTCGCAGGTTCGGAGACAGCGATGGCGACCATCCGCGGCGGGACGGCCAATGTCTGGGCGAAGGAGATAGGTGTACCCAAGAAACTTTCGAAAGCAGTATCGGTCATTGCAACCGGGGACGTACGCACCATGGACCTCGGCCGCGCAGGCGACCGCTACTTCCTGCTGATGGCCGGCGTCGGCTTCGACGCGAGCATCTTGCAGCGCGTCTCCTCAGGCCTCAAGCGTCGGTTCGGCGCGATAGCGTACGCACTGCCGAGCATCGGACGGGCATTCGGACATCGAGCTGTCGACGCCAACCTCGTCACCGACGGCGCGGCGGCATCGTCCCCCCTCTTCTGGCTGCTGCTCGGCAACACTCGCAACTACGCGGGCGTGCTGAACCTCACGCACATGGCAAAGGCCGACGATGGCCTGCTCGACTTCTGCCTGCTCGAGCACGGCGGGCTGCCACGCCTCGCCTGGCTGGCGCTATGGGCGCTGTTCAAGCGGCACCAGAATCGAGCCGGGGTCGTCTACCAGAAGATCGGCACGGTAGAGGTGAGGACGCCTGGGTTGCCGGTGCAGATCGATGGCGAATACCTGGGAGAGACGCCGATGACGTTCAGCGTGGCGCCGGGCGCGCTCAAGGTGATCGTGCCGAGCCGCCTGGCAAGCCCGCTGTTTGGCGGGTAGTGCGCTTGCTGCGCAATGCGTTCGTAGCGTCTGATCTCCGCCGTCACGCCGGTTCGATTATCCCAGCCGACACGCGAAACACAGCACTGGGCGTCAAGTCTTCGTTGAAACGGTCGGCGTCCGTAGACGTAATGATGAGCTGGTCCCACTCGCCCAGCGATGCCAACACGGCGTGCCTGCGCTCTTTGTCCAGCTCGGAGAGCACGTCGTCCAGTAGCACGACGGGCAGCTCGCCGCGCTGGTCCGCCATGAAGCGCGCCTCGGCAAGGCGTAAGGCGAGCGCAGCCGTGCGCTGCTGCCCCCGCGACGCGAACTCGGAGGCGGAGGTGCCGTCCAGCTCGATCGCGACGTCGTCCCGATGCGGGCCGGTGAGCGTCATGCCCGCGCCGATGTCGCGCGGCCGGTTGCTGGAGAACGCGTTCTGCATCGCGGCGTCCAGGCCGGACGCTTGGGTCCGGCAGCGCACGGCGTCCCAGCCTTCTAGGCGCGGCACGTAGACCAACGTCAGTTCCTCAAGGCCGCCGCTCAGTTCGTAATGCGCCTTCGCAGCGAGAGCGGCCAGCGACTCGACCGATGACGCACGTTGCGCGAAGAGCGTCGCACCATGGCCGCTCAGCTCCTCGTCCCAAAAGTCCAGCTCCCCTTTGCCGGCTTCGCCTGCCTGAATCCGCTTTAGTAGCGCGTTCCGCTGCGTGACGACCTTGCCATACTGCTGGAGGGCCTGCGCGTAGGCCGGATCGATCTGGCTGAGCATGACGTCCAGGTAGCGGCGGCGCCCTGATGGAGAGCCGCTGATCAACTCCATGTCAGCCGTTGTGAACAACACCGCCATCAACTGTCCGACGACGTCCGCCTGACGCTTCGCAACGCCGTTCACGCGCGACCGCTTCGAGGCGGGCACGCGCGAGCGGTCGCCGGGCTTCGGGCGGCCGGCAATCGCTATCTCAAGCTCAAGCGGACCGTCGCTTCGCTCGATCTCCGCCGCAACGCGCGCGACAGGCTGTAGTTCGTCCAGGGCCTCCCAGTGGATAAGCCCACCGTCAGTCTGGACACGGTCGGACTTCGTGGTGGCGAGCAGAAACACCGCCTCCAGCAGGTTGCTCTTGCCTTGGGCGTTATCGCCCAGCACCAAGATCAGGCCTTGTGGCAAATCAAGCTGGAGCGCTCTGTAGTTGCGGAAGTGGGAGAGCGTTAGACGGCGGATCCACATCCCAGGCGGCCATCCTTGCCGTTGGGGGCGGCGGTCACGCGTTGGCGCCGCCCGCGCGGTCGACGAATCGAAGCCGCAACCTGGCGGCCTCCGGCCGTGACTCCTCTATCACCAGCTGCTCGCCGGTGACGTTTCGCACGCCGTCGACAATCTGGCGCGCAGTGACGGGAGCGTTCAGCACGACTTCCAGCGCTGCTTCGCCGTTCTTGAACGCTACCACAGACGCGCCCTCCGCCTCGGGCAGTCCGGTCAGGGCGCGCTGGGCGTCCATCAGACCCTGAAATCCGGGCACTCCGGCAAGCGCAACAGACAGCGGGCTGTCGGCTGGATCGAACTGAGGCTCCGCCGGCGCGTCCGGCTCGAGGACCTTTTCGGGTACCTCGACTTCATCCTCGATCAGGGCCGGCTGAGCAACAGGCTCGCGGGCCGGCGCCTCACGCACCGCGCGCGCAACTTCGCCCAAGCGTCCTTCCATTTCACCCGCGACGAGCGCGAGATCGGACGCGCCGTCGGCCAGGCGCTGAGCCTGCGTAGCAAGGCGGTTAAGCATCCGCTCTAAGCGCTCGACGGACCCGTTCATCGTCCCAGTTGTACCAGGCCGCAGGGCCGCCGACGTGGTGCCGGACACCGTCGCGCTGGACGGTTCGCCTGGCTGCACGTGGCTTTCCAGCGCATCCAGCATGGCCTCGAAGTGATCCAGTGTCTGTCCCAGGTTCTCCGCCGCCTCGGCGGCCTGACTCGATCGTTTGAGGACCGAGCCAGGCTCAGGATACGACTGTTCGGGTCCGGACGCCATATCAGTTGCTCCTGGCGTCTCTTCTTTCGGCGCTGCCGCGTCCTGTGTTGGAGGCTTTGTCGTCACGACAGTGCCACCGAAGAGCTGGCTGGCAACACGCAGAATAAGACGCCCTAGAGAGCCACGTTCGTCACGCGGCTTCGTGAGTTGGTCCTCGTCCGTACCCTTGTTCGACACCATAGATGATACGTCGTGGTCATGGGTGCGGATGCTCGTGCGCTACTGGAGTATCGGCAGCCACGCCACACCCCTATAACGAGACTGACGCGCACATTATAACAGAGGGCGGCACGGGCCCGTCAGCTTGACTTTTGACCGCCCCCACAATACGATTTTCGAGCCGCAGAACGAAACTCCGCCGTAATCCAGAAGAGGAACCACATGGACAAGCAAGCCAAGAAGACCGCCCTTCGCATGATTCCGTATGGACTGTACGTTCTGGGTACCAAGCAAGGAGATGAGTTAGGAGCCTCCACCGTCAACTGGCTAACGCAGGTTTCTTTCGAGCCGCCGCTTCTGGCAATGGGTGTGAAAACGGATGGAGACGCCTTCGAGCATCTGCGGGCCAACGGCGGCTTCGCGCTCAGCATCCTCGGTACCGGACAGAAGGACATCGCGTTCGCGTTCTTCAAATCCACAGAACATGATGGCCAAACCGTCAACGGATATACTTACGAAACGCGAGAGACCGGCGCACCGATCCTGGTAGACGCGCCGGCCTGGGTCGAGGCGCGCGTCACCGATGTGGTGGAGCGCGGCGATCACGCCGTGATCGTCGCCGAGGTAATGGGAGCCGGCGTGCGGCGAGAGACAACAGCCTTGACTCTGGTGGAGTGCGACGTCAACTACGGCGGCTAGCCGGGGGGCGAACGAACAATTTGCCACTAGCCAGGTTTACAATGGTGTAGGTCTAAGCTTTGTTCTCGATCAACACTAGTTACCCAGCACTGCTGCTCTCTTTCATCACAGTCCTTCTGGCACTGACAATCGCCTGCGCCGACAGCGCTTCGAACGGGGAGCAGGCAACGACAACTGCATTCGACAAACCTGCGATTACTCAGACGCAAACAGCGCCCACCATACAAGGTCCATGCTTTGATGCAGACCTAAGCGCCCGGGCGGTGGAATCCCTGGCGGACCTCGCCGATGCCCCTGGCCGTATCGCGTTTGTGTGCGAAGGTCAGATCTGGACGATGCGACCGGACGGCAGCGATCACGTTCAGGTAACCGAGCCGACCGAGATCGCTTTCGAGCGCGTGCGACTCAACCGTGTACCAGCAGACGAGTCACCCACAGCAGAAGAGATACTCGATCTCGAACATCGGATGAACAGCTCGCCCGCCTGGCAATCAGATGGAAGCATCATCTTCGCGTCAATTCGGGACACGCTCGCGTTGAGCGCTGCCTCCGATGACACGGAACCACGGCCGTTCGTGGGCGCAAGTGAGCTTTACCAAGTAAACGCAGATGGCTCCGGACTCCAACGCTTGACAAGGTACAACCTGACGCCCGGCAGCTATCCTGGCCAGTTTGAACCGGCAGAGTGCATCTCACCTACCTTCTGCCATGCTGGTCTCGTGAGGTTGACACCGCTAGCAGCATCTCTGGAGGGAAGCCAGCTTGCCTTGGCGGTTAGCGAGATTCATTTCTCGGAGTGCTGCGTGTTCACAACACTCCTCGATCTTGCGAGCGGCGACTTCAAGCAACTGACGATAGGACCGGGCGAACCGGAAGCTGGCTCTAGCATTGGCTTCTCGTGGTCTGGTGATGAAGACCACGGCGTCCTGTACCTTTGGCGTGGCAATGCGGTTGCTGGTCCATACTTTGAGGAGCTAGTGGCGCGCGACCTCGAAACGGGTGAGGATACAGTGCTCGTTCGCGCTGGCGAAGGAGAAACGCTGGGAAGCCTGGGCTACCCGTCCTGGTCTCCCGTCGCTGATCTCATCGCTTTCTGCGCCCGTTCGGAACTCCTGCCAGGGGCGCCGAGAACCGTATACATCATCAACTCGGCAGGGAGAGAACTCAAACCTCTAGCGACACGCTCATCTTTCTACGAACCAGGTATCTCGACTCGCTGCCAGCCGAGTTGGTCGCCCGACGGAACCTACATCGCAGTTACGAATGGCGAGGACGGTGTTCTCGTCATCGACAGTGTGACCGGCGAATCCGCGGTCGTCGCGCGCGGCATGCAGCCCGCGTGGAGGCCGGCAGACTAAACAACCCGTGTGCCATACCCACGCGCGATCCACTATAATGCGGCGGCGAATCCATAGTTCGCCGAATTACGCTGGTTAGTATCATCGAGGTTCTATCTTATGCATCATCCACTCCACACGCCCATCTGTGACTACTTCGGCATTGAGTACCCCATCTTCCTGGCGGGCATGGGCGGCGTCTCCGCGTCTGCCGTGACAGCCGCCGTCTCCAACGCCGGCGGCCTCGGCATCCTGGGCGGCGCGACGATGGACGTCGCGATGCTGCGCGACGAGATCAAGAAGACTAAGGAGCTCACGGACAAACCGTTCGCTGTCGACCTGCTCGCACCGATCCCAGACATGATCCGGCAGCACATGGAGGTGGTGTTCGAAGAGGACATCCGCATCTTCGTCGCGGGACTGGCCGTGCCGGCCGAGTTCATCGACGAGATGCACAAGCGCGACATGAAGGTCGTTGTGATGTGCGGCAAGGTTCGCCACGCCGAGAAGTCCGCTGCCGCGGGCGCCGACGTCGTGGTCGCGCAGGGTACGGAGGCCGGCGGACACACCGGCGAGATCGGTGGAATCGCGCTGATCCCGCAGATGGTCGAGGCCATGGACATCCCGGTGCTCGCCGCCGGCGGCATGGCCAACGGCAAGGGCCTTGTCGCCGCGCTCGCGCTCGGCGCGCAGGGCGCCATCTTCGGCACGCGTTTCATCGCGACACCCGAAGCGCAGGCCGCCATGGGCTACCGCAAGGCGATCGTCTCAGCGAAGGACGACTCGACCGTGCGCTCGCGCTCCTACACCGGCAAGCCCGCACGCGCCATCCGCACGCAGCGGACCGACGAGTGGGAGGCGAAAGCCGACGAAATCCAAGAGTTCCCGATGCAGGCTGGCATCTCAGCCCGCGAGGGCGTCATGGACTACATGGGCCGGGGTGACCACTTCGACCCAAACCGCACGTTTATGCCCGCCGGCCAGGGTGCGGGCCTAATCCACGAGATGAAGCCCGCTGCCGAGGTCTTTGCCGACATCGTTCGCGAGGCGGAAGAAACGATCCGCGACCTGGCTAAGCTGCTTACGCCCGCGTAGCGGAAGCGGCCTCGAAGCGAGGCCAAGAGGAGCACGTTCCGTGAAGTTCATGATCTCTTTCACACACACCAATGGCGAAGTAGCTGACCGTGTCCCGCGATGGTACGAGCTTACTGACGACGAGAAGCGGGGCCTCGGCGGCCACTTGAAAGAGCTGGCGGACAGATTGCAGAACGAGCAGAACACCAGCATGGTCTTCTTCGGAAACCCCGATGACGCTCGAACAGTGCACCTCGACCGCGACGGCAACCTGGAAGTCGGTGACGGCACGCTGCTGGACGGCGACGAGTTCGTCGGCGGCTACTTCATCATTAACGTAGATTCCAAGGAAGAAGCGCTGGACTGGGCCAAACAGACCCGCTGGCTAGTCGGCACCAACGAAGTGAGACAGATCGTCACGCCGGAGGCCTAGACTATGGACTTTTCCTTCAGTGCTGAGGATGAGGAGTTCCGCGAAGAGGTGCGCGCGTTCCTCGCTGAAGAGCTGGGCGACCGCGACATCCAGCGCGGCGGGTCGATGGACGCGTGGAAGAGCTACCGGCAGTTCATCAGAAAGCTCGCCGACCGCGGCTGGCTCACGCTCGCGTGGCCGGAGGAGTGGGGCGGCGAGGGCGCAAGCCACATCAAGCAACTCGTCTACAACGAAGAGATGGCGCTCGCCGACGCACCCGCGACCGACCTGGGCAGCGACCGCGTCGGCCCGACGATTATGCTCTACGGAACCGACGAGCAAAAGGCGAAGTTCCTGCCGCCGATCGTCAGCGGCGAAACGGTTTGGTGCCAGGGCTTTTCAGAGCCGGGGTCGGGCTCCGACCTCGCGTCGCTTCAGACCAAGGCTGTCCTGGACGGCGACGAGTTCGTCATCAACGGCACCAAGATTTGGACAAGCCTCGCCCACTTCGCGGAATGGATCATTCTGCTCGTGCGCACAGACCCGGACGCGCCGAAGCACCGCGGCATCTCCTATCTCCTCGTCGACATGAAGACGCCCGGGGTGGAAGTGCGCCCGCTTGTGGACATGCTCGGCCGCCACCAGTTCAACGAGGTCTTCTTCGAAGACGTCCGGGTGCCGCGCGACGCCCTCATCGGCGAGCTGAACCGCGGCTGGTACGTCGCGACCGCCACCCTCGACTTCGAGCGCTCCGGCATCCAGCGCGTGATCGGCAGCCGCAAGACGTACGACAAGCTCGTCGAGTACACGCGCGAGACGCCGCGCGGCGGTCGACAGTTGATCCACCACCCGCTTGTGCGCGCGAAGCTTGCCGACCTGCGTATCGAGTTCGAGGTCGGCAAGAACCTTTCGTATCGCGTCGCCTGGATGCAGAACCAGAACCTGATTCCGAACTACGAAGCCTCCGTCTCGAAGCTCTTCGGATCGGAGCTGTCGCAGCGGCTGGCAAACGCCGGCATCGAGATCATGGGCCTCGGCGGGCAGCTTGCGCCCGGCTCCAAGTGGGCGCCGCTGGCCGGCAAGTTCGAGACGCTCTACCTCAGTTCAGCAGCGCTCACCGTCGCCGCCGGCACGAGCGAGATCCAGCGCAACATCATCGCCGGGCGTGGCCTCGGCATGCCGCGGGACTAGGATGCCGACGCACGTCGGCGCGGTTCAATACCGCCTCGCCCGCGTTGCGGACGCTGCGACTATCGCCGCGCTGCATGCGGCTAGCTGGCAAGTGGCGTATCGTGGCATGTTCCCTGACGACTTCCTAGACAATGACGCTGTTGCCGACCGATTGAAAGTGTGGCAGGAGCGATTCGCGGACCCCGATCTCGAGACGAAAACGATCACGATCCTCGCCGAGAGCGATGGGGAGCTGATGGGTTTCGCACACACGATCATCGACGAGGACGCGACGTACGGGACGCTACTCGACAACCTGCACGTACGGCGGACGGAGCACCGCAGCGGCATTGGAACGCGGCTGATGGTGGAGACCGCGGAGCACCTGGCCACACTCGGAAGATCGACGTTGTACCTCTGGGTACTTGAGGATAATGACGGAGCGCGCGCATTCTATCGCGCCCTCGGCGGCGAGGAGTGCGGACGCGGATCGGTCGCTGACGGTCCTTCCAATCCCGCGCTCCCAGCAGTTCCCAGCCTCCGGATCTGTTGGCCCCGGCTTGATAAGCTCTCGCTGGACCTCCCGGACGAACCCGCCGCCATCTAGCTAAGAGAAATGAGCGGTGCCCGCCACTGGCAATCTCCGTGCCAAACCAGGTATGCTCTTCGAGCATGACGCTTCCCGCCACCTCCCGAGCTATCGTCCAGACTGGCACACGAGCGCTAGAGCTACGCGAGCTTCCGCTCCCGAAATCGATCTCGACTGATGAAGGCTTGCTCAAGCTGGACGCCTGCGGCATCTGCGGCTCCGACTACGAGCAATACCAGGGCACGATGCCCGGCTTGCCGTTCCCGCTGATCCCCGGCCACGAGCCTGTGGGTACCATCGCAGAGGTCGGCGACACAGCGGCCCAACGCTGGGGCGTCCAGGCCGGCGATCGCGTCGCGGTCGAGACACTGCTGCCCTGCGGCTTCTGCCGCCAGTGCCGCGGCGGCCAGTACCGGCTCTGCAGCGGTCGCCGGGGCCTAAGCGGGTACGGCTACCTGAGTGTCGACTCACCGCCGGGGCTGTGGGGCGGATTCGCCGAGTACATGCATCTGGACCCGCATACGATCCTCCACAAGCTGCCTGACGGCATCTCGCCTGAGATGGCCACGCTCTTCAACCCGCTCGGCGCGGGCATCCGCTGGGCGGTGCAGATCCCTGGCACGAAGATCGGCGATACGATCGTCATCCTCGGGCCGGGCCAGCGCGGCCTCGCCAGCGTGATCGCTACGACAGAGGCCGGAGCGTCGACGATTATCGTCACCGGGCTCAGCGCGGACGAACACAAGCTGGCGCTCGCGAGGGAGTTCGGCGCGCACCACACGATCGACGTCGAGAAGGAGGATGTCGTAAAGCGCGTCCGCGAGATCACGGACGGCGCGATGGCCGACATCGCAATCGACGTGTCCGCCTACGCGACGGAGCCGGTGACGCAGGCGATCGACGTCGTGCGTCGGGGCGGGACGGTCGTGCTCGCCGGCATGAAAGGCCCGAAGCCCGTCGAGAACTTCTTCAACGACAAAGTGATGGGCAAGGAGCTGACGATCCACGGCGCGTTCGGCGTCGATTTCCACGCGTATGAGCCCGCGATCCAGCTCATCGCGTCCGGCAAGTATCCGCTCGAAAAGATGCACACCCACACGCTTCCGTTGGAGGAGGCGGAGCGCGCGATCCAGATCCTGGCTAGAGAAATACCCGGCGAAGAGGCGATCCACATCGCCTTGGTGCCGGATGCCTAGGCATGAACAAGACACCTTCGTAAGCTACTAGAGGTTCTCCGGAGCCGGACGAAGCATAGCTGAGAAATTACAAAAGAGGAGGAGCGAATGGTTCAAACGCTGACAGAAGAGAACAAGGAGCGCATGACGAAGGTCATCGCGATGACGCCGTACATGGTGCACCTGGGCATGGAGCTGATCGACGCTCAGGACGGCTACGCCAAGCTGAAGCTCAAGTACCAAGAAGAGAACTCGACCGCGGCCAAAGCGCTCCACGGCGGCGCGATCGCGTCGCTGATCGACACGACTGGTGCGATGGCCGCGTGGACGACGGCCGACATCGCGACACCGAAGTACTTCGGCTCCACGGTGGGGGTGAACGTGAACTACCTCTCGGCCGTGATCGGGCAGGACTGCTTCGCGGAAGGCCGGGTGTTGAAGCGAGGCAAAGAGGTGATCTACAGCGAAGTGAAGGTCCACAACGCGGACGGCAAGCTCTGCGCGCAGGGCACCGTGATCTATCGCATCATCGAACGGGAGCAGAAGTGATGGCTGCCGTCACGCTGGTCGAGAAGCCCGAATCGCCCGAGTTGAAGGAGTTCTACAACCGCATCGAAGGCGCCAGCCAGGGAATGGGCGTCTTGAACGTGTTCAAAACGATGGCTCACTCCCCCGACCTGATGCAGGCGTGGTGGGGGATGATGGTGGTGCTGCTGAGCCGCCTGAAGCTCGACCCGCGGTTGCGGGAGCTGGCGATCCTGCGCCTGTTTCAGATCCGCCACTGCGACTACGGCTACGCGCACCACGTCCGCATCGGCAAGCAAAACGGGGTCACGGACGAGCAGCTCGCGGCCATGGACAGCTACTCCAGCAGCGACGCGTTCTCCGACCTCGACAAGCAGGTGCTGGAGTACACGGACGCCGTGACCAACCTAGAGGACCGCTCGAAGGAGCTGGCGGCCGGTCTGCGGGAACATCTGTCGGAGCAGGAGGTCGTCGAGCTGACGTTCTGCATCGCGAACTGGAACCTCATGGTACATCTGCTGCTGCCGCTTGAGATCGAACTGGAGGAGCCCGTAAAGGAGCTCCTGCCGGATGGCTGGGAGGCGTGAGTGACGGCCGAGATGATCGCCCGCGACAGCATCGATATTGAAGCGGTGCCTGCCTGCGTCTGGGAGGTACTCACCAAGCCCCAGCACACGCGGCAGTACATGTTCGGTTGCGACGCCGAATCGGACTGGCAGGTGGGAAGCCGGCTGGTCTGGCGAGGCACCCAGGATGGCAAGGTCTACGTCAAGGGCACGATCGTCCAGATCGACCGGGACCGGCTGCTCCAGTACACGACTTTCTCTCCGGACGCGTTCGACCATTACGAAGACAAGCCCGAGAATTACACGACCGTCACGCTTGAGCTAACGCCGTTGGAAGGAGCGACGCGTTTGTCGGTGTCGCAGGGCGACTTCGCTCCGATCGCGAATGGCGGGCTGCGCTTCGCGCACACGGTCAATAGCTGGAAGACCACATTGGCGCAGATCAAAGAGATCGCCGAGCGTCCCTAGCCACCGGCCGGTAGGGGCACTTCAGCCAAGCTAGACAGAAGATCGGAGAACACATGAAATTCGGACTGCTGTACGAGATCGAGAAGACCCAGCCCTGGGATGCGAACAGCCAGCGCGACGTCTTCATGGAAGCGCTGGAGCAGATCAAGCTCGCCGAGAAGGTGGGCTTCGAGTACGTCTGGGAGGTAGAGCATCACTTCCTCGGCGAGTTTTCGATCTCGTCCGCGCCGGAAGTGTTCCTGGCCGCTGTCAGCCAGCACACCAGCACGATCCGCATCGGCCACGGCGTGGTGCTGCTGCCGTTCGGCTACAACCACCCGATCCGCGTCGCTGAACGTGCAGCGACGCTCGACATCATCAGCAATGGACGGCTGGAGTTCGGCACCGGACGATCGGCGACGAATTTCGAGATGGAACCGTTCGGCGTCGACCCGGAGACGAACCGTGACGAATGGGACGAGGCGATCCGCATGATCCCGAAGATGTGGACGGAGGAAGAGTTCTCTTGGGACAGCGAGAAGATGAAGATCCCGCCCCGCAGCATCTTCCCCAAACCGCTCCAGAAGCCCCATCCGCCGATGTGGATGGCGGGCACACAACCGTCATCGGCGTTCCTCGCGGCGGAGCGCGGCCTCGGCTTCCTCCACTTCAGCTACACCGACCCCGTTGCGCTCGACGAGAAGATCACGAAGTACCGCGAGGGGATCGAGAAGAGCGAGCCGGTCGGGAGCTTCGTCAACAACCAGTTTGCCGCGTTCACGCTGATGCACTGCGGCCGTGACGATAAAGAAGCGCTAGAGCAGGGCGGGCCGGGAGCGGCGTGGTACGTCCGAGCGACGAACATGCTTTACGCGTTCTGGGCGCAGTCGGATTCGCCTTCGTACAAGTGGTATGCAGAGCAGTTCGAGAAGGGCGCCTCCTCAGCAGAGGTCGACATCGAGCAGATGGTGGACGACTCGATCCTTTGCATCGGAGGGCCGGAGCGCTGCGCGCAGATCGCCGGCCACTTCCGCGACCAGGGCGTCGACCAGCTCATCTTCCTCGTGCAGCACGGCCCGACCAACCACGAAGCGATCATGGAGTCGCTGCAACGCTTCGGTGACGAGGTGATCCCGCAGTTCAAGAACGGCAAGTAGGTTAACCCGGCCGTCTGGCCGTCAGTAGCGAGCGCCGCAACAGACCATCCTTGATCGACCCGAGGATCGATTGGCCCTCTTCGATCTTATCTTTGAGCGTCGCCTCGCCCATCGCCTGCTTGAGCCCGTCGAAGTGGCGCCGCCGCCCTTCGACCCAGCCTCGCGAGGTCACCCTGTACTGCCTCGTGACGTCTGTCTCATGAACATCGATGAATCCCGCCGACTCCAACATCTCGGACAGCGAACGCTTGCCGATGGCCGCCGCCGGCCAGAACTTCATCATGCGGCGATAGTCCGTTGCGCTCAGGTCAGGCGCTACGTAGATCGTGTAGTAGGCGATCCGGCCTCCAGGCTTGAGGACTCGGTGGCAGGCTCTCAGCACGGAGAGCTTCGCGCGCACTCAGCAGAGGACGTCGCTGTGGACGAGCGCGTCGAACGAGCGTGGACGGAAGGGCAGGGTGGACCCGCCCGCAGCGATACATTCGCTCCTCTTGTGCACCCGGTCCTTGCGCGCCCTCCTACCGGCCTCGCTGAGCGCGACTAAAGGCAGGTCCGTGAGCACAACCCGACAGCCGCTGCGCTTCGACAGATAGAGGCCGGGCCAGCCGCGACCGGCGCCGAGGTCGAGAAGGCGATCGCTCCGCGTCAGTTGGAGCCGCCCCATGAGCGCGTCTGCCTGCTCACGGGTCGTGTAACTGTTGGCGCCGTAGTCGCCGCCGATGACCTCGCGTTCGAGAGCCACTGTGGCTCGGTTCTGGCCCGCCCCGTAACGTTCGTCGAAGCGCTCCTTTGCGTCAGCCACCGAACGAATATTGCGTTTGCGTGGCGAGCCCATCGGGCGTCAGTCCTTCTTGGCGGTCAACGTAACGCCGCGCGTGTCGAACTCTTTCGCGTCCGATTCGTGCTTAGAGCCGGAAAACACGTCGACCTGCTTGCCCCATCGAAGGCCCGTGAAGTTCGTGTGGCTTACGATCCACTCCCACTCTGCTTCCAGCAGAGCACCTGCTATTCAGCCGGACCAGAGATCGATGTCGTCTTTCGCGTCCTGATCGACCGGCTTCTGGACGATAATGTCCGCGATCTGGAAGCGTCCGCCGGGCTTGAGCACGCGGTGGACCTCCTGCATCACGGCCATCTTGTCAGGACAGAGGTTGATCACGCCGTTGCTGATGACGACGTCGACTGATCCGTCTTCGGCGGGCAGCTCTTCCGCATAGCCGAGCTTCGCGTCGACGTTCGTGAGGCCAAGCGCGTCAGCGCCGAGCCGCGTCTTCTCCAGCATGGCATCTGTCATGTCCACCGCGACCACGTGGCCCGTCGGGCCGACCTGCTGAGCAGCTTGCAGCGTGTCGAAGCCTGCCCCGCAGCCGATATCGAGGACGGTCTCCCCATCATGCAGTTTCCCGAACAGGAACGGGTTGCCCGTACCGGCAAACGATTCGATTGTCGACTCCGGCAGCGCGTCCACATCCGCGGCTGGATATTCCAGCATCGCGGCGAGACGACGGCCGGTGTGAAAGTGGAAGCCCTGCTCGGGCTTCTTCGCCACGTCGCAATATTTAGCCTGGATCTGGTCGCGTAGCTGCTCACGGTCAACCTTTGATGCGATGACTTCTGAGACCATTCCTCTTCCCTCCTGATTTCAGACGGCCTGTACATGCTCCTGCGTGAAGCCCGCTTTCTCCCATGCTCCGAACCCACCGTCCATATTCAACAGCTTCTCGAACCCGGCGCGCTCGAGTATCGATACCCCGCTGGCTGACCGCTCGCCGTGCCCGCAATACGCCACGATGGGCCGGTCCTTAGGCAGCTCAGCGGTCCGTGCGGACAACTGGCCTAGCGGAATGCTGATCGCATCGGCGACATGACCGGCGGCGAACTCGTCGGGCTCGCGGACGTCGAGCGCGACCGCGCCGTCCAGCAGCGCGGATCGAGCTTCGGAGGCATTGATCAGTGGCGATTTCGCGAGAGGCTTGCCAGCCTTGTCCCAAGCCTCGATACCACCCTCGAGCCAGCCCACGAACCCCTCATAGCCGACGAGCAGCGACTCTTCCACGATCTGCTCGAGCGATTCGTCATCGCGTACGAACAGCAACGGCTTGTCCTCGGGCACGAGCCATCCCAGCCACGTTGCGTAGCTGTCACGAAACTCGTTGCTGAGCGATCCGGGAATGTGTGCGGCAGCGTACGCCGACGTCGAACGGACGTCGACGATGATCGCATTCTGCATCGCGGCCTCGAATTCGTCGGGGCGTAGCGCAGGCGGCGCCGCAATCTCGTTTCGTAGCCGCGGGCCTTGCTGGTTGATCGGGCGCATGCGGAAGAAGTAGGCCGGTATCGCCGGGAACGTCGTCGGGAACCAGCGGACAAACTCATCCTCATCCTTGATTGACATCACCGCGTTTTGCTCCCGCTCCAACCCCAACGTGGACGTGCGTTCGGCGCCAGGCACGGCGGAGCAGAACGAACCGCCGCCGTGGGTCGGATAGAGCAGGGTCTCGTCGGGCAGCGATGAAAACGCCGTCTTTATCGTGTCGAACTGAGCGCGTGTCAATGCGTCAGTCATCTCGGGAGAGATGAGATCCGTGCGCGCCGCTCCGCCCACCATCAGCGAACCGCCGCTGAACAGCGCTGGCGGCTCTTGACCCGCCCGGAGGACATAGCTCAGATGTTCCGGCGTGTGGCCCGGAGATGCGATCGCTTCGATTTCTACGCCGCTAACACCGATGTGCTCTCCCGCCTTAACGGGCCGGTGTGGGAAGCGGAGCTCCCCCTCTGCGGGCGCGCAGATCTCTGCCTCTACTTCATGAGCGATGTCACGCACGCCGGACACGAAGTCGGCGTGGAGGTGCGTTTCCAGCAGGGCGCTGATCCGCCAGCCGCGCTCTTTCGCGGCCCGGAGATACTGCTCAACGGAGCGATTGGGATCGACCAGGAGCGCTTCGTCAGGCCCTACCTGCACGAGATATGAGCTGTTGCCCAGTCCTTTATGGATGAAGGGGACGATGTTCATGTGAGTACCTCCGTGGGCGGCGGCGCAGACGCCGGACGGCTCCGGCTCAGCGTCGCAGCTGCAATGATAGCCGACGCGGCCGTCAGCGCCGCAACCGCGTGGATCGCCTGCTGGAAGCCCAGCAGGTCCGCTAGCGCGCCAGCGCCCAACGCGCCGGCAACGAATCCGCCGTCACGCCAGAAACGGTAAACGCCAACTGACGTAGCACGCTCTTCGGGGTGTACCTCATCGCTGATAGCGGCGATCAGCGTTGGGTAGACGAGCGCCGTCCCCACACCGAGCAGCACAACGGCCACCAGCCAGGTGTTAAACGAGTCGCCCATCGCGACCAACGAGATCGCGACAGCCTGTAGCAGCAACCCGCCGACAACCGCGGGCCGGCGTCCTACGATGTCGCTCGCCCAGCCCGTACCGAGTTGCAGGACACCCCACACAAAGGGGTAGGCCGCAGCCAGAATACCGATCCGTTCGAGGTCGAGTCCTCGACTGAAGAAGAAGAGGGGAAATATCCCCCACGCCAGCCCGTCGTTGAGATTATTTACGAAGCCGGCCTGCGAGGCGCCGTAGAGCCGGGGCTCACGCCAGGTGACATTGGCGAAGGTGCGAGCGAGCGAAGAAGGCCGCGATTTAGATAAGTGTCCATCCGCTTCCATCGCGACGAATGGCCGCGTGTCGCGGACGAGGGCCGTGAGCGCCAGACCGCCGGCAGCAAGAGCGACGCCCAAATAGAAAGGTTCAGGCCGAAGTCCATACTGCTCAGCGATGACACCAGTCAGATAGGCCATCGCCGCGACGGCCACGTAGCCGGCCGCTTCATTCAGGCCGAGCACGAAGCCGCGCTTCTTGGGGCCGGCCATGTCCATTTTCATGTTAACGGTCATGGACCAAGCTAGGCCCTGGTTGATTCCGAGCAAGAGATTCGCGCCGATCACCCAGCCCCAGCTCGGCGCCCAGATCAGCACGAGCGGTACGGGTATGCCGATGAGCCATCCGGCCATCAGGACTTTGCGCCTGGTCAGCCTGTCCGAAAGGACGCCGGCGAAGAGGTTCGTAATCGCCTTAGCGAAGCCGAATGTCGCGATGAACGAGACGGCGGCGGTTGTCGAAGAGATGCCGAACTCGGTCTCACCCAACAGCGGAACAATCGACCGCTCCATACCGATCATGCCGCCGACGAACGCGTTGATCGCCACCAGCAGCGCGATCTGCCGCCAGTTCTCTCGCACGCCGAGGACGATCGAACTACCTGCGCGCCCGTCCATCAGCTCCGTCTGTACAGCTAGGCGACCTGCTCCTCGCTGGTGCCAAACACCGTCCGAAGGGCCAGCGCGCGGTTACCAAAGAAGAACTGGAACATAAACGATGGAATGCAGAAGTGGGTGATGCTTACAAGGGCTGCCACTGAGGTGAGCAGGCCGCCTAGTACGTATCCTAAAGGTGCAACGCCCAACTGGAACGACAGCGCAACGGTGATGATCCAGACCGTTGCCAGGCCACAGGCGAGGCGCGTGGGCGTACCGTTGGGCGGTAGTCGGCTCGTTCCCGTCAGGTGGCGCAGCCCATAGTTGTAGATCAGGTCGAAGGGATGCACGGTGAAGATCGCGCCGGCCGCCGCGATCGGCACCATCACCCAGAGAAGCGGTGTATACGCGAACGCCGTCCCGATGCCGATCAACGTTCCGCAAAGAACGAACGTGCTCCGCAACCAAGGCACGAGCTTCGCGAAATCCGGGTCGATCGAACAGGCGATTCCCCGCAACTCGAGCCAGCTTTGAAGTCTTGGTGAGATAGGCATGATGCAAGCTCCTTTTCTATTCAAGCGTTCAATTGAAATATGTGCATGTTATCCTTACGGACATCGATTGTCAAGTGTTCAAGAGAGTTCTTGCACAAATACTTCCACAGCCCTATACTGGCCGTATGGCGCATCGAGAGTTCAAACAGAAGATCTACGCGGAATTCGCGCGTATCGGCAACGCACTTGGGAGCGCCCGACGTCTTGAGCTACTTGATCTCCTCGCCCAAGGCCCGCGATACGTGGAGGCGCTGGCGAACGAGACCGATATGTCCGTCGCGAACGTTTCACAGCACCTGCAAGTCCTGCGGCAGGCGCGGCTTGTGGAGGCCGAGCGCACAGGCACAAAGGCGCTATATAAGCTCGCGGACAAGCACGTCCTCGACCTCTGGCTCACGCTGCGGTCGGTGGCCGAAGACCGCCTTGCGGAGCTAGGCCAACTCCGGCGCGAGGTCGACATAGATAATGAGAACTCGCTGGTCCCGCGCGACGAGCTGGAGCTGCTGATCCAGGACCGCCAGGCCGTGCTGCTGGACACCCGTCCGAGCGCGGAGTTCCAGCACGGACATCTCCCGGAGGCGATCTCCATGCCCATCGACGAACTGCCGGAGCGGCTACACGAGCTGCCGCAAGACCGGCCGATCATCGCCTACTGTCGTGGCGACTACTGTCTCTTCGCCGACGAGGCCGTCGCGCTGCTACGTGAGAAGGGATTCGAAGCGCATCGCTTGGAAGGCGGCTGGCCGGAGTGGTGGTCGGAAGACCGCGCGATTGTAGGTAAAGAGGGCTAGCCAGCCTTCGCCCACGCGGGGTATCCTCGGCGTATGGCGCAGCAGTCGCACATCGAGTGGACCGAAGCAACGTGGAATCCTATAACCGGCTGCGACAAGGTCAGCCCGGGCTGCGCACACTGCTACGCGGAAACGTTCGCTGAGCGATTTCGCGGCGTTCCAGGTCATCCCTACGAGCGAGGCTTCGACCTGCAACTGAGGCCAGAGCGGCTAGAGCAGCCTCTCGCGTGGCGGAAGCCTCGGACCATCTTCGTCAACTCTATGAGCGATCTCTTTCATGAGAACATCCCCGAAGAATACATCCACTCCGTGTTCAGCGTCATGGAGAGGGCGAGTTGGCATACGTTCCAGATCCTGACGAAGCGCTCAGAGAGGCTCGCTGAGATCGCTAGCAGGTTGCCCTGGCCAGACAACGTCTGGATGGGCGTTTCGGTCGAGAACCAACGTTGGACGCCAAGAATCAATGATTTGCGGAAGACTCCTGCTGCAGTTCACTTCCTATCGTGCGAGCCACTCCTCGGTTCGCTCGACCTCGACCTGACGAACATCGATTGGGTAATCGTCGGCGGGGAGAGTGGCCATCGAGCCCGCCGGATGCGCCCGGAGTGGGTTCGCGAGATACGCGCTCAGTGCGACGAGCAACGCGTGGCGTTCTTCTTCAAACAATGGGGTGCCCACAACGAGGACGGCGCACGAGTGGGTAAGGGTAAGGCCGGCAGGGCTCTGGACGGCTGCACCTGGGACGCAATGCCTAGATCCCCAGTCCTCTCTGTCCAGTAACAGGGAATTGGAGTATATAGGGCCGCTCGAAGATATCCTCCATGATTTCGTCGCCCACGGGATGATCCGTCGCGAAAATCAGGTGATAGTGAGTCCGCCTGGAACCGCCGGGTTTCGAGGGTGCCTTGATGGGCTTCTCTCTTACGTGCTTATACCCTAGACGTCGGAGTTTGTCCTGATAAAGATTGAGGTAGCGAGCTTTCGCCTCGGGAGCTCCGAGCCCGTCGCGGCGGGCCCGATAGACTACCTCCCACTCGTCTCCTCCGAACGTCCGGGTAGCTACTTCTCGAGATCCTGGATCCAAGTTCTTCTTCAGAGGAAACAGCCGAACTGTGCCCATCTCTAAAGGGAAGAGAATGAAAAGCTCGATCTTTCGAGATCGGCGGCCAATGCTGGCCAGCGCGGCTATCGTCGACCAGTCTAGTTCACTGCCCTCTGGATCCAGAAGGCAGAAACATGGAGCTCCTCCAACATACTTCTCAATTAAGGGAACGAGGTCTGAATTGACGTCGCCTTGCTTTACGATAGCCCTTTCGCCGAAAGGCGCCGATCGCTCACGAAGTACCTTAGCTTCATTAGGACCCTTTTCAATTGACAGGCAGCGCTCAAGCATTGGGCGGGTTTGCAAGGCAATAAGCGAGGAACCGTGAACGAACTCTGGAGGGAATACCGCGTCCTGAACGCGGCACATGCCCGGACCTGCCAGCCCGTCGACGAAAATTCCGCCGCCAACGCTCTGGCATGCTGTAGCGAAGGCCTTCAGATAGAGCTGCAAGGTTGCTAGCTTTTCTAGGGTCCAGAGATTCACGTCTCTGGCGAGGCGGCCATCGGGAGCGGTACCTAAGTCCGCCAGTATCTGTTCATCTGTCTTTCGCGCCAAAGGACTCCTTCTCTCAACCTACCACTGCACCACCATGGGCATGAGCACATGGACGAAGTTGTCGTCCCCGACGGGGCGCAGGACGCCCTGTCTTGACGGGCCGCTCATCTCCACCGCGACGCGACCGCCCTCCAGCACCTGTAGGTAGTCCTGCAAGTACTTGCTGTTGAAGGCGATCTTGTCGGCTTCGCCTTCGATCTGAGCGTCGATCTCGCTGAGGTTGTCGCCGATTTCTTCTGCCCGCGCTGAAATCGACAGTTTGCCGGGTGCCACGTCCTCGCCGGGCGTGAACTGCAGCCGGACGATGCCGCTGCCGTCCCTGGCGAAGATCGCGGCCGTCCGCGTCTCCCTGAGGAATTCGGCCACATCGATGACGGCCTTGGTGGTGTGCTCCTCTGGGATGATCTGCGAGTAATCCGGGAACGTGCCCTGGATGAGCTGCGTCACGAGCTCGCAGTTCTTCAACCGGAACAGCACCTGAGTCCGGGTGGAGTTCAGCTGCAGTACTACCGGGTCGGTCTCATCGGGAAGCAGGCGGTTCAGTTCAACTAGCGCACGCGCCGGGATGATGATCTGCAATGACTCGGAGACGGGCTCGGACAGCGACAGGTGCCGCACCGACAGCCGAAAGCCGTCCGTTGCGGCCAGCGTGAGTTGGTCGCCCTCCACAACGCAGTTCACGCCGACGAGAACGGGACGTGAGTCGTCGGTCGCGGCGGAAATGGCGACCTGCGAGATCGCGGTGTGTAGCTCTTCTGGATCGAGTTCGATTGACGCCCCGTCCTCGACCGTCGGAATCGGCGGGAAGTCGTCGGCGTCGACACCACTCATGGTCGCCTGGCTGCGCGCGCAGGTGAGCTTGAGCTGGCGTGAACGGGGAGCGACCGTCATCTCGATCTTCTCATTAGGCAGCGAATTTACGAAGTCGATGAGGAGCCGCGCCGGGACCGTGATCGCGCCCTCCTCCTCTACCTGGGCGCCGACCCAACAGCTCAGCGCAATCTCTAGGTTAGTAGCGGCCAGCTTCAGGCGGCCGCCGTCACTCGCGAGGAGGACGTTTGACGTGATCGGTAGTGTGCTTCGCAGTGCGACAGCCCGGCCCACAATGCCGAGGCCTTTTGCCAGGTTCTCTTGAAGGCAAGAGACGTTCATATTAGTCACCTACATATACGTTTAGCTGGATGGATGCAGGGGCGAGTATAACAGCACCCCTGGCGAGAGGCAACAGGTTGTGCGCTAAGCTGAGAGTCCCTCGCGTGCTTTGGCCAGCGTGTCACAACGCCGCGCCGTGAATCGTCTCTACTACAGGGGTAGTAGCGAACAGGAGGCATTCATGAACAGCGACAGCCAGCACGAAGAGGTCGATGCGGTCGTCGTCGGGGGCGGCATGGCCGGGCTCACGGTCGCCGCCTATGTCGCGCGGGCGGGCCGATCGGTTGTCGTACTGGAGCGATCGAGCCGCACCGGCGGCCGCGCAATCACGGAAGAACGCAACGGCTACTACTTCAATCTGGGGCCCCACGCTCTCTACACGAACGGCTTCGCCGCAACGGTTCTGAACGAGCTCGGCGTCGACGTCAGCGGTGGCGAGCCACCGCAGGCTGGATTCGCCTTGAAGGACGGCCGGCTACACAAGCTGCCCGTGGGCCCCATATCGCTGCTTTCGACCAGCCTGTTCGGGCTGGGAGCGAAGCTTGAGTTCGGGCGGATCTTCGCAGAGCTCCCGCGCATCAATGCGTCCGCGGCCGACGGCCTCTCGCTCGAGGAATGGCTCACGAGGAACACGAACCGGTCAGCCGTAGGCGACCTACTTCGGGCGGTGGTGCGCCTCGCGACGTATGCAAACGACCCAAAGCACCTAAGCGCCGGCGTTGCGATCGCGCAGCTACAGATGGCGCTCAAAGGCGTCCTCTACCTCGACCACGGCTGGCAGACGCTCGTCGACGGCGTCCAGGCGCAGGCGGTCGAGGCTGGAGCGCGGATCGAAACAGGCGCGTCCGTTCTTTCGGTCGAGCAGGAGGGCCCCGCGATAACAGTGCTCCTCGAAGACGGCAGGTTGTACCGTACATCCACGGTGATTCTCGCCACGCCGCCGAAGACAGCTGCGGAGCTATTGGGCGCTGCTGGCGCCGATCTCTCCTCTCGCGCTGAAGCAGCGGAGCCGGTGCGGGTAGCGACGCTCGACGTGGGTTTGAGTGAGACGCCTCGTCCGGATGCGCGCTTCGTGCTCGGCATCGATCAGCCGTTGTACCTCTCGATTCACTCCGGCGTAGGCAATCTCTCACCGCCGGGCGGAACGATGCTGCACGTCGCAAAATACCTGGGCGATGACACCACCGGCGCCAAGGACGTCGAGCGCGAATTGGAAGGCTTCCTCGACCTCGCGCAGCCCGGCTGGCGCGATGTGCTTGTGGAGCATCGCTTCCTGCCGAACCTGATCGTCGTCAACGCGCTGGCCACCGCCGGCACGGGCGGGCTGAGGGGACGACCCGATGTGGCAACGGACGTCAAGGGCGTGCATTTGGCCGGCGACTGGGTCGGCGGTGAGGGCTGGCTCGTAGATGCCAGCCTGGCGAGCGCCAAGCGAGCCGCCAGCGCAGCGCTGGAATCGATGCCAGCGCCAGCCCGGCAAGCCGTCGTGGTGGGTGCCGTCTAGAGAACCTCGGCCATGACGCAGGCGTTTACAGAGTACCGGCCCCTTCTCTTCTCCATCGCCTATCGCATGCTGGGCAGCGTGATGGACGCGGAGGACGCCGTGCAGGAAACGTACCTGCGCTGGGAGCAGGCCAACGAGGCTGAGATCGAGTCGCTAAAAGCCTACCTCTCGACGATCATCACCCGACTATGCATCGATCAACTGCGTTCGGCTCGCGTCCAGCGGGAGCAGTACATCGGCCCGTGGCTCCCGGAGCCGCTGATTACGGAGGACAGCACCGATATGGAGGAAAACGCGGCGCTCGCAGACTCGCTCTCGATGGCGTTTCTCGTCATGCTCGAGAGCCTCGGGCCTGTAGAGCGTGCGGCCTTCCTCCTCCGCGAAGTGTTCGAGTACGACTACGCTGAGGTAGCCGCCATCGTCGGCAAGAGCGAGTCGAACTGTCGCCAACTGGTGCATCGAGCGAAGACGCGCGTGACCGAACACCGGCCGCGGTTCGATACTTCGCACACGCAGGCACAGGAGATCACGGCCCAGTTCCTCATCGCCGCTACAACAGGCGACATCGACAAGCTCCTCGACCTGCTCTCAGAAGACGCGACGCTATGGTCGGACGGCGGAGGCAAGGTCGCTGCCGCTATCAATCCGATCTACGGCGCGGACAGGATTGCGCGCTTCCTGATCGGCCTCATGAGGAAGGCGCCGGAGAAGTTTGACGCGCGTCTGGCGCAGATCAACGGCCAGCCTGGTGGCATCGCGTACGATGAAGGCCGGCCGTTTATCGCTGCGGCGATCGAAGTCATCGATGGAGAGATCTGCGGCATTCGCGTCGTCAACAACCCGGACAAGCTCCAGCACCTGCCAACTCTATGACGGCCGTCTTGGAGCAGCTCCCTGCTGAGCCCTCGGACCATCCACCGATCGTCCTGATCCACGGCGCCGCGAACTCTGCAAGCGTCTGGACGTACTGGCAGCCAGCGCTGGCAAGTGCTGGATTCGCTTCCTACGCGGTCAACTTGCGCGGCCACGGCCCTGAGGAAGACGAAGGTCTCTCCAACACAAGCATGCACGACTACGCCGACGACGTCCGCTCGTGCATCGAACAGCTCGACAGCAAGCCTGTAGTCATGGGCTGGAGCATGGGCGGCCTCGTGGCGATGATGCTCGCGGCTGCTGGAGAAGCGGCGGCGTGCATCGGCTTGGCGCCCAGCACACCAACCCGCGGACTCGATGCCTCCGTGCATGTCCGCCAGGGGGAGTTTGGGCCGGAGGAGTACGGCATCACGGGCCGCGATCCGGGAGACCAACCAGCAATGCCCGACCTTGACATTGAGGAGCGGCAGATCGCGCTCGCGTCGCTGGCGCGTGAGTCGCGCAGGGCCCGCGACGAACGAAAGGCCGGCATCGTGATCGAGTCGTTACCCTGCCCGTTCCTGATCGTCACCGGCAGCGACGACCACCAGTGGCCGGCGAGTGCGTACGATAGACTCTGGCTGGACGCCGCGTACCGCGAGATTGAGGGCGCATCGCACTGGGGCCTCGTACTCAGCCGGCGGGCGCTAGCGGAAATGGTTCCCCTGGTGACCGGCTGGGTGAGAGAGCACACACCGGCCGTAAGCTAGCTAGGCTATCCTGAAGGTGTAAGAGAGTCAGCGGAGCAGTAACTAATGGAGGTCTCACCATGACAGTGATACGCAGCCAGGCGCAGATCGACGCGCCCATCGAGAAGGTGTGGGGCGTGCTCGCCGACATCGGCAGCATCGACAAATGGAACCCGGGCGTGGCGAAGTCGTATGCGACGTCGGAGGCGACGCAGGGCGAGGGCGCGACCAGGCACTGCGACATCACCACAGGCAACGCCCAACTGGAAGAGCGGGCGTTCGACTGGCGCGAAGGTGAGGGATTCAAGATCGATGTCTACAAGAGCAGCCTGCCGCTCAAGCGCAACATCATGTCTTTCGAGATCGAGCCGTCCGGCGACGGCACGTTGGCCAGAGTCACGGCCGACTACCAGTTGAAGTACGGACCGATCGGCGCGTTGATCGACATCCTGATCGGTCGCCGGCAGGCGCAGCAGAGGTTCGACGAGCTGCTGGCCGGACTGAAGTACCACGTGGAGACGGGCGAGCTAATCGGCGACGCGGTGCCGGAGGCCGCCGCGACCACCTAGCTAGACGTCAGATCGACGTCGCCGTTGCGCAGGTGCTGCGAGTCGTTGAGGCGGCGCACCATGCGGCGGTTGTCGATCGCCGCGATGACGCTGACGGCCGTATGGTCGGGCCCGAAGATGAAGTCGTACGGCGATTTCACAACGTGGCTGACGTAAGCGTTGATCACGCCGGCATGGCAGACCACAGCGATTCGCTCCGCGCGCTGCGTCCAGATCGCCTGCTCCACAGCGTTTATAGCCCGCCTTCTAAACTCTGCCCTACCCTCCGAAAAGGGATAGGCGTCGGCGGTCTGCTCGCTGATGAGACGCGACTGTAGCGCCCGCAACAGCTCTCGACTCAGGATCTCATCGAGCGGCTTGTCGTCCGGCAGGTCGCGGAACACTTCGTGCTCGCGCAGGTCCTCGATCACCTGGAGCTCCAGATCGTGATGCTCGGCAATCGCCTCGGCTGTGTCATGCGCTCGCTGGAGATTGCTGGAGAAGACGGCGGCTAGGTGCACGTCCGCGAGCGATGCGCCAAGGGCGAGCACCTGCTGGCGTCCGCGCTCGCTCAGCGGCGGGTCGCGGAAGTCGGCAGCCGTCTGCATGTCGCGCAGCTGCTCCCCGTGACGGATCAGCAGCACCTCCATCACGCCATCCACGGCGAGGTACATGCGGTCGAGCGGCGACGGGCGCGGTCTCGGTTCTTCGGTCATGCGCGAACCTCCTGAAACGCCTCATCCGCAGCCTCGAGCGTTGCGTCGATGTCGGCGTCGAGGTGCGCGAACGACGTGAACCACGATTCGAACTGCGACGGCGGCAAGTATACGCCTCGTTCCAACATTGCCCGATGAAAGCGCGCGTGACGCTCCGTATCGGAGCGCTTCGCGCTGGCAAAGTCGGTCACCGGTGCGTCATTGAAAAAGAGTGTGAACATGGAGCCGACGCGGTTCACCTGTACGTCGATCTCGGCTCGCTTGGCTCGCTCCGCGAGCCCGTCCGCCAGCTTCTGCGTTAAGTCGGCGAGCGCGCGATAGCCGGTGTCCTCTTTGAGGATACGCAGCGTCGCGATGCCGGCGGCCATCGCCATCGGATTGCCGGAGAGCGTCCCGGCCTGATAGACGGCGCCTTCCGGCGCGACTTGTCTCATAATCTCCGCGGGCCCACCGTACGCGCCCACCGGCAGTCCGCCGCCGATGACTTTGCCAAGGCACGTGAGGTCCGGCTCGACCTTATAGAGAGCTTGTGCGCCGCCAGTCCCGAGGCGGAAGCCGGTGACCACTTCATCGAAGATCAGCAGTGCGCCGGCGTCGCTCGTGATCTCACGCAGGCCCGCGAGGAAGCCATCGGCCGGAGGCACAACGCCCATGTTCGCTGCCACAGGCTCCACGATTAGGCAGGCGATTTCGTCCGGGTGCTGTTCGAAGACTGCGCGGACAGCGTCCAGATCGTTGTACGGCGCAAGCAGCGTCTTCTCTGCGAAAGCTGCGGGCACGCCCGGACTATCCGGCAACCCGAGCGTCGCAACGCCGGAGCCAGCCTTGGCGAGCAGCCCATCAGCGTGGCCGTGATAGCCGCCCTCGAACTTCACGATCAGGTCGCGGCCCGTGTGCCCCCGCGCAAGCCGTAGCGCCGACATCGTAGCTTCGGTGCCGGAGCTGACGAAACGTACCTTCTCGATAGAAGGCACCGCATCGACGACGAGCTGCGCCATCTCCAGCTCCAGTTCCGTTGGCGCGCCAAAGCTCGTCCCGCGTTCGGCGGCACGCTGCAGGACGCCGATAATCGACGGGTGCGCATGCCCCAAGATCAGCGGGCCCCACGACAGCATGTAGTCCAGATATTCGTTGCCGTCCACGTCATACAGTCGCGGGCCCTTACCGTAGGCGATAACTAGCGGGTCACCGCCGACAGCTTGGAACGCTCGCACCGGGCTGTTCACGCCGCCCGGCATGACCTGCTGAGCAGCCTTGAAGATCTGGCTGGAACGCTTGTGTTCGCGTGTCACAATGAACACAGATTGGCACAGTTAGCGGGGCCACGCGAGGAAGAAGGTGGGTAAACGTGTGCGCTCCTAGGACGTCTTGCGAGCCACCAAGCAGATACGGTGAACCGTCTGCCGGATGCCCTCCGCGTCGCCGTGGTCTGAGACGACTCGATCTATCAGCGAGGCATCCGCGTCCGGGTCGAAGTCCTCAATTCCGGGTGCCGTCTGGAAACGGTAGACCAGCGCCTCGCGCGACGAGAAGACCTCGGAAGTCACGTGGGTTTCGGCTACGAGCACCTCCAAGCCATGCTCCCTATACAGCCCGACCATCTCGCCAAGCCGGTCTCGCGTTCGCCATGGATACATCTGAGCGCGGTCGCCGAACACGTCATTCAGTTCGCACGCGTTCTGCTCACCGATACTGATTTCGAGCGCCAGACCCCCCGAGGCGAGGATGCGCAGGCCCTCTCGCATGAAATCCTCGTTCGCTGTCCAGGGTCCGCGGCGATTGATGATAGCGCTGGCGGCGCTATCGCGAAGCGGGATCCGCCGGGCATCACACAGCAGGAACTCTGCCTTGGCGCGAAGCGCGGCCTTCCGCTGGACGGCCAGCCACTGCCGCCCGGCGGAATAGTCCAGGCCGACTGCTCGGCGGACACGCGGGTAGACCTCCGCGAGGAGCCACGTTCCGTCACCCGTGCCAATGTCGACGACAACGTCGTCTGGCGCCAAGTACTCGCGGACAAGCTCCGTGAAGCGGTCCTCCGGATCGAAGTCGCCACGTCGGGGCCGGAACGCCGCAAGCTGCTCTTCGCCGTATTGCTGTTTGAGAACGACCGCCCGGTCCTCCAAGTGGTCTGTGGAGTCTTGCCACCGCGTCATGATTCCTCGACCAGCGCAACGATATCCGTCAGAGCTGTAATTGTGTACTGTGGCGGCGCGACGTCATCAGGCCAGGCAGCCCCATGGCGGTTGATCCAGGCCTGACCCATGCCCGCCTGCCGCGAGCCTTCGACATCGGCCCATGGCTGGTCTCCGACGTAGAGCGCGTCTTGGGGTTCGACGCCCATGCGCCTACACGTTTCCCGAAAGATGGAGATGTGCGGCTTGTACGCGCGAACCGCCTCGGACGAGACGACTAGCTCAAAGCTCAGGTCGTTCTTCGCGATGCTTCCGTCGAGAAACGCGTCGTCCGCGTTGCTCAGGATTGCGACCTGACAGGAGCGGCTTAGCTCCCTAAGCGTGTCCTTCACTTCGGGATAGACGACCGCCGTGATGTGATGCGATGTGTACGTGTCGGCGCCTAGCTCGCCACCCGCATCGACGTTCCAACTCTGGAACAGCTCATCGAAGCGTTCCTTCCAATAGTCCCAGAACGTGCGGAACGGCGGTGGCTCTCCGTTCACCGCCGTTCGTGTGCTGGACCCACCGGCGAACCGGAGCTTCAGATCGCTCGACTGCTCCGTCCACTCCTTCCACGGCTGGCCCGGCGGCGACTCGTAGCCAACGGCCTTCGCGATGCCGTCCATCATCCGCTCGCGACCATCGTGGGGGAGCTGCGCGAGCGTCTCGTAATAGTCGAAGATGACGGCTCTGATGTTGGCCACAGACGAACACAGCTTGGCACAGGCGGTGTCGTCAGGCCAGGAATCTCTGGTGGGGCTGGTCAACTAGGCGCGAGTGTAGGAATAGAGACAGGCAGGTTAGATGCTAGCTGAATGGCGCCGTCGCTACTTGACGATGACATCCATCACTGACCCCAGGAAGTTCCCGGTCAGTCTCTGGTGCATGTCTAAGGCCTGTCGTTCTGTCATATCGGCGATGAGGTCGGCGGCGATTCTCGCGCAGTCCTGCTCAGGCTCTGCTGACTCAGCCTTAACCTTCTGAAGCGACTCCCTATGACGAATCGGGAATATGGCTATTTCTTGAGGTGTTGCCTTCTGTGCCGCAGAGTCAAAGATCTCAAAGAGATCACGAATGACCTTTCGCTTACCGTGCTGCTGGGCAGCTAGAGCGGGGTTGTGTATCACGTAGTGCCACGTTAGTTGCTTGAGCATTCGGACTTCCGCTTGTGCACGCTCATGGATTTCAACACGCGGCTCAGCGTCTGCAGCGGGTTCCGCGAGGCCGATTGCTCCGACATACCTGGCTATCAGGGTTGCTGTAAGGCTTCTAAGCGCCCATCGCTGCGACGACGTGCCTTCGTAAGGCTCAACCACCAACGCTGTGATGAACTCGCGCAGTCCATCAAAGGTACGCTCAAGTTCCTTCTGAACCTCATTCGACACTGGATCTCCTTCTTGGGCCCAGCGTTCGAAGACCTCCTTCAGAAATGCTTGGGCTTCGCCATCTTCCGTAAGTCTCTCCAGTGGAATGAGCCCCGCCCGGTAGAAGTCCTCCATATCGTGAACTGAATATGCGATGTCGTCCGCCCAGTCCATTAGCTCGGCTTCTACGCTCTTGACTTCGGACGCTGGACCGAGTTCACGCGCCCAGGCGAACTCGTCCCCTTCGGAGTGGTACGCGCCATACTTCCGCTGCTTCTTTCCGCCGCCGGTCTTTCGGTGCCATGGATACTTCAGTATTGCATTGAGTGTGGCCCGGCAGAGGTTCAGGCCGGAAAAGTCACGATGACGACTTTCTAGCCTGGTTACCACTCTGAATGACTGAGGGTTCCCCTCGAAGCCATCGAGGGCGTGCGCTTGCAGGCACTTGTCGAGCGTCTCCTCGGCCACATGTCCGAAGGGAGGATGTCCTAGGTCATGAGCTAGCGCCGCCGCCTCTACTACATCGGCATTAATGCCACCAAGCGTTTCGGCGAGCTCAGACTGCTCCTTGGAAAGCTTTTCGGCGAGCCTCCCCGCAACTTGGGCAACCTCAAGCGTGTGAGTCAGGCGGTTATGGAAAACGTGTCCTTCGCCAGCAGCTACGACCTGAGTTACGCCAGCAAGCCTTCTTAGGGCAGCCGTGTACAACACCCGATCACGATCGCGCTGTCCTCGTTCGCGATTGTCATCCGGTCTGTCGCCCTGATGAAAGCGATCGTACCGCCCTGCCACCGGTGGTTCTCCTGTTCTTTTCTAGTCCGCCTGTTCTATTTGACAGCCAGCTCTTGGTCCCAGTTGAACTGAACCAGGCCCTTGTCAAGTAGGCTGCCAATCACATCTCGACTCTGCAAAGCGCTCCAGCCTTCGCCCTTGAGATGCTCCGTCAACGTCGCAGGGGGCAACGCGCTCTTCTTCAAAACGTTGATTATGAGGTTTTCATTCTGATCCAGCTTTTCGGCCATGTCACGAGGCTCCTTTCCCTCTTGAGCAGCGTAGGCCGATAATGAGCGGCCTGTCAAGGCGGAAGGGGCGCTCAGCCGGCCACAACAGCCCTGCTGGCGGACATACACAACTCCATCTGTGTGAATCTGCTGGCTACGCGGATCAGGCCTCCATGCCGAGGAACTCTTTCATCACGCGTCGCAACTCAGCGCGATGCTCCGGCATACCAAGGTTGAGAGCGTTGTGGTTGATCAGATTCCCGGACATCGCACGCCACTCAGCCCAGCATTCCGAGCAGATCTGCTCCATAATCTTCTGCCCAAGGTCGCCGCCCATTGGTACATCTTCGAGTTGTTCCTTATCTTCGCTGCAGCGGTCGCACGTAATGGTGGCCATTAAGACTCCTCTTTCAGCCAGCGAGCGGCTTCTTTTGCATGGTAGGTGATGATGATATCGGCGCCCGCCCGCTTGATCGACGTCAGCAGCTCGAGTACGACGCGCGGGCCGTCCAGCCAGCCGTTCTGGGCAGCGGCGTGGACCATCGCATATTCACCGCTGACGTTGTACGCGGCTAGCGGCAGGTCGAAGCGCTGCCGTGCCCGCGAGAGAATATCGAGGTAGGCGAGCGCCGGCTTCACCATCACGACGTCCGCGCCCTCAGCGATGTCAGCCTCGATCTCGCGGAGCGCCTCGCGAGCGTTGGGCGGGTCCATCTGGTAGCTCCGCCGGTCGCCGAACTGCGGCGCGGAATCGACCGCGTCCCGGAACGGGCCGTAGAAGGCGGACGCGTACTTGGCCGAATAGGCCATGATCGGCGTTGTCTCGAATCCTTCTCCGTCGAGTGCGGCACGGATCGCAGCGACGCGACCGTCCATCATGTCGGATGGCGCGACGACGTCGGCGCCCGCGCGGGCGTGCGATACGGCCGTCCGAGATAGCAGATCTAGGGTACTGTCGTTGTCGACCTCGCCATCGATGATCACGCCGCAGTGGCCGTGGGATGTGTATTCGCAGAGGCAGACATCCGTCATCACAACAAGGCTCGGGTCGGCCGCCTTCAGCGTCCTGACCGCCTCCTGCACGATGCCGTCATCGGCGTAGGCCTCGCTGCCCTCTTCGTCCTTGGCGGCGGGCAGGCCGAACAGCAGCACGGCGGGTACGCCGAGTTCCCTTAGCTCCTCCGCCTCAGCAGCGAGCCGGTCGAGCGAGAGGTGATACTGGCCCGGCATCGATGAGATCTCCTCGCGCACGTCGCTGCCGTGTGCCACGAACAGCGGATACACGAAGTCGTCGGGCCGGAGCGCCGTCTCCCGCACGAGACGCCGCAGCCCTTCGCTGCTGCGCAGTCGCCGGAAGCGCGCGATCGATCGTCTTGTTGATACGTCGAGGGTCATGCTATTCGCTCCGCTGCTTGCGAAGAAACGCCTCCAGGTCGCCCATCAGGTCACCAGCGGGCGGCAGGTCCGGCGTGCCGGCGCCACTAACGCCGCTATCGATGCGTTTTTCCATCTCGGCCAGGTACATTCTCATCTCGTCACTTTGGACCAGGGCGTCATCGACTTGCTGCTCAAAGTCGCGGCTCGCCTCCTCCAGCTTCGAGAGGTCCGGCGCGAACGCGAAGAGCTTGTCGATCTCCTGTAGCAGCGCCAGCGCGCCGCGCGGGTTGACGGCCTGGCCTAGATACGGCGGCAGGCCAACCCAGAGGCTAGCCGCCTGCAGTCCGTTGCGACGCCACGCGTCGTGGAGCGCGCCGACGATGCCTGTAGGGCCTTCGTAGCGCGTCCGGTTGATGGTGAGACTCTCGAGCCGTTTATTCAGATCCTCTTCGGTGCTGAAGCCGGTGACGGGAGGCGGCCGCCGATGCGTCGTAGCGGCGACCAGCGCGCCGAGCGTCAACAGCCGCGAGCCGTCCAGCTGTTCGAAGAGGCCGCGGATTGTCTCCGAGAACGCGCGCCACTTGAGGTGCGGCTCGGTGCCGATGAACAGCACAATGTCTTCTTCACCACCATCGTTGATGTGGTAGTAGAAGCGGTTCCGTGGCCATCGAAGGTCGCGCTGGCCCTCATCCGTAACACGGATCTGTGGTCTAGTCACTGTGAAGTCGAAAAACTCCTCCGGATCGATCGACGCGAACTGCTTGGCGTCCCAGCCCTCGACCAAGTGGCGAACGGCGACAGTCGACGCCTCACCCGCGTCGTTCCAGCCGCGAAACGCGGCGATGAACGTCGGCTTCCGCAGCTCTGGCACCTCTCCGTCGAGATCTAAGTACTCCATGAGCTTCTATTATAGACAGCTCCAAAAACGGAGTCAGTCGGCCTCCTTCTCGATATTCGACTGTAAGGCCTTTACAAGACCTGGAATCGTATGCTCTTCCGCTACCACGTCCGGGGCGCGGCCGAGCAGCTTCTCCGCGGTCTCCGCCGTGACCGGTCCGATACAAGCGATGCGGCAGCGGCGCAGCGGCTCGATGTCGTCGCCCAACAGGCCGGCGAGGTTCGTGACCGATGAAGAGCTGGCGAACGTCACCACGTCGATCTGACCCGCCCGCAGGCGGCGCAGCCCTGCGGCCATCCTCGGCGACTCGGCCTCTGTAGGCGCCTCTGCCACGTAGAGCGTCACTTCATCGACATCGGCGTTCCGAGCGCGCAGTTCGTCGGCCAGCACAGCCCTGGCGCCCGCCGCACACGGCACGAGTACCCGCTGGCCGCTCATGTCCTTGTCGAGCGCCTCGAGCAGCCCCTCGGCCGTGTAGCGCTCCGGTTTCACGTCGACGGCGATGCCCCGCCGTTTCAGCGCCTGCGCCGTCGCCGGGCCAATCGCCGCGACGGAGGCGCGCACGCTGCGCGCGTCCCGGCCTTTCGTCTCCAGGAACTCGAAAAATATGTCGACGGCGTTGGTGCTAGTGAATACAAGCCAGTCGTAAGCGCCTTTCTTGATGGAGTCGCTGGCGACTGAGAGTTCCCCTTCGTCGTAGCACGGCTTGATCGCGATCGTCGGCAACTCTATCGCCTCCGCGCCTGCGTCGGCGAGCGAGCGCGACAGTTCGCTGGCTTGCTCCCGTGTACGTGTGACGAGGACGCGCTGGCCGAACAGAGGCTTGGTGTCGAACCACCTGAGCGTGTCGCGCTGGCCGACGACGTCGCCGACGACGATGATCGCAGGCGAGCCGATGCCGGCCTCCTCAATCTTGGACACGATGCTGGTCAGGTCGCCGGTGACGGTGCGCTGGCGGGGTAGCGTGCCCCACTCGATGGCCGCGGCGGGCGTCCCGGGAGCGCGTCCCGCAGCCACAAGCCGCTCGACGATCTGCTCCAACTGGCCGACGCCCATCATCAGCACCAGCGTATCGACGGCCGTCGCCAGCTTCTGCCAATCGACGCCCTGCTCTTCCTTCGTGGGGTCTTCGTGGCCCGTGACAAACGCGACCGACGTCGCCACACCCCGGTGCGTGATGGGGATGCCCGCGTAGGCCGCGGCCGCGATCGGCGACGTCACTCCGGGCACCACTTCAAACGGGATGCCCGCGTCCACCAAGACCTGCGCCTCCTCGCCGCCCCGCCCGAACACAAACGGGTCGCCGCCCTTCAGCCTGACGACGGTCTTGCCGTCCTTCGCGCGGGCCACCAGGAGTGCGTTGATCTCGTCCTGAGTCATCGTGTGCCGATCGGGCAGCTTGCCGACGTAGACGCGCTCCGCGTCCGGAGCGAGGTCGAGCAACTGCTCGTTCACAAGCCGGTCGTAGACAACGACATCGGCGTTCGCGAGCGCCTTCGTCCCGGCGACAGTGATCAGGTCCGGATCGCCTGGACCAGCGCCTACGAGGAACGCGCGCCCGCTCATGACGCCTCCGCCGCGGCCATGAACTCGGCCGCGCCTTCGCCGAGCAGACGCTCGGCCAGTATGGTGCCAACGCCTGGCGCTTCTTCTACGGAGACTTCAAGTTCTCCCTGAAGGCGGCGCTGGCCGTCATCGTCAGAGATAAAGCCCCTGATCTTAAGCGAATGATCCGAAATTTCAGCGTAGGCGCCGAACGGCAGCTGACAGCCGCCGCCCAGACGAGCCATGAACGCACGCTCGGTCTCGCAGGCGAGCTTGGTGTTGGCGTCGCTGATCGATGCGAGCAGCTTGAGCAAGTCTGCGTCGTCCTGCCGGGCCTCTATGGCAAGAGCGCCCTGCCCAACGGCAGGCACAAGCGCGTCGACCTCGAAGATTTGCGACGCCCGGTCAGCCATGTCAAGCCGCGCAAGGCCCGCGTAGGCAAGCACGGCGCCGTCATACTCTCCCTCGTCGACTTTGCGGATGCGTGTATCGACGTTGCCTCTGATGTCGACAAGTTCGATGTCCGGCCGAAGCGTCTTGATCTGTACCGCCCGCCTCCGGCTGCCCGTACCAATGCGCGCCCCTGCGGGCAGCTCGGCCAGCGTCTTACCGTCGCGTGTGACGAGCGCGTCGCGCGGTTCTGCGCGCTGCGGGTAGGCGGCGATTACAAGGCCAGGCGCTATCTCCGACGGCACGTCCTTGAGGCTATGTACGGCAACGTCGATGTCGCCGGCGAGCAGGACCGCCTCCAGCTCCTTCACGAAGATGCCCTGACCGCCGATAGTCGTGAGCGACGTTTGCTGATCGCGGTCGCCCTGTGTCTTTATCTGCTTCACGTCGACGGCGAGATCGGGGTGGTGTTCGCGTAGTGCGGTCACGATGCCGTTCGTCTGGCTGAGTGCCAGCCTGCTCCCGCGCGTGCCGACCGTGATGGCAAGTGCTTCGCTGGAACGAGGGGCCATGCTATTCCCCAGGTGAGGTATCCGGGTCCTGTCCTTCGTCCAGGCCGAAGAGTTCGCGTATCGGGACGACATAGCGCTCGCCGTCGTCGCTCTTGAGACGATCGATCGGTTCGTGAAGGAGCTTCTTGACGAGCGCTGACGACATCGCCTCGATGCTACGCTGCTGCTTGGGCGTAAGGTCGCCCAACTTCTGGAATGTCCGCTCAAGCTCGCTCTGGCGCGCCGCCTCGGCCCGCTCTCGAAGCTCAGCGACGGTCGGAACAACACCACGATCGCGCACCCATGTCCGAAACCGCTCGAGGCCTTCCTCGACGATGTCCTCAACCTTCGCCACCTCTTGAAGCCGAGCGTCACGGCTCTCCTCAACAAGCGCCTGCAGGTCATCAATGTTGTACAGCTCGACCTTCGAGTTGTCGCGCACAGCAGGATCGACGTCGCGCGGCACGGCGATGTCAATGAGCAGCAGCGGGCGCCCGTTGCGGCTCGCTGTCGCTTGATCGACCTCGCGTTTGCCGATCAGGAAGTCGGGCGCTGCGCTCGATGTGATGACGATGTCCGAGTCGGCCATGGTCGCGCCGAGCTTGCTGAACGGTACCTGCCTGCCTCCCAAGTCCCGTGCCAGCTCCTTGGCTCGCGCAGGCGTCCTGCTCGTGACGAAGAGCTTCGTCACGCCGCGCTCGGCCAGGCTGCGCGCGGTCAGCTTTCCTGCCTCGCCGGCGCTGACGACGAGCACCGTCCGGGATGACAGGTCCCCGACCGTTCGCTCCGCTAGCTTAGTTGCTGTCGAACTCAACGATACGGCATGACGGCCAATGTCTGTCTCGCTGCGTGCCTTGCGGCCAACGCGTATCGCGGTATGGAAGAGCTGCGAGAGCAAGGCGTTGTGTGTGTTGGCGGTCGTGGCCGCCGAAAACGCGGAGCGCACCTGACCCAGGATCTCCGATTCTCCCAACACCATCGATTCGATACCGGCGGCGACGCGGAAGAGGTGTCGCGCAGCCTCTAGGCCCGCCTTATGATAGAAGACCTCGTCTGGAGCCTCTACGTCGCTCTTCAGCTCGCGCAGCATCGCGATTACCGTTCCCGGCGTAATCGCGTGGTGCGCCGTGAGATAGACTTCGGTCCGGTTGCACGTCGATACCAACACGGCAGCACCGCCAAACTTCGGCAGCGCCTCAGGCAGCTCGTCGGCCGCGAACGCAAAGCGCTCGCGCACGGAGACGGGAGCCGTCTTGTGGCTGATGCCGACGAGCGTGATGTGCATTCCTAGCTCTTCTCTCCGTCCGCCGAACCAACCAGCTCTGGCACCAGTTCTTCGACGCCTAGTGACTCAAGCAGGCGCGCCTTGGCCTGGCGGTACTTGCGCTGTGCAAGCAGTACGCGCAAGTCCTCATCGATCGCTTCCTGCCAGACCTCCGCGTCCGGTTTGATGCTGCGCGACCGCAGGTCGCTGCGCACCTCCTTCAGCAGGTCTGCCAGCGCTGGCATCTCCTCAGTTAAGTAAGCCTCCAACTCCTCGCGGAGCCTGCGCGCGAGCGCCGGGCTCGTGCCACCCGTCGAGGCCGCAAGCGTGATCGCGCCGCGCCGGATCACTGATGGCAGGATGAAGTCGCAGTTGGGGATGTCGTCGGCCGCGTTCACCCAGATGCGCTTGCGGCGGCCTTCGGCGGAGACAGCACCGTTCACCTTGCCGTCATCGGTCGCGACCATGACGATGTGAAAAGGATCGATGTCGCCCTCCTGATACTCACGCTGAATGCAGTCGATCTCACCGTCGGCCAGCATCTTCTGCATCGGGCGCGTAAGTTCTGGGGACACGACGGTTACCTTTGCCCCTGCGCCCAGCAGCCCCTCCACCTTCCGCTGCGCCTCGCGTCCGCCACCAACGACGACGCAGGGGATATCCTGCAGCTCGACAAAGATCGGATAGTATGCCATCTATTCTCGCTCCGTAATCATTCTTCGCGCCGCCTCTCTCCGGACGGCGTCCTGTTGTTCTGCGTCAGACAGATCGACCTCTGGCAGCCCTTCTTCGGGATCGTCCCGAGAAATCCGAAACATCCGCCGCACGGAGAACTCCAGTTCCCGTAGCCGTATGGTCCAACCACTGCCACCCAGGCCTGCCCAGTCCACTAGCGCTTCACCTTCTTCTTCCTCGCCACAGGCGCCTTCACAGGCTCTTCATACGCCACGGTCAGGCCGATCAGTACCTGATCGGCCACCGCGTGCACCTGCTCGCACGCGCCCAGGACATCTTCCGCCGAGAGACCATGCCGCTGGCTGGCCTGCTTCGTCAAGTCGTCCAGGCTCCGACGGAAGAAGATGAAAGCCTCCACCGCTTGGGCCAGCGGCAGGCCACTCGCCACGAGTTCGTGGCCGTACTCCTTGCCGAGGTCGCGCGCCGTCTCCAGCAGCACCGTGCGCCGGTTCCTGCGGCTCAGGTATTCGGCCGCGAGGCTGGCGAGCTGGCGCCCGAGCGGCCGTAATCTGCTACGCAACGTCTCATCGACCGTCGCGTACCACGGCGCGTCCCGCATGGGACGCCGGTGCAGCTGCCGGCGGATACGCGTCACCGCCATGTCGCCCAGATCGCGATAGCTTTCGCCATCGCGGTCGCGACCGCGACCGGCGACGAACGCCTGGAGCTCCGATTCGGCGAAGCGCCGGTGGCCACCGGGCGTCCGAAAGGCGCGTACGTGACCGCTGTCGGCCCAGCGCCGCAGCGTCGACTCGTCAACACCGAGCAGGCGACAGGCCTTGCCGAGCGTCAACCAGCGGACGTCCTCGGGCGCGGCATCGACTGCGTGACTAGCCATAGAACCTACCTAAATCTGGGTAAGCTTGAGGGCTTACCAGCACGTACCTAGATTTTATGGAGTGGGGACGCCTGTGTCAATAAGGGCCTCACTCAAGCCCGACCAACTCAGCAAGTCCGCGTACCAGCTCCGTGCGGTTCATCACCTCTCGCGTAGCCAGTAGGACGCCGGGGATGAACGAGTCGCGGCCGGTGGTGTCGTGGCGGATCGAAAGCGTCTGGCCCTGTCCGCCGAACAGCACCTCCTGGTGCGCGACGAGACCCGGTAGCCGGACGCTGTGAACTGTCACGCCATCTTGCTCGCCGCCCCGGGTGCCCGACAGCGTCTCCTTGTCTGGCACGTTGCGGTCGAACGGCCTGCCGCGCGACGCCAGCATCTCCTGAAGCGTGAGCATCGCTGTGCCTGAGGGGGCGTCGACTTTCTTATCGTGATGGAGCTCGATGATCTCCGCCGAGTCGAAGAAGCGGCCCGCGATCTTCGCCATGTGGATCATGAGCACAGCGCCAATCGCGAAGTTCGGCGCCACGACAGCGCCTACTTGACGTTCGCGACACTGCTTCTCTAGTTCGGCCAGCCAGTCTTCCGACAGACCTGTGGTGCCGACGACCAGCCTGATCCCACGCTCCAGCGCTGCCTCGGCAACCGGCGGCGTCCACTCCGCGTTCGAGAAATCGATGATGACGTCTGGCTTCGCGGCGTCGAGCAGACCACCCGGGTCGTCGCTCTGCGGCAGCGAGCCGCCCCCAGAGAGCGTGATTTCGGTGTCTGAAGACAGCTTCTCGAGGACCCCAACGGGCTCTATGTCCTCAGCTTCCGTAACGCCGGCGAGGACCTCGCGGCCCATGTTGCCCGTCCCGCTCACGACTACGCGAATCGTCATCGTACGCTCAGCCTACACGGTTCCCTGGCGTAAATGAAGACGCCCCCAGCGGCCTGGGGGCGTTTCAAGTTCGTTAGCCGTTATCTAGCTCTTGATCGGTCCTGGGCCGGAGCCCATCGCCGGTCCCGGCCGGTTCGTAGGCCTGAAGCCACCGCTCCGCTGGCGACGCCCACGGTCTCCCCCGCCACCGCCGCCGTCACCTCGGCCACCGCCTCCGCCGCGATCTCCACGATCGCCGCCTGGGCGCCTGCCACGGCCACCGCGATCTCCACCGCGATCTCCACCGCGGCCTCCTCGATCACCGCGTCCACCAAACTCTCGCCGGCCACCTTCCTCTCGCGGCGGCGCAGGAGGCGCGGCCGCGACGAGCGCGGCGTCGGCCTCATTCTCTTCGTCAGTGAGCAGTACCTTTCGCGACAGGTTGATGCGGCCCATCGAATCGACCTCCATCACCTTGACCTTCACTTCATCTCCAACGTCGACGATGTCCCCGACTCGTGGCACGTGCATGTTGGCCAGCTCGCTGATGCGGATCAAGCCGTCTTTGCCGCCGGGAATCTCCACGAACGCGCCGAAGTCCATGAGTCGCACGACCTTGCCCGTGTACTCGCCTCCGACCTCCACGTCTTTCGTAAGACCTTCGATGATCTCGATCGCCTTCCCGGCGCCTTCGGCGCTGGTCGAGCCGATGAAGACCGTGCCGTCGTCTTCGACGTCGATACTGCAGCCGGTCTCCTCGATGATGGACCTGATGATGCGCCCACCGGGGCCGATCAGACTCCCGATCTTCTCGACAGGGATCTGGATGCGCTGCATGCGCGGGGCCCACTCCGAGAGGTCGTCGCGATGCTCCGGAAGGGTCGCTTTCATCACATCCAGGATCGTGAGGCGCGCCTCCTTCGCTTGCTCCAGCGCCTCCCGCATGACCTCTATCGTGATGCCTTTGACTTTGATGTCCATCTGCAGCGCCGTGATGCCCTCGGACGTCCCGGCGACCTTGAAGTCCATGTCACCGAGTGCGTCCTCGACGCCGGCGATGTCGGTCAGAACCTGGTACTTGCCGTTCTCACCCATCACCAGGCCCATGGCGATACCGCTAACGGGCGCTTCAATCGGGACGCCGGCGTCCATCAGCGCGAGCGTGCTCCCGCAGACGCTGGCCATCGACGTGCTGCCGTTGCTGGAGAGCACCTCCGACACAAGGCGGAGCGTGTAGGGAAAGTCGTCCTCGCTCGGGATCACGGGCTCCAGCGCCCGCTCTGCCAGCGCGCCATGCCCAGTCTCACGACGCGACGTGCCGCGCAGCGGCCGTGCCTCGCCGACCGAGAACGGCGGGAAGTTGTAGTGGTGCATGTAGCGACGGCGCTCTTCCGGCGAGAGGTTGTCGAGCCTCTGCTGGTCGCCCATCGATCCTAAGGTGGCGATCGTCAGTACTTGAGTCTCACCTCGCTTGAACAGGCCGGACCCATGCGTGCGTGGCAGAATGCCGACCTTAGCGCTCAATTCGCGGATTTCAGTCGGCTTGCGACCGTCAGGCCGCACGCCGCGCTCCAAAATCGACTCGCGGACGGCTTCCTTCACAACCTCGTCAAATGCTTTGCCGATGTCCTCGTCGCCAAACTCATCGCCATAGCGCTCCAGCAATTCCTGCTTTCGCGCATCCAGGCCGCCTTGCCGCTCGCTCCTCACTTCTACGAGCAGGGCTTCCAGGTGACCCTCGGTAGCCGCCTTTACCGCGTCCTTAACCTCTACGGGAATTCCAGTCTTCTCAAAATCGATCTGCGGCTTGCCAACACTAGCGATCAACTCGTCCTGCATGTCCAGGATCCCCTGGTTGGCGTCCTGGCCGAACTCGATTGCGCGCAGCACAATGTCTTCCGGCACTTGCAGCGCACCGGCTTCAACCATCATCACGGCGTCTCGCGTGCCTGCGACAATCAGATCCAGCTCGCTCTCCTGCAGCTTGTCGTACGTGGGGTTCACAATAAAGTCGCCGTCGATGTAGCCGACGCGGACCGAGCTGATCGGCCCCGCGAACGGCGCGCCCGAGATCGACAGCGCTGCCGAAGCGCCCACCGTGCCCAGCACATCGGGGATGTTCTCCCTGTCTGCGGAGAGCACCGTGATGATCACCTGGACGTCGTTTCGGAATCCCTTCGGGAACAGCGGCCTGATCGGCCTGTCAGTTAGCCTGCAGGAGAGGATCGCGTCCGTGCTCGGCCGTCCCTCTCTGCGGAAAAAGCTGCCCGGGATCTTGCCGATCGCGTACAGCCGCTCCTCGAAGTCTATCGTGAGAGGGAAGAAGTCCATCCCTTCTCGCGGCTTGTCGCTGACGACCGCGGTCGCCAGCAGCACCGTATCTCCGTAGCGCACGGTAACAGCGCCGCTGGCCAAGGCGGCCAGCTCGCCAACCTCCAGGGTCAGCGTTTCATCTCCTAGTTGGCGTTGGAATGTCTCCGCCATCTATATACCTCCATAAACTTAGATTCCGCGCGGCGTTGGGCCACCAAGAGATGACCGGCGCGGACGTCTGCGATGTTTCTTGCTACCCGTAAACTGAATCGACCGAGGATTGCTGACCTGGGCGCGGTCTCCGCCCGGATGGTCTGTTCCTACTCCTCCCCTACAGCCTGCATACAGAAAGGCCCCCGTCTTACTTGCGGAGGCCAAGTTTGCTGATGATGTCGCGGTATCGCTGGATATCTGTGTTATTCAGATAAGCCAGATGCCGGCGACGCTGTCCCACCAGCTTTAGCAACCCAAGTTCCGTGTGGTAGTCGTGCTTGTGCTCGCGCATGTGCCCCGTGAGCTGGTTGATCCGCTCAGTAAGGAGCGCGACTTGCACTTCCGAGGAGCCAGTATCGCCCTCGGACCGGGCGTGCTCCTTGATGATGGTCTCTTTGAGTTCTTTGGTTATCATCTAGTAATGGCCGCCGGGTTTTCTCGGTCGGCTTACGAACACTCTATCACGCGACGAATTATTGGTGCAACCGGAGACGAACGCGTCATGGAACGGGTCGCCATCATCACCGACAGCACCGCCTGTATCCCTGCTGACCTCGCCACCAGCCTCGACATCGACATCGTGCCGCTCTTCCTCGAGTTCGAACACGTCGTTTACGAAGATGGCATGTCGGAGGACACGAGCGCCTTCTACGAAACGCTCGCGTCGGCGAAGCAGCCGCCGACGACCGCCGCCCCCGCCCCCGGCGCCTATGCCAGTGCGATGCTCGAGGCTGGCGAACGCGCGTCGAGCGTCCTGGCGATCACGGTTTCCAGCCAGTTCAGCGGCATGTTCGACGCGGCCAAGCAAGGCATGGCACTGGCGAAGGAACGTGCGCCCAACCTTGATGTCCGCGTCCTGGATTCCGGCGCGGCGGCGATGGCCCAAGGCTTCGTAGCCATCGAAGCCGCACGCGCCGCGCAAACGGGGGGCGACATCGGTATGGTCCTACGCCACGCCGAGGCGCTTAAACCACGAGTCCAACTCCTTGTCTCTCTCCATACGCTGAAGTATTTGGGCAGGAGCGGGCGCGTGCCACGATTACTGATCTGGGCCTCGTCGCCGTTGCGGGTGAAACCGATTATCTCGTTCGAGGGTGGCAAATACCGGGCTATCGGGCTTGCCCGCTCCACGGACGGCGCGATGCGGCGCCTGCTACAGGCGTTAGACCAGCGAAGCGAAAGTAGGCGGCTTCATGTCTGCGTCCACCACACAAACGCGCCTGATCAAGCTGCCGAACTGATGGAGCGTGTAAGGAGCTCCTTGCAACCGACCGAGCTCTTCGTCCGCGAGTTCACGCAACTAATGGGGGTCCACACTGGTCCGGGACTGTTGGGGTTCGCGTTTTACAGCGAACCGTAACAACTCTGTATTGGTACCAGTGATTTCTTATGTCCTATACTGATTCTGAGATAGCCCCTTTCTAGGCATCAGGAGAGCCGTATGAGCAGAGAGAAACGACGACAAGGAAGTGTCCCGAGCCGACGCCGCACGCCGGCAGCGTCAGTCAGCTCCGGTGGCCCATCGATTCCTACCGTCCCAATCGTCATCTTCGTGGGCATCCTCGCCGTTGTCGGCCTCATTGCATTTCTCATCTGGCAAAGCGGCAAGGAGGCGGGTCCGGCCAACGCGGCGGCTGCCGACCACGAAAGAGATCCGGCGCCTGATAAGGCCGGCGAATACGTCAACTTGCCCGAGATCTACCAAGACGAACGCGGGCCAGCCAGCTATTCAGGTGGCGCCGTGGCCAACACAGCTCCCCACGTGAGCCGTGACGTGGACTACGAGGCCGATGGCAACTCCAACCCACCGGCGGGCGGCCCACATCATGCTGGCGTCTGCGGGAACGACCCGGAGGAAGCACCGCGAGTCTGCGGCCCAGTTGCGTTTGGTTTCTACCGCGCACCCTGGCCTGCGGGAGCCCTCATACACACCATGGAACACGGCGGCACGATCATTTGGTACAACACGACCGATCAGGAGGTTATCGACGATCTCGAGGATTTCGTAGGCGACAACCGCGACAAGAATTTAGTGCTGGCTCCCTACCCTGACATGGAAGAAGAACACGTCGCCATCACGGTCTGGTCGCGTATCGACCTAATCCCGGTTACCGAATACTCGCGAGACCGAATCGATGATTTCATGGATGACTGGTACTGCGAGTTCGACCCCGAGGGCTTCTGCTAACGCTCGCTTCCCGTTCAACCGTCTGCAGGTAAAGGCGGCGCAAGCCGGTTGACGAGTCGCTGTGCGCCCGCGTAGCCCCAGCGCTGCAACGCCATCGCGATCAGCAGCCCCATCAGCGCTACCACGACACCGGCCATCGCATCGATGATGTAGTGGTTCGCCGTAAACAGGATCGCCGCGAACTGCCCGATCGGCAGGAACACGGCCAGCGCTCGTATCAGCCAGTTCCGCGTCGTCCAAAAGAGCACCCCGCCAACCAGCACCGCCCAGCCGACGTGCAGGCTCGGTAGCGCCGCATAGGGGTTGACAAAAAACTCCGTCGATTGCGCCTGGTACGCCAGGTGGTTGAATTCGCTGAGCGTATCGACGAAGCCAAACTCGGGCGGCAGCAGCCGCGGCGGCGCGACCGGATAAAGGTGGTAGACCACCAGCGCGATCGCTCCGGACGCTAGCAGGGCGTCCCGGGCGACCGTGTACTGGTGGCGATGCCCGAAGAAGTAGAGCCACAGGCCGATGGCCACAATCAACGGGAAGTCCATCCAGAAGTAGATCGCGTCGAAGAGCTGAATCAGCGCGCCGTAGTCGAGGATCGCCGCGTTGATGTCCGGTTCCCAGAAGAACCCTAGCGTCCGCTGTAGGTCGATGATGTCGACCGCGTTGCGCTGCGCTTCTTCGTCGCGCTGGACGACGCTGGCTCGGACGATGAAGTAGAGCAGGAACGCGACCGCCACCAGCGCGATCTCGTAGACATCGCGATAGACCCGGCGCCGACTGATGGTGTCGATGACTCTGCGGGATGCGATTGCTACGTCAACAGCCATAAGACTTTCACTGGCCTAACGATATCCAATGGTACCCGCTTGGCGCTCGCCTGCCGGCCTCACGCTCGTCGCGTTGCGCCCCTATCTGTTGCGCCGTATCATGCCCACGCCATGCCGACGGACGTCCCGCGCATAAACATCAGCAGCGCCTCGCCGTACGAAGACGTCATCGGGTTCTCACGTGCTGTGCGCATCGGACCGTACGTTCACGTATCGGGCACGACGGCGATAGGAGAGGACGGCGACCTGACCGGCGTGGAAGACGTGCACGAGCAAGCCGTGCAGGTGCTCCATAACATCGAGACAGCGCTTGCGCAGGCCGGCGCAACAATGGCCGACGTAGTTCGGACCCGCATCTACCTAAGAAACATCGATCACTGGCAACGGGTCGCCGAGGCGCATAGCGAGGCGTTCGGCGAAATCCGGCCGGCTTCGACGATGATCGAGGTCAGCCGCTTCGTCGACCCGCGCATGTTAGTCGAGATCGACGCGGATGCGTATGTCGCCGGCCCCGAGGGCGCCGCTTAAGTCGAAGGGAGTCACAATGGAGATCCGTGTCGAACAAGGAGACATCGCCAGCCAGGCCGTCGACGCCATCGTCGTCAACCTCTTCGAGGGCGTGGAAGCCCCCGGCGGCGCGACAGGGGCGGTCGACAAGGCGCTCGACGGCGCCATCTCCCAGGTAATCAAGGAGGGCGGCTGTCGCGGCAAAGACGGCACGTTTACGCTGATCCACACGCTGGGCAAACTCCCAACGCCGCGCGTCGTTGTCGCGGGGCTCGGAAAGCAGGACGACTTCACCGTCGACAAGGTGCGGAACCTGGCCGCGAACACCGCCCGGTACCTCCGGAGGAACCGGTGCAAGACCGCCGCGACCATCACACACGGCGCGGGCATCGGCGGGCTAGACCCACAGGCCTGCGCTCAGGCGATCGCCGAGGGCACCCTAATGGGCCTTTATAGGTTCGACCGCCACAAGAAGCCCAAGGAGGACGACGTCGAGCTTGAGCAGCTCTCGCTCGTCGAGTTCGATGCGACACGCGCGGAAGCCGTTCGGCACGGCGTCGACCGCGGCGCGGTGCTCGGAGAAGCCGTGAACTTCGCGCGCGATCTGGCGAACGAGCCCGGCAACAAGCTCACCCCGACCGACCTTGCAGAACGAGCGCAGGCCATGGCCTCGGAGGTGGGCCTGGAGTGCGAGGTCTTCGACCAGCCATGGATGGAGGAGCAGGGCATGGGCGCGCTGCTCAGTGTCGCCGCCGGGAGCCAGCAGCCGCCGAAGTTTATCGTGTTGCGTTACAAGGGCGGAGGCTCCAGCCACCTGGGCTTTGTGGGCAAGGGCATCACGTTCGACACAGGCGGCATCTCGATTAAACCCGCCGCAGGCATGGAGCACATGAAAGGCGACATGTCCGGCGCCGCGGCCGTGATCGCCGCCATGGGCGCGATCGCACGGCTAAAGCCGGAGATCGACGTCACAATGGCTGTGCCGGCTACTGAGAACATGCCCGGCGGCAACGCTACGAAGCCCGGCGATGTGGTGACCACGATGACGGGCAAGACGATCGAAGTGATCAATACAGACGCGGAAGGCCGCCTGATCCTGTCGGACGGGCTGGGCTACATGGGCCAATCGAAGCCGGACTTCATTATCGATGTGGCAACGCTGACGGGCGCTATCTCGATCGCGCTCGGAGACGTCGCGATGGGCGCGATGGGCAATAGCGACGCCCTCTATGAACGCGTGCAGCGGGCGGCGGCGGCGGCCGGCGAGAAGGTCTGGCAGCTCCCGATGTACGACGAATACAAAGACCAGATCAAGAGCGAGGTGGCCGACATGAAGAACACCGGCGGTCGCAACGCGGGTTCGATCACGGCCGCGATGCTGCTCCGGGAGTTCGTCGACGACACCCCCTGGGTGCACATCGACATGGCTGGCGTGGACATTTACGACAAGGTGAAGGGCACGACCGTAAAGGGCGCCAGCGGTATCCCGGTGCGCACACTCGTCCACCTAGCCTTCGTTCTCGCCAACGACCCGCTCTAGGGAAGCTCCGCGGCTAACCGCTCGCCTGGCCCACCAGCGGCGCAACGCGACGACGGACCAGATCGCCTCGATCACGGCGAAGGGCCAAGCCTCGATCAGGAAGCCGTACGTCGCGGCGGTCGCGCTCGCGACCGCGAAGCCGAGCACGAACCAATGCGATCGCTCCTCCAACGCGTACATCACGAGCATCGCGCCGACCGCGATCGCGCCGAAGACCAGCAGCACCAACAGCTAGACCTCGATCATCCGTTTCACGAAGTCCTTCACGCCGTCCGGCCCGCGTAACCGCAGGCTGATCGGGCCTTGCTGAGGCTGGAAGACCAGCTCGAAGGTGAAGAAGGCGCAACACTCGCGCTCGAACTCGATGAACGCGGCAAGACTCTGTGCCCACTCGGCCGAACCGGGGAAGCGCAGTTCGTAACCGTCACTCAGTTCGGTGGTCTCTTCCGCACCGGCAAGTAGCTCCGCCAGCGCGCCATCCTGTCGTTCGCCCAATTCCCGGCCGGAGAGCGTACACGCGAGTTCGACCGGATCTTCGTACAGCTTGATCTCTTCAGTTCTCATGGCATTCTCCTGTCATCACCAATTGATGCTACACCTTAAAGTAAACTTTAAGTCAAGAGCATCGGGAGAGCGTCATGAAGACACTCAGCATCAGCGAAGTAGCGCGTAAGGTAGGCCTGAAGCCATCAGCACTCCGCTTCTACGAACATGCCGGCATTCTACCTCCGCCGGCTCGGGTCAATGGTCGCCGTCGATATGATCCGGACGTCCTGACGCGCCTGGCGATCATCCAACTCGCCCAGCAGGCCGGCTTTACACTGTCCGAGATGCGCACACTGTTCGAGGGGTTCGCGCAGGACGCCACGCCGTCGGCCCGCTGGCGAGATCTCGCGAAAACGAAGCTACCAGAGATCGACGAGATGATCCGGCGCGCTCAGGCGATGCGCTCCTTCCTCGAGGAAGGTCTGCGCTGCGACTGCCTATCGCTGGACGACTGCGAACTCGTGGTCCAGCGACTTGAGCGCGGCGCCGAATCCTGACCCCCGGCGCACCGCCGCAGCACACGGCCTGTGTTAGAGTCCTCACATCTCCATGCTCAAGCTGGAACCTTGGAGCCGTACGCTCTACGCCGTAGCTATCGCGCAATTCATCGCGCTTGGCGGCGGCAACCTCGTCTTTCCCTTCATCCCGTTCTACGTCGAAGACCTAGGCGTGACCGGCGAGAGCAAGATCGCGCTCTGGTCGGGCTTCCTGACGACGGCCACCGGCTCAATGTTGTTCATCTTCTCGCCCATCTGGGGCAACCTAGCCGACCGCTTTGGGCGAAAGCCGCTGCTGCTGCGCGCCTACCTCGGCGCCATGGTGACGATGACGCTGCAGGGCCTGGCGCAGAACGTGTGGCAGTTCCTGGGGCTGCGGGCTCTCCAGGGCGCCTTTGTGGGGACCATCCCGGCTGCAACGGCCCTCGTCGCGTCCACGGCACCCAAGGAACGCGTCGCCTACGCCATGGGCGTGCTCCAGATGGCGCTCTTCTCGTCGCAGTTCATCGGGCCGTTGGTCGGCGGCACGCTGGCGGCGTCGATCGGCATCCGGCCAACGTTCATCGGCGCGAGCGCCTTTTACCTGCTAGCGTTCATTCTCGTACTGACGGTCGTGCAGGAGGACTTCAAGCGCCCGACTGCCGAGGAGCACGGCGGCCTGATCAGCAACATGAGGCTGGTGCTCAGCAACCGGCCGCTCGCTATTCTGATTGGCGTCGTCTTCTTCCTGAACGCGGGTCCGGCGTTCGTCAGGCCGGTGACCCCACTGCTCGTCGCCTCGTTCGACACGGCGACGAGCGCGGAGGTGCTCTCCGGGCTGGCGTTCGCGGCGATGGCGATCACCAGCGCGGCCGCCGCGCTCTCCGCCAGCCGCCTGGCTGAACGGCTGGGCCGCCGCAATGCGCTGGCGTTCGTGACGCTCGGGGCGGGCATCGCGTATCTGCCGCTCGCGTTCGCGACGAATGCCCCGGTCGCCCTGCTCCTATTCGCCGGCGTCGGCCTCTTTAGCGGCGCCATGCTGCCGACGGCCAACGCCCTCATCGACAGCCACGCGCCCCCCGGTATGCAGGCGTCCGTATTCGGACTCGCGGGCAGCTCGTTCGCGCTGGCGGTCGCGGTGGGCCCGCTGTCGGGCGGGGCTGTCGCCTCGGCCGCTGGCCTCCCGGCCAGCTTCCTCGTGATCGGCGCCGTGATGATTGGCGTCGCGATCGCGGTGCTTGTCCTTGTTCAGGAACGGCCAGCGGACGAAGCCATCGTGGAAGCACCGTTACCGGAAGAGTAGCCGCACGTGCGTATCGTCTCCTGGAACATCCGCGCGGGCGGCGGCAGGCGTATCAACGACATTGCCGATCAATTGCGGCGCTGGCGGCCGGACGTGGTCACCTTATCTGAGTTCCGCGGCACGGCGCCAAGCCAGGAGCTATCCTCGCTGCTACGCGACCAAGGCCTGATACATCAGCGCTCGAGCGTAGACGCGCGCCGCTCCTCGAACTGCTTGCTGCTGGCCTCTCGGTGGCCGCTGCGCCTCGCAGGCCTGCGAGGACGGCAGCCTGAGGCTAGACGGTGGCTCGTCGCCGCCGTAGGGGCGTCTCAGCCCTTTACGCTGGCTGCCATGCACGTTCCCAACCAGGTGTCAGGGCGCAAGTATCCGTTTCTCGACGCCGTGCTGACGCTGGCCCGACGCTGGCGAAACGGGCCGGCGATCTTCATTGGCGACACGAACAGCGGCCGCATGGGCCTTGATGAAGAGTCCCCGGCCTTCACGCAGCGCGAGGAGGACTGGATCGATGGCATGGAAGGGGCCGGGTGGCCGGACGCGTTCCGGCTCCTGCATCCGCGCAAGCGGGCGTATACCTGGTACTCGCCGAACGCTGGTAATGGCTTCCGGCTCGATCAGGCCTTTCCGAACCGAGAGCTGCTTCCGAGGCTCAGACGCGTTCGTTACGTGTGGGGTACTGTTGCCGGATCAGAGCGCCGAGATGCCCTCAGCGATCACGCGGCGCTGATCGTGGATCTTGGGGATTAGGCGCCCCTAGGCGTCGTGTCGTTCGCGCAGGAGAGGAACTACCCGGGCGAGGATGCGATGGGCCACCTCGTACTTGGGCAGCAGTGGTATCTCCTCGATCTCTCCGTCCGTGGCGATGATCGAGACCTGATTGGTGTCGGTCCCGAAGCCCACGCCGGGCGCCGTCACATCGTTGGCGGCGATGAGATCGAGCTTCTTCGCTTTCAGCTTCGCCTTTGCGTTTGCGAGGAGATCGCCTGTCTCGGCCGCGAACCCGACCTTCACGATCTTGCCTTCGATCTCTAGGAGGAAGTCTGCGTTCTTCTCCAACTCAAGCGACTTCCTGTCCGGCCCCTTCTTGACCTTCTCAGCGGCGCGCTGGGCCGGCCGGTAGTCTGAGACAGCGGCAGCCATGATCAGGGCGCTGGCGTCCTCACAGGCCTTGAGGACGGCCGTCCGCATCTCGGCGACCGTCTCCACGGGGACCAGCTTTACGCCGTACGGACAGGGCATGGTCGTCACGGTGGACAC
>JADFPV010000061.1:0-10011 GCA_022562155.1 Chloroflexota bacterium
GAGACTGCTCTTGCGTCCGGGGATCTCTACTTGGAGGTTCACGGGGCTCCGTCAGCGAGGCTCACAGGCGCATTATAAAGCCGACGCTCGTCGCAGTCGAACGTAAACAGCGGGAGCCGATTCGGCTCCCGCTGTATTTGTGGCTACGGGCCTGGGGCTACTCTGGGTCGTCGCTGGTGGATAGGGTGATCTGCTTCGGTCGCGCTACTCCGCGATTAGCGGCCCAGCGGCCCATGCCGGCCTTTCTGGCGATCGCATCGTCAGATGCGTTGGGGAAGCGCTTCGTCGAACCGCAGCGCTTGCAGAGGCCCCGGCTGGTGGCCCCGTGTGGGGTTTCAATCATCCATCGATGCTGGCAGCTACGCGCGCGCTTTCGCCGCTCGCGTGGGGCAATCTTTGCGTTCATGACAACACTCCTCTGTCTTTCCATCACTGAGTACTTCACCCCAAGTACACTGTCCCAGAACCAGCTCGTCTGTAGGCTAGCACACGATCTTTTCGTGTGTCAAGCTTATGACGATAACATAAGTCAATACTTCGGTAATACTTGTTGCGCGAAGCTAGGTTGGGTATACTTCTGCATCTGGCCGGTTTCGGCATCGGCCAGATTTGCTTTATGAACGACACAAAAGCGGAGATTCTGGCGCTTCTGAAGCGCAACGGTGGCCATAACGTCAGCGAACTCGCCGCCTCCCTGGACCTGGCCCCAATCACCATTCGACAACACCTGACCCGTCTCGAGCGAGACGGGCTTTTGTTATCTGAGGCCCAGACGAACGGTAGCGGTAGGCCACACTACGTGTTTCGGCTATCCCCCAAGGCGCATGCGGAGGCGTTCCCGTATCGTTCGGACCGGCTGGTAGAGCTTCTGATGAAGGAGATAGGCCACCTGGATGGTAGCGAGCTGCAGGGTCGAACGCAGCGCGAAAAGACGCTTCTAGTCCTGGAGCGTCTGGCGCAGCGCCTCTCCGACGAGTATTCGTCGCTCCTTCGAGGTTGGCCTTTGCAGGAGCGAGTCGTGTTCGTCACGGAGGTCATGCGTAACGACGGTGGGTTCGCTGAGTGGGAGAAGACGGAGCGCGGCTTTGAGATCCGTGACTTCAACTGCCTCTTCCATCGGCTCCTCGAAGGCGATGTCTGCGAATGGCACAGCACGTTTCTGACCCGAATGCTAGGCGACGACGTCCGCGTGCAGCCTTGCTCCGGAGACGGCCAGTGCTGCCGATATGAGATTGTAGCCCAGGTCAAAGCAACCGCTTCGGCCTCGGGCTAGGCAAGGAGCTGCCTCTTGGCTACTGAACAAGATATCCTCGACGGGTTGAAGCAGGTCGAGGATCCTGATCTTCATCGCGACATTGTTTCGCTCGGTTTCGTCCAGGACATCAAAATCGATGGCGGGAATGTCAGCTTCCGCATCGTACTCACGACCCCAGCTTGTCCTGTCAAAGCTGAGTTGAAGGCCCAAGCTGAAGAGATCGTCAGCGGTCTGCCCGGCGTCTCGAATGTCGATGTCGATATGGACGCGGAGGTTCGCGTGAACCAGCCGATGGGCAGCGCTAAGCCCGTCGAGGGCGTACGCAACATCATCGCCGTCGCCAGCAACAAGGGTGGTGTAGGCAAGACCACTGTCTCGGTCAACCTTGCCGTAGCGCTCGCGAAGCAGGGCGCCCGAGTCGGGCTCCTCGACGCCGATGTCACCGGCCCGAACGTTCCGATCATGATGGGGTTCGAGGCGGGCTTCATGGCCGAGGGCGATCGGGGCCTCACAACGGAGGAGAAGTACGGCGTCCGGCTCGTCTCGCTCGGCTTCGTATTGCCCCGCCTCTCGCCGGTAGCCTGGCGTGGCCCGATGGTCGGCACCGCCGTCCGCCAGCTGATCCACGACATCAAGTGGGGAGAGCTGGACTACCTGCTTATCGACCTGCCGCCCGGTACCAGCGATGCCTCGATGAGCATGGCGCAGGAAGCCCCGATCTCCGGCGTCGTCATTGTCAGCACACCGGCTGACGTCGCTTGGGAGGACGCCGGCAAGGCGGTCGCCATGTTCGACAAGCTGAACATCCCCGTCTTCGGCGTCATCGAGAACATGAGCTACTTCGTCTGCCCAAACTGCGACGAGCACCACGACATCTTCGGTCATGGCGGCGGCAGGAAAGCGGCCGAGGAGCTCGGTCTAGAATTCCTTGGCGAGATTCCACTCGACCAAGCCACACGGGAAGGCGCCGATAACGGCGTCCCCATTACACAATCCGATCCAGAGTCCTCGCAGGCGCAGGCGTTCCTGCGAGTAGCAGAGCAGGTGGCGGCGCGCTGTAGTACGCTTCAGTTCGCCACCGCCGGCGTGGAGTAATTATGTCCCTACGATTTTTCCGTAAGAAGGCCGGTGACAAAGACTCGGTCGAAGAACACGTCGATATACCGAAAAAGGAAGAGAAGAAGCCTGCCCGGCGGAGGACCTCCCGCGCTCGCGCCAGCAGCGCCGCAAAGAGCGAGTCGATCTCAGAGCACAAGACACCCGCTGTGAGCAGCGCCTCTGAGAGCGAATCGACAACCGAAAAGAAGACAGACGGCAGGTCGCGCGCGCCACGAAAGGCGCCGGCAGCGAGAACGACATCGAGCCCGGCGACATCGAGCCCGGCGACATCGAGCCCGGCGACATCGAGTTCGACGTCGTCGAGTTCCACAACGAAGTCGTCGAACGGGCGCAGGCGCGGCCGGCGCGGAGGGGCAGGCCGCAGGTCCGGCGCCGCGAAGGCTGCGGAGACGACGGCCGCTAAGAGCGCGCCTGCCTTCGAACCCGGCACGATCGAAGCCGTCTTGCAGGACCTAGCGGCTCAGCAGGTGGCCACGCTCAAGGGCCTTCAGGGTTCTCTCTCCTCGATCGAGAATCGCCTCGCCAGTGGAAGCGGCGTGCGCTCATCATCGCTAGCCGATCGTCCTCGCATTGGCATCTTTGTCGACGTACCGAACATCATGTACGCGGCGGAACGCGAGCGCGTAAAGCTCGATTATGGCCGGGTGCTCGACTACATCATCGGCAACCGCGAACTGGTGCGCGCCAGCGCCTACGCGCCGATCAGTGACGACCCGGACGAAGAGCTGGAGACGCAGAAGTTCGTCCAACCCTTCATGGACCTCGGTTATCGGATCGTCACAAAGCCGCTGAAGCGCTACGCCAACGGCACCATCAAGGCCAACTTCGACGTTGAACTCGCTATCGACGTTCTCACCATGTCGGACCGTCTCGACATCGTCGTGCTGTTGTCGGGCGACGGAGACTTCCGCCGCCTCGTGGAGATCGTCGCCAGCAAGGGTGTGCGAGTGGAGGTCGTCGCCTTCGGCCCGAGTACCGCGGCCGAACTGCGCACGGTCGCCGACGAGTACACCGACCTGAACGATCACTTGGCCGAGTTGCGCGTCAAGTCGTAAGTATGGCTGACGGACCAGCCGTCCTCATCGCTGAGGACTATCCCGATTTCAGGGCGCGCCTCTTGGCCCTTCTCGAGCCTTTGGAGTTGAACTGCATTCCTGTGGCCAACGGCAAGCTGGCGATCGACGTGATCCAGGACGCATCGCACGCGCTTGACCTGCTCATCACCGATATGGACATGCCGGTGAACACAGGCTGGGAAGTAATCGAGGCTTGCCGCGAGCACCGCGGCGACCTCCCGATCATCATGCAGACCGGTGAGGCTCGCTACACCTACGTGAAGCGAAGAGCAGGGGAGTTCGGCATTCCGTTGATCGACAAGCTCGACGTGGATGTCCAGCTCGTTCCCGCCGTTAAGGATGCGTTGGGGTTACCGGAGTGAGAGACTAGACGGCTGCCTCGGCCTTCTTGTCCTCCGCCAAGCGCCTTTTCGCCAGCTTAGCGTACTCCGCCACCGATTCGATGAGGATGTAGCGTCGATCGTTTCGAGCTGAGGCGACGGCCAGCGTTCCTGCGCCGCCGAAGGGATCGAGCAGTAGATCGCCCGGGTCGGACATGAGCAGGACGGCTCGCTCCAGCAGCGCCAGTGGCTTTTGGGATGGATGAGCGCCGTTGACACGCTCGCTCCTCGATGTGACGGGGAACTCCCACAGGTTGCGCATCTGCTTCCCGCCGTTCATCTCCTTGGCGTCCCAATAGTTGAACGTCCACTTTGTCGCGCGCTTGGGTGTCTCGTTGACGGCCCAGATGATCTGCTCCGTGCTCTCCGTCAGCATCCGCGCGGTGATGTTTGGCTGGGCGTTCGGCTTGAACCAGATAATCGAATTGAGGATGCGCCGGTCGAGTAGGTTCCCCAGCAGGTAGCCGAGCAGGTAGATGTTGTGAAAGGTGCCGAAGACGAGGATGTTGCCGTTCGGCTTGACGACCCGGCATACCTCCTTGAGCCAGTCAAGGCTGAATTGGAAGTACTCGTCCTCGCTGAAGTTGTCCCAGGCCTCCTGCATCGTCACGTGCGAGGAGAATGCCCAGCCAAGTCCCCTTTTGCCCTTCCGGCCACGCCCCGACGCGATTCCGAACGGCGGGTCGGCGATGCAGTGGTCGATGCAGCCGTCCGGCCAGGAGCGCATGACCGCAAGGCAGTCGCCTGTGTAGATATAATTGGAGGTTGGGTCGGACATGGAATTGATCATCAGCTATGGTAACTTGATCGATCTGTGGGGTCAACCCGGCTACGTTGTAGCCGCTAAGCTGGTTCGGGCTCTTTCCATGCGATGATGGCGCTCGGCAACGTGTTGAACAGCAGTATCGCGGATGGAAGAACGACGAGAGCTTTCGGCGAGAAGATGATCGCCAGCGTGAACAGAATGCAGACAGTGTAGTAGGCGCTTCGGTGTGCGCTGTCTCGGACGAAGCGCTGCCGTTCATCGAGCACCGCATCGTCTGCCTCGCCAACGTGCTGCGTGACGACTCGCATGGCAAAGAGGCCGGCGATGCTGGTCAGTGCGAAGAGACCGATCCAGGGCACTAACCACCACTCCAGACCGGGGATCTGATTCACCTGCCACCAGAGCGCAGCTGTTAGCGCGCTGAAACTGGCGTAAGTAGCCAATACGAGCTGGCGGCGCTTCGCTCTTGGCCATTCGCCCCATGACGGCCGAGTTACTGCTGCATTACTCATGACGCCTCTTCCTCCTCAGATGAACGTTTGTTCTTTGCGGCTGTAGACAGCCTCGCTCAAGGGCGTCAGCGGCGTGCGTGAAAAGATCGCCTCTATCGGCAAGCTGAACAGCTCGCTGATCCGGAATACGAGTTCGAGACTAGGGTTGAAATCCCCGCGTTCGATGTAGCCGACCGTCTGGTAGTTGATGCCTAAAGCCTGCGCCAGGTCCTGACGCGACAGATTTCGTTCGGCCCGGAGAACTGACAGACGGTTGTGCAGTGAGCTCCCGTTACTGTTGCTTGACTTCCGCCTTGATGGCGTGTTCATACATCAGAATATATAGGACATACAACAGTTTGTCAATATGCTCGGATGGAGAAGCCCCGTAGCTAGTTGGCTTCATGGCCGTCTAGGCCAAGGTAGTCCAGAGCTATCGAGAGGCAGCGTTCCAGGTCCTGCGTCGTGTCGATCCGTAGATGTGCTTCCGGTGGTGTGATCGTGTTCCAGGAGCCTTCGAGAATCTCCTCGCCCGGTTGGCTCGTGAGCTTCGTGCGCTCCCTCAGCCGTCGCGCCAGCTCGTCCTTGTCATCGCAGACGCACTCGATGAAGAAGTAGGGGATATGTCGATTCGCCGCGATCTCGCCGCCACGTTTCGGAATGGTCTCCCAAAACGATGGGCTGTCCAGCACAACACTCCAGCCTTGGCCCAGTAGGTTGTCGGCCAGGGCGAAGAAGACATCGTATGCCACACCGCTGGCCAGCTCTTCTTTCGCTCCCGCCTCAAGCGCCGCTGTCTTCAGAACGTCCTTGTCGATGACGACGGCCTTCGTGCTACGCCCGATCAGCCGGGCGAGCGCGCTCTTCCCGGACCCCGGCATGCCGGCCATCTGCAACAGGAACTGCTGGCTGGCCATCTAGGTCCCTCTCTCTGTTGAACGAGCCTTGTGCATGCGAAGCTGAGGGCTTCAGCCCTCAGGCTGCCTCAACCGCATCTGACGTGCTAGAACACCTCGCCTAAGTCGAAGCGCGGCCCGTCCTTGCAGACGAGTCGCATGCCTTTGCGAGTCTCGACCGCGCAGCCGTAGCAAATCGCCGTCCCACAACCCATGCGCTCTTCGAGCAACACCTGCACAGGCCGGCGATGCTTCGCGGTACGCATCGCATCCGCCATCGTGCGGAACATCGCGTTCGGGCCGCAGGCGAAGGCCTGATCGCACCACTCTAGGTGGTCCATAAAGGCGTCTGTCGCGAGACCCTGCCGTCCGAGGGAACCATCTTCCGTCGTCACGACGACCTCGACTTCCGGGGGTAGATGGGTCGCCGGGAAGATCTGGTCCGCCGTACGGCCGCCCAGCACCAACATCACGCGCTTGCCATCTCGCACAGCCTCTTCGGCAAGCCACACGAGCGGCGCGACGCCGACGCCTCCCGCCACGAGGAGTAGCTGTTGGGAGGTCGGGCGGATGCTATAACCTCTTCCGAGCGGCCCCCAGCACAGCGACGTGTCGCCGGGTTGGCGCGAGGCCAGCCACAACGTCCCGCGGCCAACGACGTCGTACAAGATTGACCACTCCGGCCCGTTCTTGCCTTCGCGCAGGCGGTGGATACTCATCGGCCTCGGCAGGAGCGGGTCGCCGGGCACTAGTGAAGCGGCGGCCTCCATCGCGTCGGTTGTCCTCAGCATCACGAAGTGCCCTGGTACCGCTCCCTGCGCCACCTCGGGCGCATCGAACCACGTGACGTACGTGTTCCCGTAAAGCTTCCCGTTCTCGGTAACCCTGGCGAATGCCGTATGCATCAGTTCAGATACGCGCTGAGCGGCTGGATGGTATACGCCTGATCGCCGGCTAGCTGCGCGTCGACGACTGCCCGCGCCGTGTCGAGACTCGTGAAGCAGGGGATACGGTGCTCGGCCGCCGCCCGCCGGAAGTGAAAGCCGTCACGCAACGTGCCCGTCATGCGCCCCTCCGGGATGTTGATCACCCCGTCGACTGTGCCGTCGCGGATGACGTCAACGACGTTCGGGTGTCCCTCGCGCAGGCGCTTTGTAACCTGTTCGACGGGCAGGCCTAGCCCTTCGATCATTGCGGCCGTACCTTCAGTAGCGTAGAGCCGAAAGCCCGCTTCTGCGAACCGCTTGATGATGGGCTCAGCCTCCTCTTTATAGCGGTCCGCGATGCTCACAAGGACGGCGCCCTGCGGCGGGAGCGCGAGCTCCGCCGAAACCAGCGCCTTGGCCAGTGCGGGAACGAACGTCTTGTCGACACCCATCGCCTCGCCCGTCGACTTCATTTCCGGCCCGAGGTAGGTGTCGACGCCGCTGAGTTTAGACATCGAGAATGCCGGCGCCTTCACGGCCACCAGCTTCTGCTGAGGCTGGAGGCCGCCAGCGTATCCCTGGGCGTCCAACGACCGGCCCAGCATCACCTGTGCAGCCAACCGTACCATCGGTACATTCGTTACCTTGGAAATAAAGGGCACAGTTCGGCTCGACCTGGGGTTGACCTCCAGCACGTACACTTCGGACGCCTCGCCGGCTGGAACGATGACATACTGGATGTTCATCAGGCCGGAGATGTTCATGGCCAAGCCGATGCGTTGGGTGTAATCAACGATCGCGTTGACCTCGACGTCCGTCAGGTTGATTGGCGGGTAAACGGCCATCGAATCGCCGGAATGAACTCCCGCGCGCTCGATGTGCTCCATGATGCCCGGGATCAGCACCTGCTCGCCGTCGCAGACGGCGTCGACTTCGATCTCACGGCCCTCGAGGTACTTGTCGATGAGGATAGGGTGGCCACGGCTTGCCTCGGCTGCCTCGGCCGCGTAATGTTTCAACTCCTCCGCGTTCTGGACGATCTCCATCGCGCGCCCACCCAGCACGTAGCTCGGCCGCACCAGCACAGGATAGTCGATCAGGGCGGCTGTCTTGAGCGCGTCTTCGACGCTTGTAACGGCTGCCCCGGGTGGCTGGGGGATGCCGAGCTTGGCGAGGAACTCCTCGAAGCGCCGCCGGTCCTCGGCCATGTCGATCGCCTCCGCGCTCGACCCGAGGATCGGCATCCCGGCGAGGTGCAGCGGGCTGGCTAAGTTAATGGCCGTCTGCCCGCCGAACTGCACGATCGTCGGAGGGGGCGTGTCATCGCTTTCGCTGGTTTCATTGTCGAGGATGTCCCGCACCGATTCTTCGTCGAGTGGCTCGAAGTAGAGCCGGTCAGAGGTGTCGAAGTCGGTCGATACCGTCTCAGGGTTAGAGTTCACGATCAGCGCGCGATAGCCGGCCTCCTGCAGCGCCCAGACGGCATGCACAGAGCAGTAGTCGAACTCAATTCCCTGGCCGATGCGGATCGGCCCGCTCCCGATCACGAGCGCCTTCTTGCCTTCGACCGGCGGCGCTTCGTTCTCTTCTTCGTAGGTGCTGTAGAAGTAAGGCGTGGCCGCGTCGAACTCGGCCGCGCACGTATCGACCATCTTGTAGACAGGCTTAATGCCCATCTCCAGACGCCTCTGGCGCACGCGTTCCGGCAACTCGTCGGCCAGCACGCCAATCTGTTCGTCGGAGAACCCCATGCGTTTGGCGTCCCTCAGCAACTCCGGCGAGAGCTGCTCCTCAAGGAGTCGCAGCTCCATCGCGACAATGCGGGCCAGCTTCTGGATGAACCATGGATCGACGCCCGTCTTCTTCGCCAAGTCCAGCGGGTCTGCGTTGCGGCGGAGGGCCGCCATCAGGCGCCAGAGCCGGTCGTCTGTGGCGGCCCATTTCACCTTCTGCAGCTCCTCCGTCTTCCAAACCGGGTCTTCCCAGAGGAGAGAACGGCCTCCCTGTTCCAGCGATCGCACGGCCTTCTGGATCGCGGCCTCGAACGTGCGGTCGATCGCCATCACCTCGCCGGTCGCCTTCATCTGCGTTCCGAGCAGTCGCTCTCCCAACGGGAACTTGTCGAAGGGCCAGCGTGGGATCTTCACGACCACATAGTCCAGCGCCGGCTCGAACGCGGCCGTCGTTTTCTGCGTGACCACATTTGGGATCTCGTCGAGCCGCCCGCCGACCGCGATCTTCGCGGCCACGCGCGCGATCGGGTAGCCAGTCGCTTTGGAAGCCAGCGCTGAACTGCGTGACACACGCGGGTTCACCTCGATGACGAAGTAGGGCGGATCGCCTTCGCCTACAGGAGCGTCCCAATCGACGACCTCCCGTCGCGGCGCCAGCGCGAGCTGGACGTTGCAGCCGCCTTCGATGCCGAGCGCGCGGATGATCTTCAGGCTGGCCGTCCGCAGCATCTGATATTCCTTGTCTGTGAGCGTTTGGCTCGGCGCGACCACGATGCTATCGCCGGTATGGATCCCCATCGGGTCAAAGTTCTCCATGTTGCAGATCGTGATGCAGGTGTCCGCGCCGTCACGCATCACCTCGTACTCGATCTCCTTCCAGCCGAGGAGAGATCGCTCCAGCAGCACCTGTGAAATCGGGCTCGCCGCCAGCCCGCTCGTGACGATCTCCTCAAGCTCATCGCGCGTTTTCGCGATGCCGCCGCCTGTGCCGCCTAACGTGTACGCGGGACGGATGACCAGCGGCAGGCCGATGCGCTTCACGACTTCGTGCGCCCCTTCCACCGACGTCACGATCTCGCTCTCAGGCCAGGGCTCCCCAATGTCGGTGAGGAGCTGTCGGAACAGTTCGCGGTCCTCGGCCTTCCTGATCGCCTCCAGCGGTGTGCCTAGCAGACGCACGTTGAACTTGTCGAGCACACCGGCGTCCGCTAGGTCGACAGCGAGATTGAGTCCGGTCTGTCCTCCCAACGTTGGCAGGAGGCCATCCGGGCGCTCCCGCTCGATGATGCGTGAGACGACGTCGACCGTGAGCGGTTCGATGTAGACGATGTCCGCCACGCCTTCGTCGGTCATGATCGTCGCCGGGTTC
>JADFPV010000061.1:10110-18283 GCA_022562155.1 Chloroflexota bacterium
CTCCCAACGTTGGCAGGAGGCCATCCGGGCGCTCCCGCTCGATGATGCGTGAGACGACGTCGACCGTGAGCGGTTCGATGTAGACGATGTCCGCCACGCCTTCGTCGGTCATGATCGTCGCCGGGTTCGAGTTCACCAGGACAGACGTTACGCCCTCTTCGCGCATCGCCTTGCACGCCTGTGCGCCGGCGTAGTCGAACTCCGCGGCCTGGCCGATCACGATCGGTCCCGAGCCGACGATCAGTACTTTCGAGGGCTTATCCATGCGGAGGCGTCGGAATAGTTGTTGTCATCGCCGCCTTATCGCCCTCGCTGGGATGCGCGGCTGTGCTGCTGGCGCTCCCAGCCCGGCCAGCCGTCCCGCGATCGCGATACCCGCTGCGGCCGTGCCGGTCATCGGCAGGATCACGGCTAGGTAGAGTGGCATGTCGATGAAGAACACGAGCACGGCCATGACAGTCAGGCCGACGCCTGCGATCGCAAAGCCGAGCGCGTAGCCTCCCCACTCGATGACCCAGTCTGCCGCCAGCGGCCACATCGTGTAAAAGATCGCGAAAAACAGGCCGACGGCGAACGCGGCGCACGCCCATCCCAGCAGCCAGACGAGGAGGCCCTTCGACACGTCGTCGTCGATGGCGATCACTATTCCTGCCGTCGCGCTGATCACGAGCAGCAGTGGCGCGGCCAGCGCCGCCATTGCGGCGATGCAGAGCACGCCGTACGCGAGCCGGCCTACGGGGTCGATGCGGCGAATCACCGCGAGTACGCGTCCAGCTGGTTAGTCATGCTCCTCGTAGATGGGCAGCTCGAAGACCACTTCGGGGTTGTAAATGGGTACGAGGGCGCCGATGCCTGAGAGGAAGCTCAACGCCGTTTCGTTATTGTCGGGCAGGTTGCCGCGAATGCGCTTGTAGCCTTTCTCTCGCGCAAACGCGAGCGCGAGTTCCGCTAGGTGGGTGCCAAGTCCTTTGCGCCGATGCTCCGCCAGCAGCCACACGCCGAGGACCGATGTGTCCGGCTGCTGCGTGTCGAAGTCGAGGGCGCTGAAGCCGACCGTCTTGTCATCGATCAAGCAGAGGAAGATGCAGCCGGCGTCTCCCTGTCGTGTCAGCCAGGTCTGGACGTTCGCGGGCGTCGTTGGCCCGTCGAAGCCGACGGGGTTTGGTTCTTTCACGACAGTATTGATGACCGCTGCGACGGCCTCCGCGTCTTCGATCGCGGCCTGGCGGTATTCTGGCTCGCTCATGGCTTCCGCACTTCCTCAACCAGCCCCAGGAAACGCTCGAACAGGTAGCGGTCGTCGCGAGGCCCCGGCGATGCCTCGGAATGATATTGGATCGTCAAGATGGGCAGCTCGCGATGGCGTAGGCCTTCGCAGGTGCCGTCGTTGAGATGGACGTGGCTGACCTCCAGTTCCGAGGGCAGTCCGTCCGGGTCGATCGCGTAGCCGTGGTTCTGTGCCGTGATCGTCACGCGGCCTGTCGCTTCGTCCCGTACTGGATGGTTCGCGCCGCGATGGCCGAACTTTAGCTTGTAGCTTTTGGCGCCCCACATCCGCGCAAGCACTTGGTGGCCCAGGCAGATCCCGAAGATCGGCACCTTGCCCACAAGCTCTTTGGCCGTGGCGACAGCATAGTCGAGTAGGGCAGGGTCGCCGGGGCCGGGCGACATCACGATGCCGTCCGGCTTCAGCGCGAGGATGTCCTTTGCGCTTGTCATGCTTGGCACGACTGTAGTTTTTGACCCGAGGCCACGCAGGATGCGCAGGATGTTGTGCTTCACGCCGAGGTCCAGTACCGCGATGTTGTACTGCTTCCGCTCAGGATCGTCCCAGGAGAACGGTTCCGGCGCGGTGACCTCCGAGACGAAGTCGGTGCCGTCGTAACGCTGCGCTTCACGTAGCTTTGCGATCGCCGTCTCCGGTTCCTCTTGCGTGATCGCGCCCATCATCACGCCCGCCGAGCGGATCTTGCGCGTCAGCGCGCGCGTGTCGATGCCCTCGATTGCTGGGATGCCCGCCGACGCCAAGTACTCATGCAGGGTGCCGGTGCTGCGCCAGTGCGACGGCATGTCGCACGATTCACGGACGACGAATCCGCGAACCTGCACACGATTCGACTCTATGTCGAAGTCGCTTACACCGTAGTTCCCCTGGAGCGGGTACGTCATCATCAGTATCTGTCCGGCGAACGACGGATCGGTGAGCGCCTCTTGGTAGCCCGTCATCGCCGTCGTGAACACCACCTCGCCCGTTGCCTCGACCTCCGCGCCGAACGCGCGGCCGGTGAAGGTGGTTCCGTCTTCTAGCACGAGGTGGGCCGTTTCGCTCACGCTGGCACTTTCTCCTCGGCCCAGACGACTTCGCCGCCGTAGACCGTCGCGACGACCTTGCCCATGAGCGTGCGTCCCGCGAGGGGAGTGTTCCTGCCCTTCGAGGCGAAGCGCTCCGGCTCGACTGTCCACTCGGCCTCGGGATCGATCAGCACAATGTCGCCCGGGGCGCCTGCCTGTCCGGCAGGCAGGCCTTCGGCAAGCGAGCCGAGGCCCGGTACCGAACGCTCGAGCCCTAGCGCTCGCACCGGGCCCGCCGTCAGCCGTTCGATCAGCGTCGGCAAGTCGAGGTCGCCGGAACGCACAAGCGTCATGCAGAGCCCGAACGCGGTTTCCAGACCGCTAATGCCGAACACGGCCTCGTCGAACTCGCAGGCCTTCTCGTAGTCGGCGTGCGGCGCGTGGTCTGTCGCTATCGCGTCGATTACGCCTTCGCGCAGCGCCTCGACGCAAGCCGCGACGTCGTCCGCCGTTCGCAGCGGTGGATTGACCTTCGCGTTCGTGTCGTAGAGCAACGTCGCGTTGCCGTTCGATCCGTTCTGTGAAAACGCGACCGCCTCATGCGTGAGGGTCAGGTGGTGTGGCGTGACCTCGGCCGTGATAGGAAGCCCACGCTGCTTCGCGGTCCGCACCAGGTCCACGGCGGCTCGCGTCGAGATGTGAGCGAGGTGGAGGGGCAAGTCCGTCTCGGCGGCAACAGCGATGTCGCGAGCGACGGCCGTCTCTTCGGCGGCGGCGGGCTGACCTTGCAGGCCCAGACGGGTGGAAACCCAGCCTTCATGCATCACACCGCCCGCCGCGATTCCGGCGTCTTCGCAGTGGTCGATCACCGTGAGGCCGGAAATACTCGCGAACTCCATCGCGTGGCGTAGTAGAGCGCCATCCGCGACCGGCGCGCCATCGTCGCTGAAGGCGATGCACCCTGCCTCTGCTAGGTCGGCCAGCTCGGCGAGGTCGTGGCCTTCACGGCCCTTGCTGACGGCTCCAATCGGCAGTACGCGCACGCGGCCCGTTGCGTCCGCGGTCCGCAATACGTATTCGACGGTCGCCCGCGTGTCGATCACCGGGTCCGTGTTCGGCATGCAGCAGACGGTCGTGAAGCCTCCGCGCGCCGCGGCCTCCGTGCCCGTCGCGATCGTCTCCTTGTACTCCTGTCCCGGATCGCGCAGGTGCGCGTGGATGTCGACGAAGCCGGGGCTCACGATCAGGCCTGACCCGTCGAGGATCTCCGCGCCATCGGCGCTCAGGTCGCTTCCGATACCGGCTACGAGCCCATCGACGAGCAGCACGTCGGCCACCTTGTCGATGCCCGTTCCCGGGTCGAGGACGCGGCCGCCCTGGATCAGAAGCTTGCTCACGGCTGCTCTCCTCTCAGCAGCAGATACAGCACCGCCATTCGGACCGCGACGCCATTCGTGACCTGTTCCTCCACGAGCGATCGTGCCCCGTGCGCGACCTCCGTCGAGATCTCGACGCCCTCGTTGATCGGGCCGGGGTGCAGGACAGGCGCTCCTGGTTTCGCCTTGGCTAGCCGCTCGCCGTTCACCTGGTACAGCCGCGAGTATTCGCGCAGGCTGGGCAGCAGGCCGCTGGACTGGCGCTCGCGCTGTAGACGCAGCGCCATCACGGCATCCGCGCCTTCGATCGCGATGTCGAGGTCATACTCGACTCGCACCGGCGGAAGATCATGCTCCTCGGCATCGGAAGTTGATCCGTTTAGACCAACCGGCATCAGTGTGGGTGGGCCGCACAGGACGACCTCCGCCCCGAGCGATGTCAGGCACCACATATTGGAGCGCGCGACCCGGCTATGGGCGATGTCGCCGACGATGACGATCTTCCGGCCTCGGATGTCGCCTAGCTCCGAACGCAATGTGTAAGCGTCCAGGAGCGCCTGCGTCGGATGGGCGTGTTGGCCGTCCCCGGCGTTGATCACTCGGAATTCCGACTCTCGCGCCGCGATGTACGGTGCTCCTGAGGCATGGTGCCGCAAGACACAAACATCCGCGCCTATCGCCTGGATCGTGCGGACCGTATCGAGCAGCGCCTCGCCCTTCTGGACGCTGCTACTCGAAGCGGCAACATTGATCACGTCTGCGCCCAGCACCTTGCCCGCAAGCTCGAACGAAGCGCGCGTCCGCGTGCTCGCTTCGTAGAACAACGTCACGATGGTGGTGCCGCGTAAGGCCGGAACGCGTGGGATGTCGCGGGCTAGGACCTCTTTCATCGCGTCCGTCGTGTCTAGCACCAGTTCGATCTCGGCCGAGGTGAAGTCGTCTACGTCGAGCAGGTGCCGTCGTGTCCAATTCGTTTCGGGCACGAGCCGTTCAGATGTCGCATCAGGATTGAGTGGCGTTGGGCGCTTGGCGGCGGGGGTCGATGCGGCTCGGGAGGTTTGTGTTCGCGTTGCGTTCTTTGCCATCTCAGTCCCTCCGTTCCGTAACGATCACTTGGTCCTTGCCGTCGCTCTCCTCAAGCTGTACGAGCACGTCATCGTCTTTGGCCGTCGGAATGTTCTTGCCAACGAAGTCAGCCCGGATCGGCAGCTCGCGATGGCCGCGATCGACAAGGACAGCAAGCTGTATGCGCTCCGGCCGGCCGTAATCGATCAGCGCGTCTAGCGCTGCGCGAATGCTGCGTCCCGTGTAGAGCACGTCGTCGACGAGCACGAGGCGCTTGCCGGCGATGTCCTGTGGCAGTTCGCTAGGCTTGATCTCCACCTTTGTGCCAAGGGCCGGCAGATCGTCTCGGTAGAGCCCGATGTCCAGCGCCCCCACCCCTACGGTCTCGCCCTCGAACTCTCGGATCGCTGCAGCCAGCCGCTCGGCAAGCGGCACTCCGCGCGTGCGCATGCCCACGAGCATCAGGTCGCTCACGCCGGCGTTTTGCTCGACGATCTCGTGTGCGATACGAACGATAGCGCGGCGGATTTCGTCGGCAGACATGACGGCGCCGTTAGACAAAACAATACCCCCCATCCAACGAATTGAGATGGGAGGCTTCTCCCTGGTGCGTGGATATGTTCGTGGGCTGTACTGCCCTCATCTGCTCGCCCCTTCCCGGCCTCTCCGGACCGAATTAAAGGTGGTCGATCTATGGGAACTATATCAGCACTCGACATCTCCCTGCAAGCACGCTCGCGCGCCAGACTCGGTGCTATACTGCGGGAGCGAAAGGCCCAGGAGGAAGCCACTGGAATGCGCGGCCGAGACTTTATTTCGATTGCTGACCTCACTCCAGATGAACTGCGCGCCGTCCTTGCGACGGCCTCGCGGCTCAAGAGCGAGGGGTATCCGAACGTCCTCGCTGGGCAAACCCTCGCGCTCCTCTTCGAGAAGCCATCTCTCCGCACGCGTGTCAGCTTTGATGTCGCAATGCAGCGCCTGGGCGGTCATACGGTCTACCTGCCTCAGAGCGAAGTCGGCCTTGGCCAGCGCGAACCGGTGGCCGACGTGGCCAGGGTGTTGAGCCGCTACGTACACGGCATCGTCGCGAGAACGTACGCGCATCAGACGCTGCTCGACCTCGCCGAATCGGCTGAGGTTCCCGTCATCAATGCGCTGTCGGACGAAGGCCATCCCTGCCAAGCGCTCGCCGATGTGCTGACCATTCAGGAGAAGAAGGGCACTCTGGAGGGTATTCGCATCAGCTATGTTGGCGATGGCAATAACGTAGCCGTTTCCCTGGCCCAAGCGGCGGCGATGGCCGGAGCGCATTTCTGCATCGCGTCGCCGCCGGGGTACCGGTTGCCGGAGGACGTCATGATCGCCTCCGAAGAGCTGGCGAGTAGGGCAGGGGGCAGCTTCCGCATGGTGGAGGCGCCAAAAGATGCCGTACGGGATGCGGATGTCGTCTATACAGATACCTGGACGAGCATGGGCCAAGAGGATTCCTACGAACGGCGGTTACAAGCCTTCAAGGACTACCAGGTCACTCCAGAGCTGGTGCAGGAGGCGCAGCCCGACGCGATCGTGATGCATGACCTCCCCGCACATCGAGGCGAAGAGATCGCAGATGAGGTGATAGAAGGACCCCAGTCGGTCGTGTTTGATCAGGCCGAGAATCGGCTGCATGTTCAGGCCGCGATCCTACTGATGGTGCTTGGGAAGGCGGCGGAGTAGTGGCGGATGGATGAGTTCCGAAATGAAATCGAGGACATCCTCGACCGAATAGACGCGATCGACGTCCTCGACGTCTTTCTCATTGCCTTCATTATCTACGGGGCGTTTCTCTTGCTTCGCGGTACCGCCGCGATGGCGCTGTTGCGCGGCGCGGCCCTGATCCTGGTCGGCGTTGTTATCCTCGCGCGTGCGCTTGATCTGGAGGTGCTCGATTTCCTGATCCGCCACTCACTTACTGGCCTCATCATTGCCGTGCCCATCATCTTCCAGCCGGAGATCCGCCGCGCCCTGGAGCGTATCGGCCGTACTGGCCTCCGCGCCTGGGCGCAGCCGGGCTTCATCGATCTGATCGATACGGTGACCAAAACGGCGATGGAGCTGGCGGTTCAGCGTCACGGCGCGCTCATCGTCTTTGAGCGGGAGACCGGACTGCAGAACTACGTCGAGACCGGCGTCGCGATCGATGGCGAGCCATCTGCCGAGCTATTAGGAGGCATCTTCTATCCGAACTCGCCACTTCATGACGGAGCCGTCATCTTGCGTGAGGGCCGGATGACAGCGGCCGGGTGCACGTTGCCGCTCTCTGAGACCCGGCTGCCTGGCGAGATGGGGCTACGCCATCGGGCCGGGCTGGGTGTGACTGAGGGCACCGATGCCGTGTCGCTGATGGTTTCCGAAGAGACCGGCATGGTGGCCGTCGCCATGGACGGCCGGCTCCATACGAGGCTGGATGAGCAGAGCCTGCATCAACTGCTACTCAGGTTGTTGGCGCCGAACGGATCAGATCAAGGCGTCGAGCAGTGAGCGAACTGGTCGATCGCGTACTGAATGCTCTGGTCACGACCGGCCTCGTCCTGTGGCGATTCGTGATCTCGTTCCGTACAAACTGGGGCATCGCGATTCTGTCTATCGCGCTGGCGGTGAGCCTCTGGGTGTTCGTTACGGATCAGGATGATCCAGAGGTCACTGGTACTGTTCCTGGCTCGATCCCTGTCGAGTGCGTCAACGTTCCGCTCGGTAAGGCAACCGCTCCTCCCTGCATCGATACGAAGTCTGTGACCGTGCGCGTTAGCGGCCCTGAGAGCGTCGTCAACGATTTAACAGCGGAGGACTTTAGAGCGACAGCTGATCTTTCGGATGCGACGGTCGACAATGTATCTGTCCCCGTACTTATCGAGTCGACTGAGCCACGCGTTGATGTGCTCGAAGTATCGCCGAGCCAGGTAACGGTCCGGCTGGAAGATGTCACGTTCCGCACGGTTCCTGTTCGTACGAACCTCGTTGGTGTACCGCCTCGCGGGTTTGAGGCGAATCAGATTACGGCATCGCCGGAAGCGGCCATCATCACCGGGCCGGAGAGCCTGGTCAATCTTGTCGAGGCTGTTGAAGCAGACCTGAACCTAACGGGTGAGCGAATTTCATTCGACCAGACCCTCCTCCTACAGGCTCGAGACGATCAAGGTGGCAACGTACTCGGCATCAACATCGAGCCCGGGAGCGCCGTTATCAGCGTGGAGATCGAACAGCTGGAGTTCAGTTCGGCGTTCGTGGTGCAGCCTGAGATCACTGGCATTCCGGCCACTGGTTTTAGCGTCACCGCTATCGAGATAGAACCGCCGCTTGTGAACGTCTCCGGGCCCGCTGCCGTCATACAGACGATCGACCCGATCGTCGGTATCGCCACCGCCCCCGTGAGCATCGACGGCGCCAGCGCAGACGTC
>JADFPV010000007.1 GCA_022562155.1 Chloroflexota bacterium
ATGGATTGCGGTACCCGGATCTTACCAATGTCGTGGAGCACCGCGGCCATCCCCAGGTCCCGTGCGCTCTCTTCGCCGTACGAGAGATCCCGTGCCAGCGCTTCGGTGAGACCCCGCACCCCTCGCAAATGCTGGCCGGTCGTCGTGTCGTGGGCCTCGGCAGCCGCTGCCAACAGCAGCACTGCCTCCTCCCGCGCCTGTGCGAGGTGCTCCGACGTCGACTGGAGTTCGTCAAAGAGCGTCGCCATGCGCACGACGGACGTGATCTGCGTGGCAACAGCCGTCAGAAACTCAATGTCTCCCGCGGTAAAGGCGTCTTTTCGCTTGCTGGCAACCGACAGTACGCCTATCATGCCGTCCTCCCAGAACAGGGGCACGACGACCGCCGACTGAAGCTCCGCCGCTCGCAGCACGGCGCGTTGCGCTTCCGTGAGGCGCTCGTCCTGCTGGGGGTCCTCCACGATCAACGCGCGCCGCGTTGACTTGATCTGCCTCAGGATCGGCTCGTCTTCCATCCGCCGCCGCTCCGCTTGCCAAGCGTCTACCACTTCGTCGGGCACGCGGGAAAAGGTGTTGCGGGCAGTCGGAAGGCCAGCCGCATGGGCGAACACATCCATGTTCACAGCATCGTACCCGGCGCCCACTGACAATCGGTGTGCGACCAGGCGAAGCTTGTCCTCGATCGTGCCGCTCGCTGTGAGGAGCGGTACGATCTGGCCAACCATCGCGGCGGCGCGATCGCCGCCCAGTGTGCGTGACGGGCTCAAGTCCCCCGCTCCAACAGGACGCTGTCGTCGCGAGGCATACATGGCGTTATCGGCGAGCTTGATCAGCGCTTCGATTTGTGTGGCCTCGCTCGGATAGATCGCCAGCCCGATGCTAACGGTCATAGGCACACGGGCACCGGTGTCCTCGTCCGTGAAGCAGGCAGCGGTTAGTGCGTCTAGGACCTCCCGCTGATACTCTTCGGCGGCAGGCCTGGCTGCATCCGGCAGGATTACCAAAAACTCATCCCCACCGTACCTGCCGATGATTCTGTCTTCGCTAGACAGGGCTTGGGCCACGGCGATCAAGACCTCGTCACCCGTCTGGTGGCCGTACGTGTCGTTAACGGTCTTGAGACCGTCCACATCAACCAGCGCCACGGCGAAGCCAGCGCCGTGGGAAGGCTTCTCCACTAGATCCCGAAGCTCAGCCATGATGGCACCGTGGTTGAGCACGCCTGTCAACTGATCCCGACGGGCTCGTTCACGTTCCTTCTTCAGAGCCGCTTCGATAAGATCTGACTTCGCGCGCAACTCCTTGCTCGATCTCGACAACTGACGCGACACGATGAGGCTGAGCGTCCCACCGAACGCGACAATGAGTACGATGATCCATATGGAGAGGGCGATGCTGTTTCGAAGCGCGTCTCCATGCTGGGCGCCGAAGAAGGCAAAATCGTCCTCAGCCGAGAGCGTGCCGAGCGCCACGATAGTGGTCTCTTCGTCCAGGACAATGGGCACGGCCAGCAGAATTAGGTGCGCATCTTCGTCGAGTGCAGCCGCGGCTGCTCCCGACTCCGAGGCCGTCGATAGTAGGCCGGTAACTAGCTCTTCGTCTGGCGTTCCTTCTCGACCGTTAACGACGATCTCGTCTGCAATGAGTTGAAAGCCGTTAGCGGAGGAGTCGTCCGGCAGCCAGATTTCAAGGTTGAGGAACGCGTTGGTGAAGCCTTCTTCAGGGCTTTTGGGGGGATCGGTGGCTGCATTGGCCCGGCTGTTCAACACAACCGCTTGTATCACAGCAGGAGCGTCCGGACCGGCGGCGGCCAGAAAGGCTCTCGCTGTGTCGCCATACGCGAGCGCCTTTTCTTGCAGTTCCCTCTTCATGGCATCGTCGTAAGAATTGTTCACTCTCAGCGTGAGAAATAGAGCAGCTCCGCCGGACAAGACGCCAGCGAGCACGACGATGCTAATCGTGAGGATTACGAACCGGCGAACGGAGACCACGAGACTATCTTCCCAAAACCCTTACTCCCTGCTCCTAAGTATCGGAAGAGAGCTATAGGATGGCCAGTCGCGGAGGCTTTCCAGACGAACCCCTTCGTGCTGGAAGAGCTGTCGCGCAGGAAAGACCTCTAGCTCCCGCATCGCTCCTGGCGGATTTGGCTTGGTAGAATCGCCTTCTTTTCGTGGTCTTATGTTCGTTTCCGAGTGTGAATCCGCAGACGTTATGTCGTTCTAGCCCGACGTTATGTTGACCAATTTGAGGGTGCCTTGGCAGCAGGCCTGACCTGCGATCACGTGACCCTCTGCATGTGCCATCGGCCATAGGCTAGCGGTTCTTGACGAGAGCGCGGAGGGGGAGGTGGCAGTGGAGTGTTTCGACCGGGGGTCTAAGTTATATGGGCACAGTCAAGAGTGCGCTCGCCCGGATCATCACACCGGCTGCCGTACTTCGTGCACCAGCCCCCGCGCAGGCGCGCTTGTCCACGCGTCCCTTACGCCAATGAGAGGCTAGAGAGGCAGAGAGTCTGATGCGGCGCCGCCAGCGATGTAGATAGCTCGAACCGCCTGTTGGAGTTCCTCTATCGATTCGAGTGATTGGTTGGGAAGCTGGGAAAGGGTGGCGTAGACTTCACGATCGATCCCTCCGTTATCCCGAGCCCGGTTGATAACGGCTGCCTTGGACGCGGGGAAGTCTATACCCGCAAAAGCCACCTCGTAATCTCGTTTCGTCGCGTTTGGCATGGCGTATCTTCAGCCCTGAGATAGATCCCCTCATTTGCCAGGACTCTCACCCAGTATAGTATCCTAAGTTCTGACAGCATAAAGTAGGAACGAACAGGAGACCTTTGATGTCCGCGATTCGAGGCCTGACGGAGTTAGTGATCTGGGTCCGTGATATGGAGAAGGCGCTACAGTTCTACCGTGACGCCCTGGGCCTGACCGTAATGTCGCCGCCGGACTTCAGAGGGGCGGTCTTCCTCCAGGTCGGAGAGTCGAAAGAGGTTCCCCAGCAGATCGTGCTGGTACCGTTGCCTAAGGACTCTCCCGGCGCACCTGCCGAACGTTCGCAACGGGCTCTGCACCACATCGGGCTGGAGCTAGCGGCGCAGGACTTCGAACAAGAACGGGAGCGCCTGCAAAGCCTAGGCTTCGAGGTGCGGCTTGGCGAGCATCCGTTTCTCCCTCTGAGAGGGATGTACATAGATGATCCGGACGGCAACGAAGTTGAACTCATCGCGCTCAGCTAGAGGTCGAAGGATAGAAGATGACACGCGAGGCAATCATCCGGGAAGTGCATCAGTACGACCTCCATGGGGTGGCGTACTATCGGCTCCTCGTTTCCTACAGCGCTGAGCCAAACTCCGTGCAGGAGGTTCGCATTTCGCACGACTCCATCTACGATGAGCCAGCGGATGGAGATCAGATCCTTGTGGAGGCGATCATCAACGTTGTCACCGAGGTGCGAAGGAAGGTCTAGCGAACGCGTTCCGCCAAGGCCGGCGCGTCACCAATGCGACCGGCCTTCCTTTGCAATCGAAGGAACCAGCGAACGAGGAGGATTATGAGCCAGGCTAGAGCCGTTGGCGCCGCCTCGGCGATCGTCCGTCATCCCGACTGGAGAGCGGCCCTCGCCGGCGTCCTGCAGCACGTAATGGAGCGAGTCGTAAGCCCGGATCTCGCCGTGCTCTTCGCGAGTGCTAGTTACGAGCACGACTTTCCAGAACTGATTCAGCGCACACAGCAGGCGCTACAGCCGCGTGTGCTCATCGGCTGCTCCGGCCAGGGAGTCATAGGACCATCAACCGAGGTAGAGGGAGAGCCGGCCCTCACCTTGCTCACCCTCTCGCTGCCGGATGCCATACTCGAACCACGGCATGCTTCGCAAGCGGAGCTCCAGCGATGCGATTCAGCTGATGCTACCCGAGAGTTGCTGGGCGTACCGCTCGACGATGTCAGTACCTGGATGCTACTCGCCGATCCCTTCACGCTCGACGCCGAACGGCTATTGGCCGTGTTGTCAGTGGCTTACCCAGGGGTCCCTCTGCTGGGCGGCATGGCATCCGGGGATATGAATATACGCCGGACGCACCTTTTCCTGGACGGGCAGGTCCACATCGATGGCGCCGTTTTGCTCGCAATTGGAGGGCCGCTGACGATTCGAAGCATCGTCTCCCAAGGGTGTAACCCTATTGGCCAGCCCTGGACCATTACCGGTGCGGAGAAACAGATTATCAGCAGCATCGCAGGGCGGCCGGCGCTGGAAGTCCTGACAGAGACCATCGAACAGTTGCCGGCAGGAGAGCGGGAGCGAGCGGAACAGAACCTTCTCATCGGCTTGGCGATGGATGAGTATCGGGAGGACTTCGGCCGGGGCGATTTCCTAATCCGCAACCTCCTGGGAGCTGATCGAGAAAGTGGCGGTATCGCGGTCAGCGCGCTTCCGCGTGAAGGCCAAACGCTCCAGTTCCAAGTGCGAAATGCAGAGGCTGCTGATGAAGACCTTCGCCTCCTCCTCAACGAGGAGAAGAAGGCAGCTCTGCCGGGAGGAGAGCCAGTGGCGGCGCTCCTGTGGTCGTGCAACGGTCGAGGCCAAGGGCTCTTTGGATCGCCGGATCACGATGCCAAGGCGATAGCGGACTTCCTAGGCCCGATCCCGCTGGCAGGGTTCTTCTGCAACGGGGAGATTGGGCCGGTTGGCTCGATGAACTACCTCCACGGCTTCACAGCGAGTATCGCCCTCTTTTCGACGTAGCCATTCTGGGCCGTGTATTTCTCGTTGCCGGCGGTACCATACTGCGTTGCCATCGAGGATAACCGTGCGTTCGTTCAGCGGGTGAGCTAGGCTACTGCGAACACGTAGGACAAGCTAAGGAGGAGCGCAATGGCGTTGAGTAAGGACCGGGCTAACGCAGTCTGGGAAGGTTCTGTAACGGACGGAGGGGGACGGGTAACGGTGGCGAGCGCGGCCTTTCCCGAGCAGCCGATCACGCTGAAGCGACGCACGGAGGGCGGGCGTGGCACGACGAGCCCCGAGGAGTTGATCGCGGCGGCGCACGCAGCGTGCTACTCGATGGCGCTGGCGGCGGCGCTTTCGCGGAACGAGACGCCGCCGGAGCGGCTGGAGGTGAGCGCTGAGGTCTCGCTGGACCGGGTAGAGGGCGGACTGAAGATCACGAGCGTGGAGCTGTCGGTGCGGGGCACGGTGGCGGGCGTCGACGGCGCTGCGTTCCAGGAGCTGGCTCGGACAGCCGAGCAGAGCTGCCCGGTTTCGAACGCGCTTCGGGGCGGCGTGGAGATTAGGCTGCAGGCGGAGCTGGCGTAGGGACGCCTGGCAAAAGTGACGCGGCGCTGGCCTGGCGGGGCGTGCTGCGCGGCGTCGTCGCGCAGGGCGAACCCATCGCGCCGGCAGTTGGCTAAAGCTCGAACCGCGTCCCCACACTATTCTGAGTAAACGCGACTGGCAGCGACGCCGCTAACGCGTGTGTCACGCGCCAGCCCGTGCAGTGCGCCGGCACGGCACCGGTGACGATGGCCACTTTGTTCCTCAAAAGCGGCGTCCATCGCACGTTCCTTTCACGTGATGGCTTAGCAACCGCAGCGTTCACTGTTCCCGTCTGTCGCCCCACTGCTCCCAGTAGACGACCTTCTCGACGGGCATGCGCTCCGGAGCGCCGAACTTGCCCTTTGGCCAGCCGACCGGGATCAGCGCCATCGTTTCGACCTGCTCCGGGATGCCGAGCAGCTCCTTGACCTCCCGCTCGTGTAGCTTGTGGAGCGAGGTGAGCGTCGTGCCCAGACCCAGCGCCCGCGCCGCCAGCATCAAGTTCTGCACGGCAGGGTAGATCGACCCTCCACCACCGGCGTTCCCTCCGCCGCGGATCGTGGCGATGATCAGCACGGGCGCCTCGGCCAGGTGATGCGCCAGGTGCTCCGCTGAGCGGTACACGCGCGACTGGCTCGCGTCGTCCTGCCCAGCTCGGTCTCCTCCGGCCGCGTAGACCTTGTTCCATGCGTCCAGGTAGTACTCGCCAAGCTTGCGCTTGGTCTCAACGTCCCTCACCACGATGAAGTTCCAGGGCTGGCGATTGCCGCCGCTGGGCGCCTTGATCGCGGCGTCTAGGATCTTCCAGATGTCCTCGTCCGTCACCGGGTCGTCCTTGAGGCGGCGCATCGCCCGTTGCGTTCCGATAGCTTCGAAGAGATCCATGGTGTGCTCACCTCCGTCTGGTTCAACTACGCTGGGATTGCAGGGCAAACAGTAGCGTACCACTCGGCCTGAGGCACGCTGCACCACGCGACGCAGCCGGCTCCCATGGGCCTTCTGGCCCGTCCCTTCGGGTTATCCCGTTGTTAGACTCCGTTGGTGAGCGAATCGCCAGAACCTCCTGACGAAGATGCGCCTCCGTCCAAAGACAAGGCTTCACCAGAAGACGCGGCTCCTGCTGGACCCGCTTCCCGCTGGACGTGGCTCAGGCGGCCCTTCGTTTCGCTAACGTATCCAGCGTTCCGGCTGTTCTGGCTGAGCAACCTCCTCGTCGCGCTGGGGCTGATGGTGCAGTTCACGGCCCAGGGCTGGCTCGTCGTCCAGCTCACCGACTCCGCGCTGCTGCTGGGCCTCGTCGAGGGCCTGTTCGGGCTCTCGTTCGCCGCCGGTTCGATCCCGATGGGCGTGCTCGCCGACCGCGTTAACCGGCGCGACCTGCTCCTCATCGACAACCTCATCGCCCTGCTGGCCGCCGCGACAATCGGCACGCTCGCGATCACCGACACGATCCAGATCTGGCACCTGATGTGTATCTCCCTGCTGGGCGGGCTGCTCATGGCGGCGCGATTCCCAGCGAGCCAGGCGATGGTCGCGAGGCTGGTGCCTCAACGGCACCTCATGAACGCGACGTCGCTGAACACTGCCGGCGGGGAGTCTCCCCAATGTGGCGGGTCCGGCCGTCGGAGGCGTGCTTATTGGCGTCGTCGGAATCGGCGCCGCCTATTTCGTGACGACGGGCGCCTTGGCCGTCGCGCTGCTGATGCTGATGCTCGGCGTCGCCGCTTCGTTCGGACACGTCGAGCGCAGGGAAGCTCAGTCGGTGACGGTCGACCTGCGCGAGGCCTGGAACTATCTAGTCGGCCACCACGACCTCCTCAAGCTCACCGCAGCGATGCTGATTCCGTACATCCTGGGACAATCGTTCGTGCTGCTGCTGCCGCTGTTCGTCGAGCAGGAGCTGGGCGGGGGAGCGACAACGTTTGGCGCACTGAGCGCGAGCCTGGGGGCCGGTGGCGTGCTGGGAGCGATGCTGGTCGCCGCATTCGGAAAGCCACGCCAAATCGGCTATCTGATGTTCCTTGGCGTCCTGAGCGTGGGCATCAGTGCGACCGTCTACGGCCTCTCGCCGTCGGTCGTCCTGACCGGCGCTGCGCTACTGGCCGCGGGAGCGGGCCAGAGCGCGCTCTTCGCGGCCTACGAGACCTACCTGCTGATCCGGCTGCCCGATGAGATGCGAGGCCGCGTGATGGGGCTAACCTTCACGATGGTCGCCTTCTTCCCGCTCAGCGCCGTCGGCGCGGGCGCACTGGCGGATGTCTTCGGCCTACGCGCGGTGGCCGTGATCGAAGGCGGGGTCATTGTGACGATGGCGGGACTAGCCTGGTGGAGTGTACTGCGCAATGTGGTCGTGGAAGGCGAACCGACGGCGACGGCCTGAGGGTTTAGATCCCCTAGCTACAGCTCGAATCTTGTCCCTACAGAATTCTGGATGAACGCGTCAGGCAGCGACGCCGTGAGCGTTGCGCTAGGCGTTGACTTCGCATAGGCTCTGACCTAACCTCCGCTGGAGCGGACATTCCATATCCCCAAGGGCCAGGGGCGTTATGTGATGGAGGCGGCGGGGTGGGACGATTCGCAGACGTGGTGAGGGCAATCCCGCTGCGCCCCCCGGTTGAGCCAGCGGTAGTACTTGTAACCAGTGCGGCCGCCTGTGCACGCCACGTCGTGGCTGTCAGTCCGTCACCAGGCTTATGGTGTTGACGATGACGGTCTCCTCTGCCTTGCACGAAGGATCGGGTGGCGACACAAACGGAGGTGCCCCAATATCAGGTTCCCCAATATTCCCTCCCCCAATCACGGTCACGCCACCCACCATGATCTGATCACCATTTCGCAACGCTACACGCTGATCGTGAACGCTTACGAATTCGATCACCTGGGAAGATGCATTCCAGGAAGTCGGCTCAGGCCACACCAGCAAGATCGTTTTCTGGTTTTGAATCAGCCGTACACAGCGAGCGGAGATATCTAATGTCCCGGCCCCGATGGCGGCGTCGTTGGAGCCCTCCACCCTGCTGGTATCCCATGTGGCAAGAGGCGAGGTGTCACTTTCCTCCACCGACGTGTCAACCCTGTCCACCGACGTGCACGCGGCTCCCAACAGGACGACCATCATTGCAACAAGCCAGCAGTGTAAAGGGCGCATGTCCCTACTTCGTTTTAATGGTTACGTTGAGAGCGGCCTGTGCTCCTGTGACGGGCGTGAAGTAGGATTTACCGTTGGCTATTCCCTTATGGACGCCCCAAGCTTCGGTGCCCCAAGACCAGCCACCACCACTGTCCCCGCCTATCGTACTCACGTTGTCCGTACGCGCTAGGTTGCAAACCCACAAAACCCACTGGACGCAGACGCCCACAGCTTCGACGGTGTGATTGCAATTGCGAGAATTCGACGAGCGGCCATAGACACATACGGACCCACCCAACATCGTGCTGGTCTTGATACTATTCACGTCTCTGATGCTTGACGAGGTGGCATAGAACTCGGCCAGCTCTACGTGGAACGTGGTGTGATACTCAACGTCTCCGAGGTCACCCCATTCTTGATCTCTGTAGGTCGTGCCATAGACAAGCCCGTCCGCCTGCTCGAACTGGTTGAGTCCACCGCAGTGGGCGGCAGTGATGATACCGTCGCCATTCGGGCCGCTAACGGACCAGCCGCTCGTGCACTCCCTGACCCCATCATCGCGAAGCCAGTTTCCGCCCCGGCTATGGTGGTTCGTGATGATCGGGCCAGAGCCTGTGATCACGGTCAGTTCGAGGCCGCTCGCATCTACCGTAGCTGCTCTGCCTTGCAACTGGGCCCGTACGCGGTTCTGCACCGCGCCGAGGACGTCTAACTTACTCGGCTGCGCTGTCCCCTCAGGGAGCTTAAGTTCGATGCGGATCACCTTGTCGATGGGGTCGAAAAACGTAAGGAAGTTCCGGTATCCCTCATCTACCAGCGCCTTGCCTGCCAACTCGGCGCGGCGTGCATGATCTGCCATCGAGATCATGCCCCCTCCAGTGAGGACGACGTTGTTTGCATCTAGTAGACCTTGCCCCTTGAGTTCTGAGATGACCTCTGAAGGTACTTCCCCGGTGAACTGGATGTGGCCTCTCGTGTTAGGGACCGGCTCCATCCAAGCAACCGAAATCTGATCCGGAAAGCGGATGATAAGTTCGTCCGCATACTTCGCGAAGGCTTGTTGGAACGCTATGGCGTCCTCAACACTCTCCACTGGAAGGCCTGTCTCACTCGCGAGGAGGGCTATGTCGGCTGCCTGTGCAGCACTCTCGTCTTGACGCACCACATCGGGCTCAATCTGACGACCGAATGCCGTGGTTACAAATAACAAACTCACAATGAGTAGGACTGGAACTGATAAGTTTCTAATCTTCATAACCGCCCTCCATTTCCGACAGCATGGAGGCAAACCTTGCCACCACGCGGCAATCATAATCTCGCATGTCGCATTTGTCAAGTCCGTGGTCATTCCTCGGTGGCCGACCGAGCATAAAGAGGGCGGCGGCGGTTCCGGCATTGGTGGTGTGGTTCTCGTAATAGGAGTCGGCGTGCTCCTGGCGGTTGCAGTAGGGTTCTTCGTACGCGGCGCGGTCCGTAAGGGCTGGCGGAAGATGCGCAAATCTCGGCGTTAGTATCGGGTCGCCTGCGTTTAGCCCTGTTCTCGTTCTAGCTTCTCAACGAAGGAGCGGGCACAGTCCAGCGAGCAAAAGTAGTAACGCTGCCCGAAGGCCCACGCGGCCGCCTATAACTCGAACCGCGTCCCCACACTGTTCTGTATGAACGCGTCCGGCAGCGACGCCGCGAGCGCGTGCGTCGCGCGCCAGCCTGTGCAATGCGCCGGCACGACCACCTCTGGTGCGAACGCCGTTAGCGCCTCGCACGTCGGCTGGATGATCGGCTCAAACAGCGGCCCGCTCAGGTGGAAGCCGCCGAGCACTGCGTAGACCTCGTCGACGCCCGTGAGCTTCTTCGCATAGCGCACGATGTTCACGATCCCCGAGTGCCCGCAGCCGGTCAGCACCACGAGGCCCTTGTCGCGGACGTGCGCGATCAGCGCCTGATCGTCGAGGATCAGCGGATCGGGTTGCCACTCGCCGCCGCGCAGGGCCTGATGGATCGGAAAGCCTTTCTCGAACTCGGTCGTCCGGTCGACTTCGCCTGTGATCAGCAGCGAGTTCTCGAACAGGAACGACGGCTGTCGCTCCTCGATGATCTCGAACCCGGCCCCCTGGAGTGCGCTCTTGCTCGTCGAAGGCAGCTCGAACGGGTCGCGGCCCGGTATGGCGACGCGGCGCTGCGACCAGAACTCGGGGTGGATCATCACGGGCAGGTTGCCCTTGCCGACGGTTCGCACGAAGCCATCGAGGCCGGTCGTGTGGTCAAAGTGGCCATGGCTGAGGACGACCGCCCCGATGTCCTTCAGATCGAGGCTGAGGCGTCGTGCGTTCTCGGCGAGGCCGTCAGGCGTGATGCCGGCGTCGAAGAGGAATTGATGCTCACGATCGCCCTTGGTTGCCGTTACAAGCGCCGAGAAGCCGTGTTCCGCCAGCGGCACGTCGGCTAGCGGGCGGTCAAGGAACGCCGCGTCGAGCTGGGGAGGATCTCCATCGCCGAACCCGGTGCGCTTCGCCGGCCCCTGGTCTTGCAGGAGCATGTCGCTGACGTTGTCGATCAGCGTCGTGATGTGGAGTGAGTCTACAGGTTCAAGTCGGATGTTAGCCATGACCGGTTATACCACCTGCATAAGCTCGCGGGTCGGCTTCGGCCTGACGGGTAGTCTCGCGCCTTCCGTCATTCCGAGCGTATGCGAGGAATCTGATCTCTCGCGGAGCGTGTGCGGTCCGTCACCATGCCGGCCTGTCATGCCATCGTCTACCGGCCTGAGATTCCTCGCCCTCCGCACCCGTTTGCCCCCCACCCTTCGGGGCTCGGAATGACTTTGTCGAGTCGGATGGCTATGCCCTACTCCAGCACACCCGCGGCGGCCAGCTCTGCGATCCTGTCCGTATCGTAGCCGAGGATCGTCTCCAGCACGTGTTGGTTGTGCTGCCCGAACGTGGGCGCCCCGCGTTCAATCTTGGCCGGCGTGCGCGAGAGCCGGAAACGCGAGCCCTCCACGGTGGTCGTGCCGTTGATCTCATGGGATACCTCGACGAGATGGCCCCGATGCTGAAGCTGCGGATCGGCGAACAGCTCATCGCTGTTCTGGACGACGTGGGCAGGGATACCGCGCGCCTGGAGCAGGCCTTCGATGTTGTTCTCTTTCCTGCTCTTCGTCCACTCCCCGACGATTTCGTCCAGCTCTTCCTCATGCGCCAAGCGCGCCTGCTGGGAGGCGAAGCGCTCATCGCCTGCAAGGTCTGAACGCTCTATGATCTGGCACAACGATTGCCACTCCTCATCGCTGCGCACGGCGATGGCGACCCAGCGATCGTCGTCCGTGGCCGGGTAGACGCCGTGGGGCGCCATGTGCGCATCGCGGTTGCCATCGCGATCCTGAACGCGTCCGTTTACCGTGTAATCGAGCAGCGCCGGACTGATGAAGTGGAGCGACGCCTCCGCCTGCGACTGATCGATGTACTGGCCTTCACCCGTCCTCTCCCTGTGGTCCAGCGCTGCCATGATCGCGGCCACGGTGAAGCGCGGCGAGACGGTATCCGTGTAGGCCAGGAACGGGCCGGCCGGCGGCCGATCCGGCCAGCCCGTGAGGTTGTAGAAGCCGGAGACGGCGGCCGACATATTGCCGAAGCCAGCAAGCGTCGACAACGGTCCCGTTTGCCCCATCAGGCAGGAGCTGAGCATGATCACGTCCGGCCTGATCTTGCGATTCGAATCGTAGTCGAGCCCCCAGCCGCGCATCGCTTTCGGAGAGAACGATTCCGTGACGACATCCGCCCAGCGGACAAGATCCCTAGCAACCGCGAGCCCTTCTTTCATCTTGAGGTTGAGCGTGATGCCAAGCTTGCCGGCGTTCCAGTTCTGGTACACGTTGGTGTTTTCGGGTCCATCTTCCCCGTTTTGATGGATGCCCATGGTCCGCGCCGTGTCCACCCGCGTTGCCGACTCGACGCGTACAATCGTTGCCCCGTAGTCGGCCAGGACCCGTGTTGCGGCGGGCCCCGCCATGACCCACATGAAGTCGAGTATCTTGACGTCCGCCAGAGGCAGGTAGCCAGCTGGATCGCCGCTCGCCGCCGCTGGTCCGGTCACCGGGGAAACGTTCTCGCTCAACACCTCATCGGTGTGCTCTCCAACGGTGGGAACACGGCGGTGATACGTGATTGGCGTCGCGCTAAGCTTCACGAATGGTCCGGGGTAGCGAACCTTCTTGCCCAGTAGCGGGCTGTCGATCTCTTGCCAGTACTTGCGGGAGCTAAACTGATCGCTCTGAGCGACGTCAGCGATCGTTGTGATCGGTGCGATGAGAAGGCGGTGCTCCAGCGCTGCTTGGAGCAGCTCCGCCTTGGTCTTCGTCAGGATGAACTGCTCCACGACCTGCTCGAGCCGCGCATGCTTCTCCACCGCTGCGCTTTCATCTGAGACAAATAGCGCAGCGAACGCCACCCAGTCCTCATCGCGCATCTCTTCGTCACCAGCGCCTTCTTCGTAGACATATTGCATTAGCCTATTTGTGAACGGACCGACCGCGGTGCCGAACAAGAGCGTAATCGCGACGAATCCGTCCTTGGCCGGGTAGACCAGACGTAGCACCGCCGGGCCCAGATTCAAGCCGCCGGCGACGCGCGTAAGTCGTTCATCAGTGTCGAACGGTACCGCGAGAGACGTTCCGAATGTCGCCTGGTTGACCGCCTGCTGGGCGGAGACATCGACGTGCTGGCCGCGCCCGGAGCGCTGGCGCTCGTGATGGGCGATCAGCGCTGCCCCCGCCGCCTCGGCGCCTGCGTGGAGGTAGGCCTGCGGCACGCTTAGGCGCACGGGCGGCCTGTCCTCGTCGCCCTGCAGCACGAGGTTGCCGCCGGCGGCCTCGATAATGAGATCGCTCTCAGCGTAGCCCGCCTTAGGGCCATCCTGCCCGAAGGCGCTGATCGAGACATACACCAGCGCCGGGTTCACCTCCGCCAGCTGATCGTAGCCCAGGTCCAGCTCGGCCATGCGGCCGGGTTGCTCGGATTCGATCAAGAAGTGCGCTCCTTGCGCGAGACGCAGCAGCCCATCGCGGCCTTCGTCCGTCGTGATGTCTAGCGTGACGGAGCGCTTGTTACGCGCGTACGCCCACCAGTAGAGCGAGCGCTCCGGGTCGACTTCGTCGCTTGCGAAAGGCCCGAGCCGCCGGGCGGAGTTGCCCGCAGGCGGCTCGATCGCGATCACGTCGGCGCCGAGGTCGGCCAGCATCTGGCCGCAGAGCAACCCGCGCTCGTTTGTGAGGTCGAGGACGCGATATGGACTCAACATGCTCTACCTCCGTTGTACCTGTATTTGCTGTTACCACCAGTTTTGGTGGCGCCATCATAGCACGCCTTCCGCCACTCCGATGGCTGGGAATGTTGGGGAGGCCTACTCCAGCACGCCCGCGGCGGCCAACTCGGCGATGCGGTCCGCGTCGTAGCCGAGGATCGTCTCGAGCACGTGCTGATTGTCGCGGCCGAACGTCGGCCCTGGACGTTCGATCTTCGCTGGCGTGCGCGAAAGCCGGAAACGCGATCCTTCCACAGTGGTCGCGCCGTGGATCTCGTGGGGCAGCTCGACGAAGTGACCGCGATGGGCAAGCTGCGCATCGGCGAACAGCTCCTCGCTGTTCTGAACGACGTGGGCAGGGATGCCTCTTGCCTGGAGCATCCCTTCGATTTCCTTCTCTCCCTGGTTCTTCGTCCACTCCGCGACCAGATCGTCCAGCTCGTCTCCGTGAGCCAGGCGCGCTTCCAGGGAGGCGAAGCGTTCATCGTTGGCGACGTCTGAACGTTTCATCACGTCGCAGAGGGCCTGCCACTGTTCGTCGTTCGCCACGGCGATGGCGACCCAACGATCCTCGCCCGTGGCTGGATAGACGCCGTGGGGCGCCAGATTCCAGTCACGGTTGCCGGTCCGCTCCTGTGCCCGGCCGTTCACGGTGTAGTCCAGAAGCGCCGGCGCGATAAAGTGCAGGGCCGATTCCGCCTGTGACTGATCGATGTACTGACCTTCGCCGGTCCTGCGCCGGTGGTCGAGCGCAGCTAGGATCGCAGCGACGGTGAAGCGTGGCGCTACGGTGTCTGTATAGGCGAGGAAGGGCCCTGCAGGGAGGCGATCAGGCCAGCCGGTCAGGTTGTAGAAGCCGGAGATCGCCGCCGATAGGTTGCCGAAGCCAGCGAACATGGAGAGCGGCCCGCTCTGTCCCATGAGGCAGCTACTGACCATGATCAGGTCCGGCTTGGTCTTGCGAAGCATCTCGTACTCGAGCCCCCAGGCGCGCATCGTCTTCGGAGAGAACGATTCTGTGACCACGTCGGCCCAGCGCACCAGATCGAGGAAGACGTTGCGGCCTTCATCCTTAGTCAGATCGAGCGTAAGCCCGTGCTTGCCTGCGTTCAAGCTGAGGTACAGGCCGGAGTTCTCCGGCCCCTGCTGCCCTTCGTGGTAGGGACCAATTGTACGGGCGGTATCGATTCGGCTCGTTGACTCGACTCGAACGACGGACGCACCGTAGTCGGCGAGGACGCGAGTCGCCGCTGGTCCGGCCACGGCCCACATCAGATCGAGTACCTTCACGTCCGCGAGCGGACGTTGATCAACGCTGGGCGCGCTCGCCGATTCTTGTGTTGGTGTGGGCTTGGCCACGTTGCTGAACACTTCGTCGTTGTGCTCTCCGATGGCCGGTGGCCGCTGTCGATAGGCGATTGGGCTCGCGCTGAACTTCGCGAACGGCCCCGGGTAGCGGATGCGCTTCTGCAACACCTCGTTGTCCAGCTCGGACCAGTAGTCGCGAGAGGCGAACTGGTCGCTCGCTAGTACCTCTTCGATGGTGATGATGGGCGCGATGAGAACGCGGCGCTGGAGGGATGCCTCAAGCAGCTCGGCCTTCGTCTTTGTTTTCGTGAACGCCTCGATCGTGAGCTTGAGTTGATCGTATGCCTGGAGCGCCGCGGGTTCTTCGGTGAGCAGCGGCACAGCGAATGCGACCCAGTCCTGGTCGCGTGTCGCCTCATCGCAATAGCCCTCTTCGCAGATCCATGTCAGCAGTCGCGTAGTGAAGGGACCGATTGCCGAACCGAAAAAGAGGAGAACCGCGACGTGGCCGTCCTTCGCCGGATAGACCAGCCGGGCTTCGATAGCGCCTAGCTTGGCGCCGCCGGCAAGACGCGTGTACAGCTCGCCGCCGAGAGCGGCGGCTAGAGCGGAGGCGAATGTCGCCTGGTTCACTGCTTGCTGGGCGGAGACATCGACATGCTGGCCGCGTCCGGAGCGCTGGCGCTCGTGGTGGGCGATCAGCGCTGCCCCAGCCGCCTCAGCGCCCGCGTGGAGGTAGGCCTGCGGCACGCTCACGCGCACCGGCGGGCGGTCGTCGTCGCCCTGCAGCACGAGGTTGCCACCGGCTGCCTCGACAATAAGATCGCTCTCGGCGTAGCCGGCCTTGGGGCCGTCCTGCCCGAAGGCGCTGATCGAGACGTACACCAACGCCGGATTCACCCTCGCCAGCTCGTCGTAGCCCAGGCCAAGTTCGGCCATCCGGCCGGGGCGCTCCGACTCGATCAGGAAGTGCGCTCCCTTCGCCAGTCGCAGCAGTTCATCGCGGCCTTCGTCCGTGGTGATGTCGAGTGTGACCGAGCGCTTGTTACGCGCGTACGCCCACCAATAAAGCGAACGCTCAGGATCGCGCTCGTCGTTCGCGAACGGCCCGAGTCGGCGGGCGGAGTTGCCGTCGGGCGGCTCGACCGCGATCACGTCGGCGCCTAGGTCGGCCAGCATTTGGCCGCAGAGCATCCCGCGCTCGTTTGTGAGGTCGAGGACGCGATAGGGACTCAGCATGGTCTACCTCCGCCGTACCCGTGTTGGTGTTACCCCACCAGTTTTGGTCGCGCCATCATACCACGCGCGTTCCGTCATTCCGAGCGCAAGCGAGGAATCTGATCTCTCGCCGAGTGCGTTCTGTCTGTCACCACGCCGGTCTGTCATGCATCGTCTACCGGCGTCAGGTTCCTCGCCCTCCTCACCAGTTTCCTCCGCCCCACGCGGCTCGGAATGAGAGTAGGCGAATGTTGTCCTGTGCCGTCTCCCCTCCGCGCAATATGGCGAAGCTCTTACGATAGGACCAATGAGTCAACGCAGACTGATCCACCATGGACAACGGCTGATCGCAGGGGCAGCGCAACCCGTCACAGGTGCCCAAAACGGCGTTGATCCAATCAAAGGTTGGAGCCCTTCCGGCGACCGCGCCGAAGCTAGCCGGGCCCGCAGAGAGCTCCAAAACCGCGATTACAATCAGACAATCAAAGCGGCTCGAAGAGTCGCCTTAGTACTCGCTCACGCCGGTGAACGTCCATTTGGCGATCTTGAGCGCGGGAATGCGGCTCACGCCGGCAATCGCCTGATGGAGCATTGTGTCCTTGCCGATGGCTTCGACGCGGTTCATCGCCTCCAGGTAGCTCTGTGTGAAGCGCAGGTTCTTCACAGGGCTGGTGATCTTGCCATCCTCGATCAGGAACGTGCCGTCGCGGGTCATGCCGGTGACCACGACGTTCAGCGGGTGCACCGGCCGCGTATACCAGAAACGGCTGACGAAGATGCCCTTCTTCGTGGACTCAACCATCTCGTCGATCGTCGCATCGCCGGGCGCAAGGAACATGTTCGATGGGATCGGACCGAAGGTGCTGCCGGCAGGCAGGGCGTGGCCGGTAGATTCGCGGTCCTCCGCATCTTTGCCTGCCGTGTAGGTGTCCCAGACGATGCCCTTCGCCACGCCCTTTTCGACAAACGTGACCGGCTTCCGAGGCACGCCCTCATAGTCGAACGGGTTGGGAGAGCTTTCCAGCGAAAGGCCGTCGTCGTAGATCGTGATGCTCTCGCCCATCACCTGCTCACCGATGCGGCCGGCCATAAAACTACGCTTCTCCTGATACGCCTGTGCACCGAATGAGAGATAGCCGAAGAAGTCGAGGATGTCGGCCACGGCGTATTCCTGGAAGACGACGTCATACTCACCGGGCTCAATCTCAGTCTGATTGATGTTGATGAGCGCGGTATCGATGGCCTCCTTCGCGACCGCCTCGCCGTCGATGTCGCCGACATCCGCGCTGACGCGTTCCGCGTGGCCGGAGCCGTGCTCGCTCATCACCACCGTGTTGATGTCGGCGAGCGTGTCGCGCTGGTAGGCAAACACGCCGAGCGAATTCGCGATGACGATCTCGGTCGCTGCTGTGCGAAACGCGCCGGCCGCGGTCAGGCCCGCCCGCGAGGAGGCATCGCAGATCTGGCCGACGACGGCCGCGCGCTCCTCCGGCCCTGTGCGCGCTGTCGCTTCGACGTAGACCTCGACCTCCTGAATCGGCTGCGGCGAAGGCAGGGAGTGGAAGTCGGCGTTGTCACGCTGGTGGCGGGCGAGGTTGAGCGCGCGATCGACGACGTTCTTCAGTCCCTCGTCGGACGTGTCGTTACTCGACGCGACGCCGATCTTTTTGCCGACGACGCTGCGCACACGGACATCGAGGTCCTGCTGCTCGACGTTTTGGTGGATGTAGTTGTTGGCAAAGCGCGTGAGCGAGCTGTGCGGCGCGACGACGACGACCTCGGTCTGCTCGGCCTGGCTCATCTCGATCGCGCGGTCGGCGAGGTTCTTCAGCTCGTCTTGGCCAATCATGCCTACACCTCCAGCTTCAGGAGCTTCTTTGCATTGTCGAGCAGAATCTTCTGCTTGACGGCGTCATCGAACCCGAGTGCGTCGAAGTCGTTCATCCACCGTTCGGGGCTGATAACGGGATAGTCCGACCCGAACATGACCTTGTCTTGGATCAGCGTCTTGGCGTACTGGACCAGGAGCGGAGAGAAGTACTTCGGCGACCAGCCGGAGAGGTCCATGTAGACGTTGGGCTTGTGCACCAGCACCGCGAGCTGCTCCTCCTGCCAGGGGAAGCTTGGGTGGGCCATGATGATCGTCAGTTCCGGGAAGTCCGCCGCGACGTCGTCGATGTAGGGAATGGGCCTGGCGTACTTCAGTTTGATGCCGCCTCCGCCCGGTTGTCCGACGCCAACTCCCGTTGTGCCGGTGTGGAACAACACGATTAGGCCGTATCGCTGGGCCGCTTCGTAGATAGGGTAGAAACGCTCGTCGTTGGGGAAGAACTGCTGCTGCGGATGGAACTTGAGGCCGAGCAGGCCCAACTCCTCGGCGCAGCGCTCGACTTCCCGGACGGCGATTGCGCCCTTCCACGGATCCACGCTGCCGAACCCAACGAACTGCTTCGGGTAGCGCTGCGCCAGCTCGGCGATGTAGTCGTTCGGGATCGGCTTGGAGCCGGACGCCGTCTCGAAATCGATCTGGAAAAGCACGCCGAAGATATCCAGCTCCTGGTACATCTCGGCCATCTCCTCCGGCTTGGAGTGCGCAACGGCCGAGCGGAAGTACTTGGCGATCTCCGGGTCGTCGGTGAGCGTGCGCCGCCCCGGCATAGGCGGATGAATGTGGATATCGATCGCGCGTACCATTCTTAGCCTTCCTTGTGCCGTTCCGCCTCGAACTCGTCAAGGCGCTCGTCGCTGATACCAAAATGATGCGCGACCTCGTGGATGACGGTTTCCCGGACACGCTCGATAAGGTCGTTTTCGTCACGAGACCTGGCTTCCAGCGGTCGCTGGAAGATGATGATCCGGTCTGGCATCGCCATGTTGTAGCCGGAGGTGCGCCGAGTCAGCGGAATGCCTACGTAGAGTCCAAGGAGGGTGTGTCCCCTCGGCACTCCAGCGGAAGCAAGCTGCTCCTGGCTTGGCATATCTTGTACTTCGATGTCGACGTTGCTCATCTGTTTGGCAATCTCGTCCGGGATCATTTCCAGGCCGCGTCGGACCAACTCTTCGAATTGTTCCAGCTCCATCCGGCGCATGATAGCGCAGCAGTCTGGCTGGAGCGTCAGTCGAGGCGATACGAACGCAGGCCTTTGACGCGATCGAACTCCGGGTCCTTGTGCACCAGCTCCGCGTCATGCATGAGCGCGAGCGATGCGATCCAAGCGTCGGCAAGCGAGAGGCCACCGCTGGACTTGACGCGTGCGGCGGCGGCTCCCCAGGCTGGGTCTGACTCGACAACCGGTGCTCCCAGGGCGCGCAAGGTGGCGATGAGCTGGCCGACCTGGGCGGGCGTGAACGTGCGGGCGAGGACGTATTGCGCCTCCATGATGGCCATGAAGGGCAGCAGGAGATTCGAGGGCTGCTGTAGTAACATGTCTCTGACTTGGGCGCCCAGAAGTTCGGCTTTGAAGTAAGAGACTAACGCGGTGGTGTCGAGTACGTACGCCACAGGCGTTAGTCGTCCGCTTCGAGTTCGCGCTCGCGCTGGCGTTCCGCATTGCGTTCTGCCAGATACTCTTGGAACGTTGGACCTTTCTCCTTCATGATTCCGTAGAGGGCGCGAACAGGATCTTTGGGAATTGCCACAACTTGGGCTATGCCTTCTTTGACTTGCCACATCAGAGTTGTTCCTTCTTCTACAGCCATCGCGTCACGGATCCTCTTGGGCACAACGGTCTGACCGCGTTCGTAGACTTTTGATTCTTGAGGCTCACTTTCGAGTTGGGTCGTGTTGCCCGTTGGATTCCTTAAGGCGATATGATCCTTTCCCTGTCGAACAAAGACCGATCGCGGTCGCTTCAGATCGTCCCTTATCGTCGCATCGAGACGGCGCCGATTGTCAAACAGGCCTTCTTCGGTCTTGAGGGTGTCATATAACTCTGCCCTGGTTGCTGGCCGGCCCAATCGACGCAGCACCGCCTCAATCACGGGGACGCGCTCTTCGTATGACGCTCTCATCTCTATACCTCTACTGATATTTATATCCTCGTAAATCAGATAAAAGAGTACTATAATATGAATATCCTGTCAAGCCTGATTCTCGGCGTCACTTCATGATGCCGACTTGGACGTTGCGGAAGCGCACGGGCGATGCGCCATGGCCGGTGTGGGCCACCTGCTCCGGCTGACCTTTGCCGCAGTTCGGAGTTCCCCAGACGACCCAGTGGTCGCGGTTAGCGACGGCGTCGCAGGAGCCCCAGAACTGAGGCGTGATGCCGGTGTAGGTCGGGTTCTTGAGCAGGTCGCCTAGCTTGCCGTTTTTGATCTCACGGCCCACCTCTGTGCCAAACTGGAAGTTGAGACGCCTGTCGTCGATGCTCCAACTCCTGTTCGTTTCCATGTAGATGCCGTCCTCGGTGTCGGCGATCATGTCTTGGAGCGTCCACTCGCCGGGATCGAGATTGACGTTGGTCATGCGAATGAGCGGGATGCGGTTCCAACCGGAGGCCCGCATGGCGCCGTTGCTCATCTGGCCGAGGGCGGCTGCTGTCTCACGAGACGTCAAGTAGCCAAGGAACTGGCCTTCTCGCACGACGGGCGTCGAGTGGGCGGGCGTGCCTTCGTCGTCGTAGCCGAACGTGCCCAGCCCGCCGGGGATCGTCGCGTCGGCGGTGATGTTCACCGAAGGCGAGCCGTAGGCGAAGTTGCCCAGCTTGTCGACGGTGAGGAAGCTCGTGCCCGCGAACGCCGCCTCGGTGCCGAGCACGCGGTCGAGTTCGATCGCGTGGCCGCAGGACTCGTGGATCTGGAGCGCGACTTGGCTGCCATCGAGAATGATCGTGGTATTGCCGGACGGACAGGGCTTAGCGCGGAGCAGTTCCGCGGCTTCCTCGGCGACGCGTCCGGCATTGGCGGGCAGGTCCCAGCGCTCGACGAACTCCCAGCCTTCCGTGCCCTGATGCCGACCGACGCTGTTCGGGTAGGAGCGCCGCTGGACTTCACCCTCGTCCACGGCGGTCGCCTCGATGCCGCAGCCGGTCTCGATGAGCGTCTGTTCAATCTCGCTGCCCTCGGTGCTGACGAAGAGCTTCTCGTCGCGCTGGATGTAGCTGCTCGCTTCGGCCATCACGATGTTCGGCGCTTTCATCATCGTCTCCGTAGTCGAGAGCAGCAGCGCGATCTTCTCATCGAGCGGCACCTTAAACGGATCCTTCTTGACGGGGGTGACATACTTGTCGACGATGGCCGAGGCGGGGCCGATGTCGGCGGGCTTCCCCCGCACCAACGCCGAGGCGCGCGCGATACGCACCGCCTCACCCGCAATGCGGTCGGCCTCTTCGTTCGTCATCTTGTGGCTGCTGGCGAACCCCCAGAAGCCGTCGACGAGCACGCGCACGCCGAAACCCAACGACTCGTCGTGTGTGAGCGCCTCGACGTTCTGAAGCCGGACCGTGACCGATTCGGATTCTTCACGCAGGACTCGTACGTCAGCGTAGTCTGCGCCCTGGCTCTTGGCCGTATCGAGCGCTCGTAGGGCGAGGTCGCGCATGATGGTCTCCTAGCTCAGCGGGAGTGTTGGTACCGGTTATATAGCTGCGCCAGCACAGCCGTCACCGATGTTGCCGGTCAACTAGAGTCGCCCGTCGTTCAAACGGAGAAGGTAGTGGTGCGCTGCTCGGCCCGGATCGTCGTGCCGCTTGGGATGTAGTCTCCGTCTATGCCGGCAGCGATAACGCCGGGGCCGATGACGCAGTTCCGGCCGACCTTGACGCCTCGTAGCAATTCAGCGCGCTTGCCGACAATGGTGACGCCACTGTTGACGATTTCCGGACGCTCCTGATTGACCGTCCAGTCGTCCCCGAACCCCAGGTGGCAGTCCTCGCCGACCGTTACCTCTTTGTCGAGAACAGCCTGCTCCACGACCGCGCCGGACTTGATGTGAGCGCCGTCGAAGATGATCGAGTCGCGGACGGTGGCGCCCTCCTCGATGTAGACGCCGGGTGAGAGCATTGAGTGATGGACCTCTCCGTTCACGATTGCCCCAACCGAGAGTAAGGACCGGCTGATCTTCGCTCGTGGTCCGATCTTCACCGGAGGGTTGGCCATGATCCGCGTCCGGATTTCACTGTCCGGGTCGTAGAGGTTCAGGTCCGGCACCTCTTCCAGCAGGTCCATGTTGGCCTGGAAGTAGGACTCGACCGTCCCAACGTCTCGCCAGTAGCCATGGAACCGTGAGCCGTAGACCCTCTTCGAGTCGTCAGCCACGATGCGCGGAAGAATGTCCCCGCCAAAGTCGTGCTGGCTAGCGTCGTCGGCGGCGTCTTCCACGAGAGCCTGTATCAGCACATCGCGGCTAAAGAGATAGATACCCATGGAGATCAGAGTGGATCGGGGGTTCTCCGGCTTCTCCTCGAAGCCTACGACGCGGTCGTCGTCATCGATGAAGAGCGTGCCGAAGCGGCTCGCGTCCTCCAAGGAAGCGGTGTAGACGGGAATGGAGACATCGGCCTCGTTCGCGCGATGAAAGTCGATCAGCTCATCGTACGCCATCTGATACACGTGGTCACCGGCTAGGATGAGCACGTGTTCGGCGCGTGATTCCTCAACGTAATAGAGGTTCTGGTAGACGGCGTCGGCAGTGCCCTGGTACCAGTCGGAAGCCTCGCTTCCGAGGTAGGGCTGCAAGAGCGAAACCCCACCCCCTCCGCGGTCAAGATCCCACGGCCTGCCGATACCGATGTGGTCGTTCAGCGAGCGTGGCCGGTACTGGGTGAGCACACCGACGTTTGTGATGCCGGAGTTGGCGCAGTTGCTCAGCGTGAAGTCGATGATGCGATAGCGCCCGCCGAAGATCACCGCCGGTTTCGCGCGTTCCTCGGAGAGCACGCTCAGCCGATCCCCCTGTCCGCCTGAGAGGATCATGGCGATTGTGCGTTTCATGTGGCCTCCTGCCGCTAGGCGCCGATCTCCGCGACTGGCGGCGTCTCGATCCCGCTCAGCAAGCGGAAGATCTTGACGTAGTCCGCCAGCAGTCGTGTGATGAGGAAACGCTCCCGCACGAACTCGCGTCCCGCGGCGCCCATCTGGGCGGCCAAGGCTGGGTCAGCGAGCAACTCCTCCACGCGCTCGGCGCACTCCTCTATTGTACCAACTAGGTACCCCGTCTCTCCCTGGACGAGCTGGAGGGGGATGCCGCCGACGTTTCCCGCAACCACAGGCCGCTCCTTCCAGAGGCCCTCCGAGACGACGAGTCCGAAGCCCTCACGAATCGATTTCTGAACCAGGACATCCGAACGTTGGAAGGCGTTAACCTCCACGTTGCCCACACCGTGGAGGTTAGAGAGGACATGGATGTCAAAGTCTTCGCCGGCCCGCCTGACACAGCGTTCGTACCACTCCCAGCCTTCGGGGTCGTCGTGGGCCATCGAGGCGATGAGAACGAGCTGTAGACCTTTCACGTGCAGCTTCACACGCCGGTACGCCTCAATCACGCCCAGGGGGTCCTTCCATGGGTCGAAGCGCGAGATCTGGGCGATAAGAGGCCGGTCTGGGTCGACGTCGAAGCGCTCTAGAATCGCACGGCGCTCCGAGTCCGGCATGTCGACGTTCTTGGGGCTGAGTGGGTCGATGGCGGGCGGGACGATGAATACTCGTGGGTCATCGAGGCCGGACTGGACGTAGTCGGCGCTGGTGAAGATCGCGCCATCGAACCGGTTCACGTAGGGTCTCATGAGGTCCCATGTGGCCGGCTGGGCCTCCGTCAAATCGATATGGCAGCGCCAGACCCACTTGCCATCGACTCGTTCGGCCCCGTCTGAGCGGAGCGTGCTGAGCATGGCGGCCGGCTGCGGATCGTGGATGACGACAAAATCGTACCCTTTTTTGAGCTGCTCGGCGTTCTCCCTGTTGACCTCCAGCCAGGACTCCTGCATCTCGCTGGTCCAGTCCACCGCCATTCCTTGCAGGCTATTATGAAGGGCCTTGGTGGCATCGTAGAAGCGTTCGGGGCCGACGATGACGCGCCACTCGGCCTGCAGGCCGAGGTCGCTCATCAGCGGCACGAGTGTCGATAGGATTTCGGCGACTCCGCCGCCGAATGGCGTGGCGTTTACATGGAGGACACGGGCATTCGCCAGAGGAGCGGCGAGATCTCGAATCTCATCGACAAGCTCATCTCCGATGACGGGGCGGTAGTCGTTCAGCGCCTTAGGGGTGAGCGTGACGAATTCGAGCATATGTTGGCGCTACGGCTCCTTTACACGAGGGCGCTCATCATCGGCTGAGCGCCCTTTATTGCGATGATAACCCAGGCAATGGATTGGTCAAAGGGTACCGGCTCGCCTTCGGCGAGCTTCGCTGTCGCGAAGCGACAGCTAGATCGATCATGATTGTCAGCGCGTGAGCCAGCCGAACGGCTGCCGTTCCGGCAGCTTGGCAGAAGCGAAGCTTCTGCAGATGAGGGTCGACCGCACTATCTTGTCAGCCAGCCGAACTGCTGGGCGCGGCGTCGGGCGCGCGGGTCGATCATGATGTTGACCACGCACGGCTTGCCGCTCGCGAAGGCCTTCTCCAGCGCCGGCTTAATCTCGTCTGGCTTCTCGCAGAAGAAACCGAGGCCGCCGAAGGCCTCGATCACCTTCTCGTAGTGAGCGTTCGGGAGGAGCGACGACGGCGGGATGAAGTTCGGGTCAAGTTCGCTGGGGCCGCCGCTGATGCCGTTGTTGTTCACAACGATGAAGACGATGGGCATGTTGTAACGACAGGCGACCTCTACTTCCATGCCGCTGAAGCCGAACGCCGAATCGCCCTCCACGGCGACGATGCGCTTGTCCGGATGCACGGCGGCGGCAGCGATGGCATACGGCAAGCCGACGCCCATCGTGCCGAACGAGCCCGCGTCCAGCCGGTGGCGCGGCAAGTAGTTCGCCAGCACTTGGCGGCCGATGTCCATAGTGTTCGCGCCTTCGTTGATGATGATATCGTCCTTCTCCAGCAGGTTGTTGATCTCGTTGAGAACCCTGTAGTAGGTCAGAGGGACCGAGTCGTCGGTGAGCATCGGAGCGGTCTTCGCGACGTTCTCATCGATCTTCTTTTGGATCGTCGTACGCCATGTGCTCTCCTCGGGGAACTGCCAGGGATGCTCATCCAGCACGGCGTTGAGCTGGCCCACCACGGCCTTGGCGTCTCCGACGAGCGCGACTTCGGTGGGCACGTTGGTGCCGATCTCCTCCTGAGCGATGTCCAACTGAATCACGCGCACATCCTCGGCGAAGCGCGGCGGTAGGCCGAAGTGCATGATCCAGTTAAGCCGCGCGCCCATCAAGAAGATCAGGTCGGCGTTCTGCAGCACGAGCGAACGCGCGGCGGCTGTCGATAGCGGATGGTCGTCGGGGATCAGACCCTTAGCCATCGGTGCGGCGAGGTAAGGCAGCTGCGTCTTCTCGATGAATTCCAGTACCTCGGCCTCCGCGCGGGAGTAAGCAGCGCCCTTCCCGACGATGACGAGCGGACGCTCGGCTGACTTCAGCGCGTCGATTGCGCCCTCCACGGCCGCGGGGTCGGCCAGCGGACGCGCCGGATCCGGTACGCGCGGCGGCTGCGTGACGTCGTCCTCTTCGATCTTCGCGTCGATGATGTCGCCCGGGAAGTCCAGGTATACCGGGCCCGGCCGTCCGTACATTGAGATACGGACGGCCTGCTCCACGAGATAGGGGATTCGTTCGACGCTGTCGATCCTGGCCGCGTACTTGACGAAAGGCCTGGCCGCTTCGATCTGCGGTGCCTCCTGGAACGCCCCCATGCCGTCCTGGGCGATATCTGACGCTCCACCGATCAGGATCATTGGCCAGCAGTTCGACTGCGCGTTGGCCAGCCCGGAGATAGCGTTCGTCATGCCGGGTCCGGAGACGACCAGACATGACCCTGGACGTCCCGTCAGATAGGACACAGCCTGGGCGGCGTAGGAGGCTGACTGCTCGTGGCGCATGCCGTAGTACTTAATGCCCTCCTGCATCGCGGCGAAGCCCACCGGCACGACCGGGAAGCCGACAATGCCGAACATGTGGTCAACGCCATGCAGCTTGAGGCTGCGCGAAATGAGCTGCGCTCCGGAAATTTCTGCCATGGGGCTCTCCTTGCGTATGCGCTCTAACGAGCGTGTTCTATCAGAGGTAGTGCGTCTGGTTGGCCGAAAGCATCATGCCGCACGGCCTATAGGGTGTCAAGCACGGGGGTACCGGCAGGCCGCTAGTACAGGACCTGCTCGACCATGAGGTCGGCGATCTCTTCATCGGAGAGGCCGAGGATCTCCTTGCAGACCTGCTCGTTGTGCTCGCCAAGCATACACCCCGCTGTGCGATATTCGGCAGGCGTCTTGGAGAGGCGGAAGCCCGGGCCGTCGTAGGCGGTGCGACCGGCCTCTGGGTGATCGAGGTAGACGTAGTAGTCGCGTTCGCGTATGTGCTCGTCGCTATCTAGCAAGTCGCGAGCGTTCTGGACCACTGCGGAGGGTACGCCGGCAGCTTGGAGCGTGGTCATGACGTCTTCCGGGAACTGTCCGATCGTCCACTCGCCAAGCTTCTCTTCCAGCTCGTCTTCGTGCTCCCTGCGTCCTGCGAGAGTTTCAAATCGGTCGTCGGCCCAGTCGGGGTTGCCGATTGCGCTCTTGAGCGACGACCACTGCTCGTCGGAGAAGCAGGCGATCACGCACCAACGAGCTTCGTCCGCTTCGCCGAAGGGTGTTGCTATCTTGATCGTCTGACAGGGAAACGCTCCGTGCGGCGCCGCGTGTGGCAGGCGGTTCCCGGAGCGCGTCGCGACGCGGCCGTTCGCCATGTAGTCCATGACCGCCGGCGCGAGCGACGCCACGACCGATTCTAGCTGCGATAGCTCAATGCGCTGTCCTCTACCCGTCTTGTTGCGGTGGTGCAGCGCGGCCATGATGGCCGTGAGTGTGTGCATAGGGTTGATGACGTAATCCGGGTAGTTGGTCCCGAGGCCGGACGGCGCTCGACTTGGGAAGCCGGTGAGGTGATTGATGCCGGTGATCGGCCCGAGAACGGCGCCGAAGCCGAGGAAATCGCGGTGCGGGCCGTCCGCGCCCTGCATGGGCTGGTAGACGGCGATGATGTCTTCGCGCTCCTGCTTCAGGTCGTCGTAGTTTAGGCCCCAGCGCTCGATCACGCGCGGCGTGATGTTCGTGATGAAGACGTCAGCCCATTCGACCAGGCGCAGCGCCAACTCCTTGCCCTTGTCCGTGTTGAGATTGAGGGTGACGTTGAGCTTGTTGGCGTTGTAGTTGTTGTACCAGCCGCTGACGTTGTAGCCTGTCTTGCCAGTGGGAAACGGGGCGACGCCTCGCAGACCGTCCATGTGCGACTCCGACTCGACGCGGACCACGGTCGCGCCGTGCGTGCCCATCGCCTCGGCGCAGATCGGGCCCGCCGCGAACCAGGAGAAGTCGGCGACCTTGATGCCTTCGAGCGCTTGCTTGACTGCCATACCTACTCCAGCACCTCCGCTGTGTGCTCACCGGCCTGCGGTGGCCGTGTCGCTTTCCACGGTGTCCCTGATAGCTGATACGGCGCGCCGGGATAGCGGATAGTGCCTGCGCTGCTTTCGATCGACTGGTAGTAGCCACGCGCGGCGAGCTGCGGGTTCTTCGCCAGGTCCTCCGGTGTGCTAACGATGCCGATGAGGAGCCGCCGGCCCTGACCCTGTTCGTAGAGGTCCCATTTGGGCTTGCCGGCGCAGAAGCGGGTGAAGACCTCGCCGATGTGCTTGAGCGTCGGCAGATGCTCCTTGCGCTTCTCTGCGTCCAGTGCAAGGCCGGTCAGGAATCGAAGGTCGAGCTGGTTAGCGACGCTCTTATACGGTTCCTCCTCAAGGTCTTCGGCTTTGCCTTCGTCGACCATCCACTTCAGCAACTCGCTCCAGGGCGCGCCGCCGGGCGTGCCAACGTAGCCCCAGATCCAGCCGTCGCTCGCCTCGAATGGTCCGATGCCAGGGATCGAGAACGGCAGCGAGCCTCGGGCTCCCGCGCGGCTGCGCACGCCTTTGGTCATGTCGTAGGCCTGCATCGCGGTCTCCTGCGCGATCAGGAGCGCTTCCTGCATCGACACCTCGACCTGCTGGCCCTCGCCTGTGCGGTCGCGATGATAGAGCGCCATGGTTGTGCCTGCGGCGGCCTGGACCGACGCGGAGAAATAGCCCTGGTTGCCGAATGGCAGGTTAGGCGGGTCTTCCGGGTCGCCCGCGAGCCACATGATGCCCGCCATCGCGACGCCGACGATGTCCGGCGCCAGATAGTCCTTGTGTGGTCCGGTGCCCCCGAACCCTGTGATCGAGGTGAGGATGATGTCTTCGCGTAGCTTCGTCAGCACGTCGTAGCCTAACCCGAGGCCGTCGAGGTAGCCCCGAGGGAAGTCCTCGACCACGATGTCGGCTGTCGGCACGAGCTTGCGGAGCTTCTCGCGGTCGGCGTCGTCCTGAAGGTCTAGCGTGACGCTGCGCTTACTGGTGTTCTGGTTGAGGAAGTTGAGCGCTCGGTCGGGTCCGGGCTCATCGCCGACAAACGGCCCGATGTTACGGGCCGGGTCACCGCCGGGCGGCTCGATCTTGATCACGTCCGCGCCTAGGTCAGCGAGGAGCTTCGTGCAGTAGGCGCCCATCTCGCCCGTGAGGTCGAGGACGCGGACGCCGTCCAGCGCTGAGGGCTGATCAGGCACAACGGATCACTTGTCTAGCCAGGGCTTCCCGCACCACGAGGCTGATTCTACTGAACGCGTCGCTCATTGGAAAGCCATGAGCAATCCTGTACGATGGGTGCTGATCATGAAGGGAACGGAACTACCATGAGCGACCAGAAGCTGACTACCGTCTTTGAGTGTCCGGACGGCACCGAATTTCCCGTCGAGTGGGACGATCCGAGCGAGGAAACCTTCGGCTGGCGCTGGGACCAGATGCACTGTCCGCTACCACTCACACCGCTCTCGCAGGAGATCGGCCGTATGCTGTTGGACGGCTTTAACCGGACGTTCGATGTCACCGGGATGCCAGTCTACCTGGAACAAAAGCATGCCCACGGGTATGCGTTCGTGCGATTGGCCCTGTTTGATGACGATCCTGAGGTTCGGACGGCGGTCCGGAATCGTGACATGGAAGCCCGAGCCGACCGCATCCTAGAGCTCTGGAACACCGAGTACCAGCCGGAGGTAGAGGCGCTCACACGATCGCTGTGGTCGCTCGACGAGCGGGGCCTTAGGTTGACCGAGCTAGTCGACCGCCTAAACCAAGTCCGCATGATCCGGCGACGGCATGGCGAACTCCACGCGCTCGTCATGAATCCTGCCTCATTCGCTGGGAATCGTTTCTTTGAGTTCTGCACGCAGGAATTCGGGGAGGGGGAAGAGATGCTCGATGCCGAACTCACCCAAGGCTTCCCGAACAAATCGCTCGAATCGGCCAACGCCCTTTGGGAGCTGGCGCAGGAGGCCAAGCAGCGTCCTGCCGTGGAAGATCTGCTTCGCAACCAGCCTACATCCGAATTTCTCGCGAACATCGAAACTGTGCAGGGAGGAGAGGAGTTTCTCTCGCTGCTCAACACCTTCCTAGACGCATACGGGCACCGGAACGAGTCGTTCAGCGAGTTCGCGTTTCCAACGTGGCGCGAGGATCCGGCCTTTCCCATCTTCATCGTTCGAAGTTACCTCGATATGGAGGACGATTCTAGCCCAGAAGCACTGCATGAGCGCTCGGCGAAGCGACGGGAGGAGCGCGTCAAGGAATGCGAGGTGAAGCTCTCAGACGAGCCCGAGAAACTTGCCACGTTCAGGGCATGGCTGACGTCCGCCCAACAGCGGACGGTGCTCTTGGAGGACCACAACTTCTACATCGACCAGCAGGGCCATTCGGCCGTCCGCGTGCCGCTGCTCGCGATCGGCAGGCATCTGGCCGCCCAAGAGACCATCAGCGCACCAGACGACGTGTTCTACCTCTGGATCGCCGATATCGAGGAGGCCGCGGCGAACTCGGGGCGCGACTTCCGGCCGCAGGTGGAGGAGAGGAAAGCGGAACGAGAGCGCTGGATGCGCGTTCTACCCCCGGCGTCGATCGGCACGGGCGCCGTCGTGGCGAATCCGCTGGACAGGTTCTTCGGCGGTGACGTTGCTGAGCCATCGGATCCTTCCGAGATCACAGGGCTAGCCGGAAGCGCGGGTGTTGTACGAGGCACGGCGCGCTTCATTCCGACGCTGTCTGAAGTAGAACGACTCTCCCCCGGCGAGATCCTCGTGACGTACGCGACGGCGCCGCCCTGGACGCCGCTGTTCGCCGTGGCGGGCGGGATCGTCACCGACGTTGGAGGCGCGCTCTCACACTGCGCCGTGGTCGCGCGGGAGTACGGCATTCCTGCAGTCGTCGGCACGAAGGTTGCTACCCAACGGATCAAGGACGGTATGCTGATCACGGTTGATGGGACGAATGGTGTCGTCCGCATCGAGGACTAGACGAAAGGACAGCGCATGAGCGACGAGCCACAGGTCGACCAGCCGACGGACGAGGACCGCGAGCAGGCCTCGCCGAAGAACGTCGAAAAGATGTGGAAGTTCGTCGAGAAGTTCGCTGATAAGAGCGGCAGCTATCTCCATCCACAGCGCGACGTGACGGAGTTTCTCGTGATCGGCCTCGCCAAGCATATCGACGAGGTAGGACGTCCGCTTTGCCCGTGCAACTTCTACGAAGACAAGGCGGAGGAGGCCAAGTCCAGCGAGTGGATCTGCGCCTGCGAGGAGATGCAAAAGTATAAATATTGCCACTGAATGCTGTTCTGCGATTCGGAAGGTCTTCCGATTACAGAACACCTGCCAGAGGGACACGAAGGTCGCGAGATATACGGCATCGTTAAAGACCCACACCCCGACAAAGGCCGGGCCATATGGCGGCTAGAGCAGAAGCAGGGCCGCAAGATCGAGAAAGGGAAGAAGGACCCGGACAAAGCATGAGCGTCACGGCCGTCAAGCCGGAGATCGATGAAGTCGTCGCAGCGATCAAGGAGGACGGCTTTGCACTCATCGAGGGGTTGATTGATGCTGACCGCGCCGCCAAGATCCGCAAGGAGCTGACCGAAGTACTGGAGAAGACGCCAGAAGGGCGCAACGCGTTCGAAGGCTTCAACACACGTCGCATCTACGCGCTCTTCGCGAAGACGCGTGCGTTCGACGACCTTGCGACACACCCGCTCGTGTTAGGCGTGCTCGATGGCGTTCTGGGCGAGAGCTACCAGCTAAGCGCGCCAGTTGGCATCGAGATCGGACCGGGCGAGAAAGCGCAGGTACTGCACACAGACGATGGCATCTATCCCATCGCGCGCCCCCACGACGAACTGGTCCTGAACACGATGTGGGCACTGGACGACTTTACAGAGGCGAACGGCGCGACACGCATCGTGCCAGGCAGCCACAAGTGGGTCGATCAGCGGCCTGACGAGACCACGGAGACTGTCATGGCCGAGATGCCGGCTGGTTCGGTGCTGTTTTTCGCCGGCAGTGTGTTCCACGGCGGCGGCGCCAACAACACAGACAGGCCTCGATTCGGGACGATCCTGGAGTATGTTGTCGGTTGGCTGCGACCGCAGGAAAACCACATCCTCGCGGTGCCGAAAGACATCGTTAGAGATCTGCCGGAGCGGCTGCAGGAGTTGCTCGGGTATAACATCCACCCTCCGTTCGTCGGCTACGTGGACGGCCGCCACCCAAGGCGAGCGCTGGAGCGCGCATGAACATCGTCCATCGCTGGTACTGCAAGTCGGACATGTGGGCGAAGCAGCTAACCATGGGCATGACCTATGCCACACGAGACCTCGATCTGGGCGATAGCCTGCTTGAGATCGGGCCCGGCCCTGGCGTCGGCACCGACTGGTTCAAGGAGCGCGTTGCCCACGTGACGGCGATCGAAATCGATCACAAGCTGGCCCGCGCGCTGAGCCAGCGCATGGAGGGCACAAACGTAACGATCGTTGAAGGCGACGCTACGGCCATGCACTTCGCCGACAATACGTTCACGTCCGCCGCGAGCTTTACAATGCTCCACCACGTCCCTTCCCCGGAGTTGCAGGACAAACTGCTTGCAGAGGCCTGCAGGGTTCTTGCGCCAGGCGCGCCGTTCTTCGGATCCGATAGCGTGCCCAGCCTGCGCTGGAACCTCTTTCATCTCTTCGACACGCGTGTGCCGGTCGATCCGGACACGGTTGGTGATAGGCTAGAAGTCGCCGGGTTCACGAGCGTCAACGTCAATACCTTCCCCGGCGGCTTCGGTTTCAGCGCTCGCAAACCGGCATAGCCTCCACGATCACTCGTCGTGAAACTAGGTAAGGCTCGGTTCGGTCGTATTCGCGAATCGAGTAACATTAATCGCGCAACGATTTAGGAGTGAGAAAGACCTATGAAGTATCGCAAACTAGGTACGACCGACTTATCGGTATCTGAAGTCGGCTTCGGCGTGTGGACTGTCGCCACGAGCTGGTGGGGCGTGAAGAGTGATGCTGAAGGCATCGACCTATTACGCAAAGCCTACGACCAAGGTGTGACGCTGTTCGACACAGCGGACACCTACGGCAACGGCAGAGGAGAGACGATCTTGGCCGAGGCGCTTGGCGACGTCCGCGATGAGGTCGTCATCGCTACCAAGTTCGGTTACGACTTCTACACGAACGACGGGAAGCGAGACGGGCACAAGGAGCTGCCGCAAGACTTCTCCCCAAAGTTCGTGCGGAAGGCGCTGGAGGAGAGCCTGCGGCGTCTCAATACGGATCATATCGATCTCTATCAGCTGCATAACCCGCGCATCGGCACCATCCAGAGCGATGAGCTGTTCGCGACGCTGGAGGACCTGAAGCGGGAAGGCAAGATCCGCCACTACGGCTGCGCGATCGGGCCGGACATCGGCTGGGAGGAGGAGGGCATTGCATCGATGCGCGACCGCCAGGTACCCAGCATCCAGATCATCTACAGCATTCTGGAGCAGGACCCGGCACGAAAGTTCTTCCCCGTTGCGGAGGAGCATAACGTCGGGCTGCTTTCGCGCGTACCCCACGCCTCGAGTTTGCTCGATGGGACCTACGACCCGAACAAAGGCTTCGACGAGAACGACCACCGCAAGCATCGCAAGCAGGAATGGCTCGATAAGAGCATGCAGAAGGTCGAGCACGTGGACTTCCTGTACGGCGAAGGCACGGGAAGAACGATCGGGCAGGCCGCGATCCAATTCGTGCTCGCGCAGCCGACGATCAGCTCTGTGCTGCCCAACATGCTCAACGAAGAGCAGCTACGCGAGTTCACGGCCGCGCCTGAAACCCCGCCGCTCACTGACGAAGAGCAAGCGAAGCTGGAGGAGTTCTACCCAACAGTTTTCAAGAATGAAGAAGTCCTGGCTGGCAGCACGCGATGACGGCCAGCAACAGGCAAGCCGACGGTCCACCTGAGGGCGCAGGCAGGCCAGAGGCAAACGGACAGCAGACAGAAGGCACTCCGCGCCGGCAGTTCGTCAAGTTCTCGTTTTTCAAGATGGACCCGGCCTGGCGCCGGCTGCCTACCGAAGACCGCGAGCAGGGCAAACAAGAGGTCTGCCAGGTCGTCGAGAGCTTTGGCAACCGGATGCTGATTGGGAGCTATAGTCTCGTCGGCATCCGCGGCGACTCCGACTTCCTGCTCTGGCAGGTATCTGCCGGCCTGGAGGAGTTCAACGAGCTGGGTACCGCCCTGTTCAGCACGGCTATGGGCTCCTACCTGGACACGCCGTACTCGTACCTAGCAATGACGCGTCGCTCGATCTATAAGACGCCCGATCTGACTGAACCCTCGGAGAGCAGGCTGAGCGTCAGTCCCGGTACGGCTAAGTATCTGTTCGTCTACCCGTTCGTGAAGACGCGGCCCTGGTATGAGCTGAGCAAGGACACGCGCCAGGAGATGATGAACGAGCACATCGGCGTGGGACGCAAGTACCCATCGGTGAAACTGAACACGACCTATTCCTATGGCATCGATGACCAAGAGTTCGTCGTGTCGTTCGAGACAGACAACCCGGCCGATTTCCTGGACCTGGTGATGGAGCTGCGTGATTCGAAGGCGAGCGCGTACACACTACGGGACACGCCAACGTTCACCTGCCTAGCGATGCCGCTGCCGAAGGTACTCGACAGCCTTGGCGCGCAAGGCGGCGCAACGCTTGCCGAGGCTCTGGGCAGCGCGAGTACGACTGATGGCTGGACGTCCGTTGCGAACATCGATGATCTGCCAGATGGCACTTCGACCGTCGTTCACGTAGGCGGCGAACAAGTGGCGCTCTTCAACGTCGGCGGCACGCTGTACGCAATTGGCAATCGATGCTCGCACGCGAACGGGCCGCTGGCTGATGGCAAGGTCGAAGGCCGTACCGTGACCTGCCCGTACCACAACTCCAAGTTCGATCTGGCGACGGGAGAGCCGCTCCAAGAGCCCGCCCAACAGGCCGTTCCCACTTACCAGGTGAAGGTGGAAATCGGCTCCATCTTGATCGCTAGGCAGCCGGTCGAGTCCGTCAGCTAGCCACCGACAGCGCTACGAAGAGGGAAGCCGCCCAGGCTGGGCGGCTTCCCTGCTTCTATGTAACTCGAGACGCTAGAGCGTGAGCAGTCCTGCGTCGATCTGCTTGATGAGGCCGGCGTCCAAGGAGTCGATCCGGCCGTCGCCGTTCACGTCTCCCAGCTGCTGGCAGGGCAGCGAACTGATCAGCGCGGCCTCGAATTGGAGAACGAGGAGAGCGTCGCGGCTGTTCACAACTCCGTTGCAGTCAACATCGCCGAGCAGATCGACCGTCGGAGGCGGCGCCGCTTCGGAGCACGTAATGCGCCCGTTCTGCAACTTGAGGCTAATGGGCACAGGGCCGCTTTCGGTCGCGTCCGCAAAGTCCTCGATAATGATCAGAAGGTCGCTCGCGCCCGCGCGGTCACACGCGAACGTGATGCTGGCGAGGACCACGTCGAAGAGGTGCCCTTCCGCCGAAGCTCCCGTGATCTCTACTCGGTTGCCGGAGAACGATTCGTTGCACGCGCTCGGACCAACGCCTTCTGCACAGGACAGCGCTGTGAGAACCGAAGAGTCGTAGACGACGCCTATGCTCCAAGCCCCGAGTCCGGGGAACGGCACGTCATCCGCTCTGAGCTCAACGACCGTGCTGCTGCCCGCGTGCATGCTGACCGAGTCGATACTCAGCACTGTACTCACGGCTGTCACGCGAGGCGCCGAGACCCCTGCTACAAGTACGACGAGCGCTACGACGGCCGCTAGGCCGCCTGCACATAGTGCTCGGCTCCTCATCGTCGCCTTAGGCGTCCCCGCGCGTGGCGAACAGGCGAGCGGCACCGAACGAGAGGATCGTCACCAGGCCGAGCGATGCGGCCGCGGCGATCAGCCAGTTCACGGTGTTCGGACGGCCTGTACCCTGACCAGAGGACGGGAGCGTCGTGACTTCGTCGTCATCATCATCGTCCGATGACGACGGCATGTCCGGCAGACCGGAACTCTCCGCACACGTGACACGACCGCCGTTGATCCCAGGTCCGATGGGACTTGGCCCGCCGATTGTGGCGTCTGAGAGTTCGTCAATGACGATAGACAGATCGGCGGAGCCTTCACCATTGCAACGGAAGGTGATGCTCGCGAGGATGTTAGTGCCTTGTAGTCCGCTCGCGTTGGCGCCCACAATCTGAACGCGGTTGGAGGCGAAGCTCGTGTTACAGACGCTGCCTTGTGCGCCGGTACAGCTGACCGCTGTCAGTAGCGTCGAGTCGTATACAACGCCGATTTCCCAAGCTCCCAGTCCTGGTGTGCCGATGTCGCGGGCCTCAACGTCCACCTCACCGCTCGCACCCGTGCTTATCGTGATCGAAGTGACCTTCAGGACCGGAAGCTGCGCGGATACGTGCGAGATGATGACGATACCTGCAATAAGGGCTACCGTTACCGCGGCCGCGAAACGTAACGCATTCACTATCCTCATGTTCACCCCTTGCCTTTCTTCCAGCTTGCCTTGCTTGACTGCGTGAGTTATACCAGATGCTTCACCCTGATCCTATGCCGGCAGGCCCGTCAAGAACCCCGCGGTGAACTGCAGGATCAGTGCCACGTCAATCGCGTTCGTCGTACCATCACCGTTCGTGTCCGAATTGGGCCATTCGTCGGTGAGTCCCGCGATGAACTGCAGGATCAGCGCCGCGTCAATGCTATCGACCGTGTCGTTCTTGTTGGCGTCGCCGTCGCCGGCCGGGGCTTCGGTGTCTACCAGTTCAAGGCCCTCTGGGCTGGCGGTGCAACTCGCGGAGACGCGTTCCGTCGCGGAGAAGCCGGGGAACGAGCATGTGTTGCTCCTGCTGTCTACTGAGACGTTGAGTTGGACGTTCTTGGTCGCGCTGGCCGAGATCGAGTAGCTCGTACGCACTACGGGCTCGGTGTTGGAGTTGCAGCTCACATCGAGAACAATGCGGGAAGGCTGGTCCGCTTTCTTCTCCGTAACAACCGCGCTGCCTGTGACCTTCTGATCGGCCGAGGTGCGCACGCACCGCAATGTCACATGCCTGGTCCGCTGTTCTTGAGGCGTCTTCGTGGGCGAGGCGGTTGCCGTCGGGGTCGGCGTTGCTGCGGCAGGCGTCGGTGTCGGCGTGCCGTCGGGTGTGCCCTGTAGCTGGCCAAGCAGCTCCTGAGCACACTCCCGGGCCGCGCGCATCTGGGGCTTGGTTAGCTTGTTCCCCGTCGGCTTCTCTGTGGCGTGGAGGAGGTTGTTGGTATCATCGTCATCCGTCATCATCTCCGCCGTGTCGCTGTCCGTGTGATCCAGACACATGGCGTGGCCCATTTCGTGGGCGAGCGTCTCGCCGAGCTTAGGATGGGGGTCGTTCTTGATATCGTCGGAGAGGAGGACGCACAAGCCGGATTCCACGGCTCCACCCTTCGTTAGGGCTACGCCCCAAGTCTCGCCGTCGTCTAAGGCGCCCACTAGGACGACCGGGAAGGTGCCGGGCTTCTCGGTGTCCCTGGCCGTTGTCACGCGATCACATACCTGATCACTCTCTTGGTCATCGAAGACATCGCCCTTGTCGCCCTGCGTCGTCGCCGGATCTGCCAGTGGGTGAAGCGTAGGCTGGTTGGGCCAAGTGAAGTTGATGTTCGCTGCGGACCAGATGGCATTCGCGCGACCGAGCATCGTCTTGATGGTGTCCGAATTCCACGCGGAGCCATTGAGCTGGTAGAAGGTTAGAGGGATATCGATTTTCTCTGTGAAGTCCGGGTTGAGTGTCGGAGTTGGTGTCGTCGTGGGCGTCACCTTCGGTACGTTCTCGAAGACCAGCAGCGTCTTCTTCGGATCCAGCGGGATGTGCGCCGCGTGGATCAGCTTTGCGACCTCCTTCTTGTCAGCGTTGAAGAGGATGAGGTTACCTACATCCGGCTCGTAGACGCAGCCGTAGGGCGGGAGGCTCTGGATTTTGCACTCCAGGTGTAGCGCCTCCTGGTTGTGGAGCGTTCCGATTGGCGTGTCGACTTCGAAGAAGACATCGAAGAAGCTGTCGGCCTCGAACTCCAGCACGCCTGGCTCGGCGTTCTGCTGCTCGGTGATCAGGCCAAGTGAATCTCGGGTCGTGCTCTCCCGCACGGTAACGACAACCCCGCCGCAGATGCCGGTCAGATTCATCGCGACGATCTCGGTCTGGATGCTATCCAGCGCACCTTGAGCGACGGCAGCGCGAGTGATCAGCGTTGGCCCACCCAGATCGCAGTCCAGAGGATCGGAGGGCGGGTTGGTGAACTGCACCTTCACCGACGCTGCCGAGTTGAACTCGTCGCAGCCGGCCGCCGGCGGCGGCATGTCCGGCTGGATCGGGCAGGCGGGGACTCCGGCTGCGCCGGCGCCGCCTGGCACGCTCGTGATCTGGCAGAGCGGCGTCACATTGTTCCAGCCCGGCTCGAGCTTCTCTTGGACGGCGTAGGTGCCGGCTGCCAGGCCGCCGAACTCTGCGATGCCGTCAGCGTCCGTATCGACGGCAGCGAACGAGCCGCCCTCGCAGCTGGAGCCGGAGTAGATGTTGAATCGCCAGCCGGGCAGCCCAGCCTTCGTATCACCGTGCTGCTTGAGGACGGTGATGGTGTAGCTCTTGTCAGGTGGCTTGATATCGATGTTGAACCTATCCAGCGTTCCACGGACACCATCAGGGCCTGAGACCAGGTTGTCCTGGATCGGGTTCCCCGTGCCTTGAGATGTGAACTTGTCACCGAAGGGTGGAACGCCCGTGATCTTCGCGGACATTTCCATGGGATTTTGGAGGAAGTGGAAGTTGTCGCCGATCTGAACGTCCATGAATGGGATTGAGAACTGGCCAATACCCTTCGCCGGCATGAGCTGGCCGAGCGCTTGTCCGCCGTTGGGATTCAAGCTGACTATTACGGGCGTATTCGGCCCCAGTAAGGTGCTGGTTCCAGTTAGCGACATGGAGACGATCTTGATATCGATTACGCCTTCCTTGCTAAGAGGGCCGCGCTCGACGTCCATGAAGCCCGCCAGTTGTACTGTCTCTGACGTCCCGCAGCAGAGCGTGATGTCGATGTCTACTTCGCCGTTGACGTTGAGTTCATCGAAACCCGGAGGCGGAATGGGTATGCCCGCCGTCGCTGGCGAGAAGCTTCCCTGCGATATGAACGCGACGATTCCGAGTAGTAGGACGGTTCCGACTACGGCTACCAGTCTCGACATGGCATCCTGCCTTTCGAACTAACGGGTCGCGGCTAGATTGACCCACCCCCGTGCCACCAGGTTCTAGACCAGGCAATCCTACTTGGGGCTCCCAGCCTCTGTCAACCTTGAGCGAGAGGCCGTCTGAGGACGCTTGTGGGATGTTATCCTGAGTCATGGCTCGAAAGGCGAGAGCAGAGGGTGGTTCGCGCTTCTCCACGGCGTGGCGGATCGCCGTTATCGTAGCGCTGATTGTGACGTTGCCGCTTGTAGCGCTGCTATGGACGCTGTTCCGAGGCAGCGATGGCGATGAGGGTCAGCCTTCAGCCGCCATCATCGACCAGCTCAGCCTAACCGTGCCGAATCCGGCGTTTGTGGAGGACGCGACGGCGACATTGCAGGCGGCTGGCTACGACGTCGACTACTACCCCGGCGAAGAGGTCACGGTCGACTTCTACCGACAGTTGCCGTTCTTCGGCTACGACGTGCTTGTGTTCCGAACCCACGCCGACAGGCTGCAGGCGATCGACGATCGAGGCGAGCCGTTCGATGAGGTAGTGCTCTTTACGTCGGAGCCGTATAGCGCTGAACGCTACCAGAATGAACAGAACGACCACGACCTCGTCATCGCCCGTTATAGCAAGGGCGGCGATCCATTCTTCGGTGTCGCTGCGGGGTTCATCGAGGGCGCGGGCAGCGATTACGATGGCGCGCAGGTGATCATGATGGGTTGCGAGGGGCTGCTGACGGACACGACCGCGAGAGCCTTCATCGCACGAGGCGCCGAGAGCTACATCAGTTGGGACGAGACCGTCACGGCATCGCACACTGATGCCGCGACGTCTGCGCTGCTCGAACACCTGCTGATCGACGGACTCAGTCCGGCCGAGGCCGTAGACCAGACGATGGCCGAGCTGGGCCCCGACCCAGTCTTCGGGAGCCGGCTCCTATCATTCCCGCCCGAGAGCTGACTTTCCGTCCGGAAGGCTCCCCCCGTATACTGACATAACACTCCCGCTACCCCCGCGTTCGCGCACGCGTACGTGTGCTTTTAAGTTCCGGCGCGCGTACAGAATGAGTCTTAGATGCTGAACCACCTATCGCGTTCGGTCCTGCTCCTCATCCTCGCTGGCTTCGCGGCACTTGTTGCCGGACCCGCGAGCCCCGCATACGCGTTCCCACCCGCTGGTATGGACAACGTGCAGGTCTCCGCTGAAGTCAGCTTCACCAGCCGCCTCGGCCAGGAGACGATCTCCTTCACGGGAATCATGGCGATCGCACGCAGCGACCCCTACGATGACGGCGGCGTGCAGGTGGTCGACCTAGAGATCACGTCGCTGACCCTGGGAGGAGATAGCATCACGGGGCCTGTCGTGATTACGCAGAGCACAATCACTCAGTCGCTGGGGGAGATTCGCAGCAATCAACCCGGCCAAGACTGGCCCGCGTCCACCTACCTGGATGTATTCGTGGAAGTCGCCGCGCCGGCCAGCCCCGGTGACACGATCAGCAAGCACAATATCGAACCGATTCACGCGCTACCAACGTTTGGAGGAGCAGAGCTACCGATCTCAAGTTGGCCGCCAGCGGACATCCCCTGGGAGGCGGATCTGTCGCCTTGTATTTCGCTGCACCCAACCCAGCCGAAGGACGTCTGCATGACCGCGCTAACGATGACGATGTCCACGGTCGCGGGCGTCGGCGGCTTCTCGGAGCTGCCAAGCGTTCTGGCGACGCCCTCGGAAGGTCCGAGGCGCTCGCTGATCTGGGCGTTCGCCGCAGTGGCAGCGCTCGCGTTGGGTTACGGCGCTTGGCAGGCGCAGCGTCTCTGGAAGCGACGCAGCCTGGGCTGACCACAAACAACTCTTGACAATTTATGCCAGAGGAGTATACTAGCGGCACGGGTGGTGGTGGTACGACCGTTAGCATTGTGGTAGCGGTCGCGCGTTGGAGTGGTGGCATCTAGGAACCCGCGTTAAGCGTTGTCCCCCGTTCAACACTTGACGTCCCTGAGAGGGGAGCAGGGATGTCTATCTCATTCCTAAGAGCGGCGCTGCCGCAACTTCTGATCTCCCGGACTCGACAACGAACGCCAGCCCGGTGGGCAGGGGTTGCCCGCCGCTTGTGCTGGCACCCAAACTGGGGCCAGCTGTTCGTGCTTGTTTCCCTCCGCAAGGTCCGTGCCTGTTGTGAGGTAGGCGCGCCATGAAGGTGATGCTGCTGCGTGGGTTGGCTGTGCTTGCGCTGGTGACACTGGCAGCACTTGCAGCGTGGCTGAGCGACAGCGCGCAGGCCATCCCCAACTGTTGTGGCGAAACTCCAGCCATAGTTCCGGCTGGGTCCGACATTCCACACGAACATAGCACCGCCGACTCGGTGCATGTGCCGACTGCCAACAAGGCCGTCACGTTCCCCGTTAGTCCTACTCGGGCCGCCGATGGAACCGCGCCACAAAACCCTGACGCAACACTGCACCAGCACGTGGCAGCCCGCAACTTCGGGGGCTTCAGCGTCATCCGCGAGCCATACGGCTCAGCGGGAAATGTCTTCGACAACCTAACACTGCGCTACGATGACGTGGACGCATTCGACAGAGGGCACGGATTCATCGACGAGGACGGATACGGGTTCGACCAGGGCACGAACGCAATTGTCAGGTACAAGTTTGACGCCAATCTCCCCAATCCAGGTGGCGATCTAAACCCCAGGAAACGTATTCGCGAGGCGTTCGGCGAGCTGGCTGTCACCGGTGTTGCGAATTCTGGATGGGGGAAGATTCAGGCTAGCGACCCTCGGCTGGTCACCGGTCTGGCCTTCCGAGAGGTCACATCGGGGAATGCAGAGATTCGCATTAGATGGGCTGCGACTGAGGCGGATGGGACTACTCCCTTAGGGGCAGTAGGCCTCACCCAATCGCCGGGCGGGGAAGGGAGTACCTCCGGAGATAGGATAGTCATAATCACGTTCAATAGCGGGAAACCCTGGGAGTACAGGCGTAACCCAGGAGACACGTCAGACGCGGAGTTCCACTTTCTCACGACCGCCCTCCACGAGATCGGCCACGCGGTAGGGCTCGATGAGCAGCGCGACTTCGACGATGTGATGTACTTCAAGCAGAGTAAGGGGTGCGCTGGTACCGTCCAGTTTAGCGGCAAAGCAACAGGAGGCGATGGCTGGAGCCTGCAGGACACTACGAAAACTCGGGACTGGGTCGCGGACGAGTTTAAGGACGATTTTGTTCGTATTACATCCGGCACGGGCGCGCAAGGGTGGGGGCAGATCGGCTCCAACGACAAGGACACGCTCAATCTTAGTTCGAGAGCCTCCTGGCCCCCCGCTCCTGATGGAACCAGCCAATATGAAATCGTGGACGGAAGTAGCGCCCTGCCTTGCTTCGACAGGATAGACGCCGACTCGCAGGCTGGTGCCACCGAGCTTTACACTATCCCTGCTCCCGACTTTGGAGATGCCCCCGCCCCGTACCCCACGGACCTAAAGAAGTTCAGCACGGCTGACCCGAAGAAGGATGGTGCTCGCGCCCCCACTATCTCCTTCGAATGGATGGGGCCGCACAACAGCGGCGTGGCCACTACAACTCGGGAGCGCCGGCCGCAGGCAACCGACACGGGCGATGATGGCTGCCAAGTGACCCCGGATACCGGGTCGCACTTCCTCCAAGGTGGGTCTGGCAAGGTGAAGCTGACCGTCTCCATTCTCGGCGAGGACGACGACCGGTACAAGAACGGCAACTTGCTCCGAGTCGCCGTGTGGGCCGACTGGAATCAAGACAAGGACTGGAAGACTAATGAACTTCTGCTGAACGTGGCTGGTGGAGTAGACACGCTCGATCCCGCCAATCCGAGCAGTTGGGTGGCTGTCGCGGGTACGAGCAACCACAGCTTCACGCGGGAGTACTCATTTGACGTACCGGGCAACGCCAAGCTGGGCGACACATACGTGCGCTGCCGCTTGGTCAGAGGTAAAGCTGCCGCAGTCATTTACCTCAAGGGAGACACGGGTGACGAGAGCCTCGTTCCCCTGGCGGCCTCGCTGGACAACGGCGGCGAAATAGAGGATTACAAGGTGACTGTGAATGCTGGAGACCCGGACCCGGAGGAACAACAGGGCCCTTGTGCTTCACCGTCTGCTGACCAGCTCCTGGACGCGTTCAATGAATCGACGGCTCAGGTTGAGATCGAGATCGTTAACCCGGCCGAGATGGAGGGGACATACAAGGCGGAAGTAAGCGGACGAACGTGCGTCTTGCGCGACGCCGTTGCGGGGGATGCTAACAACAACGGCCTCGATGATCTGCGTACCGAGATCGTGCAGATGCATCTCACGGGCCTAATCACGCCTGGGGACATTCCGGTGACGATCATCGAGAGTCCGTTCAATGCGTCTACGGGCCTGGTCGAGGACCGGGCGTCGCAGCCGGCCGACGGCAAGGTCGAGTGCGACGTCGCTCCGCCAGCGCCATGCGATAGCTTCTTCGATGTCTTCGTGTACGTCTATGTCGGGGAGCCGCCGTTCCTGGTGATGCATAACACCGAGCCGCTAGTGATGAAGGCGAAGATCAACCGGCTTCCGCCGGAACTCGGGGTGGACTACACAAACGACAACGAGCCTCCCCTTGTTGATGAAGACAAGAAGGTGATTGGTTTTCTACGATCCGAGACCCACTCGCCCGGGGAGGCCAAGCGGCGCAACCTTAAGCTGCCGCCGCTGCAGAACGTCTGGCTTACCCGCCAGGGCGACAAGATCCCGCCGGCCCGGTGCGAGGACGGCCTGGACATAGCGCTCATTAGCCACCGGCTGAGCGCGCCGATCACGGACCCAGACCCGAAGGACCCAACGCAGGTACAACAGCTAGCCGCCTTCGAGTTCGAGGTGCACTTCGACGAAACGAAGGTCTGCGTCAACCTGACCGAAGGCAGTGCGTGGACAGCCGCGGGCGCGGTCTGCATCATCGAGGATAAGGACAGCTCCCAGTTGGAGGGGGTGGCCCGCATCGGCTGTGTCACCGTGGGCAAGGGGCACGAGATCGACGAGACGCAGCCGCTGGCCACCATCCAGGTGCGGCCACAACCTGAGGTCTACTCGCAGGCGAAGCCGAACCAGGACAACGGCGTAGTGGTTCAGATCAACAACCTTAACTGTGACTTGAGTGACGAGCAGGGCCATCCGATTCCCAAGCTTTCCTGTGATGACGCGGACATCACATTCCGCTACCTGGAGGGCGATGTGAACCCCGATTGCGTGGTGGACGCCGCGGACGCCCAAACAATCGCGTTCCGCTGGGGCGTAGAGAAGGGCAGCCTGATCTACAAGGACTTCCTCAACCTGGAGCCCTCCGGGGCACAGGCGGACGACGACATCGACATCAACGACCTGCAGTTCGTCTTCGGTCGTATGGGAAGCACCTGCGCTGACCCCCATCCACCTCAGCTGCCAGTGAATCCGAAGGTGTAGTCACTCATCCTCTGAAGAGATGCGGCGCTGCTATTGAAACGTCTCCGCCCGACGTGACGCCTGTCTGGCCGCAGTAGAACACCGGTGCTATGATGGCGGCACAACCCATGGACATCCTCGCTGAACTGAACCCGGCCCAGCGTGAAGCCGTCGAGTACGCTGATGGGCCCCTCCTGATCCTTGCCGGGCCCGGCAGCGGTAAAACGCGGGTGATCGCCCATCGCATCGCCTATCTCGTCCAAGACCAAGCCGTCCCGCCGCATCGCATTCTCGCGGTGACGTTCACGAACAAGGCTGCGCGAGAACTTCGCGCTCGGGTCGCGTCATTGCTGGGTGAGGCAGCCGGATCGCTGATGCTGGGGACGTTTCATTCGGTCTGCGCCCGCTTCCTGCGCATCGACGGGGGAGCATCGGGCATCGATAGGGCCTTTGCGATCTTCGACGGCGCGGACCAGATTGCGCTGATGAAGCAGATCGTTGAAGAGCTGAACGTTGACCCCCGCAAGTTCGCGCCGCGGGCGATCCTCTCCGCGATCTCCAGAGCCAAGAGCGAACTCGCGTCGCCGGCGGCTTTCTCGGCGTCCGTGCACGACTACTTCGGTGAGATCACGGCCCGTGCGTACGAGCGCTATCAAGCCTCGCTGGAGATAAACAACGCGCTCGACTTCGATGACATCATCATGAGGACCGTCGCGCTGTTCAGAGAGAACGACGCCATACTCCAGAAGTACCAGGACCGCTTCCTGCACGTCCTGATCGACGAGTTCCAGGACACGAACATCGCGCAGTCTGTGCTGGTTCGCCAGCTGGCCGGGGGCCACGGCAACATCTGCGTAGTCGGCGACCCGGACCAGTCGATCTACTCATGGCGCTCGGCGGACATCCGTAACATCCTCGACTTCGAGCGGGACTACCCGAATGTTAAGACCGTGATGCTCGAACAGAACTACCGCTCGACGCAGACCATCCTCGACTCGGCCTACGCTGTGATCTCTGCCAACGAGCGCCGCAAGGAGAAGAAGCTCTGGACCGACCAGGGGTCCGGCGAGCCGTTGGTGGTGTTCGAGGCCTACAATGACATTGAGGAGGCTGACTTCGTCGCGACGGAGGTCCTCGAGCTGCGCAAGCAAGGGCGGAACTCCGCCGAAATCGCCGTGATGTACCGGACGAACGCGCAGTCGCGAGCGCTTGAAGAGGCGTTCATGCGCGAACAGATTCAGTATCGACTCGTTGGCGGTACGCGCTTCTACGAGCGGCGCGAGGTGAAGGACGTCATCGCCTACATGCGGTTGATCCACAACCCGCACGACGCCGTTGCGTTCGGGCGAGTCGTCAACGTGCCATCCCGTGGGATTGGTCAGAAGACGCAGGAGGAGCTACGGCGTTGGTCGGAGGGGTTGAGCCTGCCGATGTACGCGGCGCTGCAAGTGCTGGCGGACGATCGCGAGCCGCAACCGCATCGCCTCGCGACTCGCTCGGTGACCGCGCTGCTATCGTTCCTCGAACTGATGAACGGCCTGATTGAGGAGTCGCGCACGAAGACGGCCGAGGAGTTGATGGCCCTGGTGCTGAAGCGGATCGGCTATCGCGAGTACCTCCTGACGGAATTCGAAGAAGACGGCGAAGAGCGTTGGGAGAACGTCCAGCAACTGCTGTCCCTTGCGGCGGAGTATGAAGGTCTGACACCCGAAGCGGCGCTTCCTCAGCTTCTGGAGGACATCGCGCTCGTTTCGCCGGGTGATGAGTACGAAGAAGAAGTGGATGCGGTCACGCTGATCACGCTCCATGCGGCCAAAGGCCTCGAGTTTTCTGTCGCGTTCATCGTCGGATTGGAAGAAGGCGTGCTCCCGCACATACGCTCGTTCGACGACCCGGCGCAGATGGAGGAGGAGCGCCGGCTCTGCTACGTGGGGATCACGCGCGCCAAGGAGCGGCTCTACCTGCTGAGGGCGTTCCGGCGTAGATTTATGGGTAGCAGTCAGCACAACCCGGCATCGCGGTTCCTCAAGGACGTGCCGCAAGAGCTCATCGCGAAACGCAAGACCACGGCGGAGGCGGATTTCCGCTATCAGGGCCCGAGCCTAGCGCGCATGCGGCGCGACACACGTAAGGAGACGCCCAGCGAAGCGATGTTCGACCCTGGCGACCACGTGCGCCACGAACGCTTTGGTGAGGGCATCGTCGTCAATTGCGTCGTCACGTCAACCGACCAAGAAGTGACGGTCGCGTTCAAGGGCGGTTCTGGCGTGAAGAAGCTGCTGCTCTCCTACGCGCCGCTGGCGAAAGTCTAGATCACTACCCCCAAGCTGTCACGTTGGCTTTGTTGCCTTGATCGAGTAGAGAAGCGGCACGCTTCCGTCGTGTTTCGTCAGGCGAAACGTCCCGTCCGGCTGCGCGGCACAGGACGGGAAGCACTCCTCGACCGTGTACGGGAACTCGTGGAGGAAGTCGATGCGGAGCCCGGCATCTACGAGCGCTGTGACGATCTCGCTGAGCGGGTGCGGCCAAGAGTACGTGACGCGATGTTGAAGCTTGGCCTCTCGATCTGCGTAGCTGCCGTCATCCTCGATTCGGAGCGGCTCATCGGGCGTGAAGTACGGGCGGCTAACGACAAGGTCTACAGTGCCGTCGTCCCGTTCGAAGATACCGGAGAGGGGATGAAACTCAACCATGAAGAATACGCCGCCCGGCCGGAGGAAGTGGGCGACGATCTGTGCCCAGCGGGCTACGTCCGGCAGCCAGAAGAGGACACCGTATGAGGTGAAGACGATGTCGAACTGGCCGTCCAGCCTGCCGGGTAGATCATAGACATCCGACTCGATGAAGGCGGCGTCGATGCCGCACTCGCTGGCCAGCGCCCGCGCGGAATCGATCGCGCGACCCGAGAAGTCGACGCCGGTGACAGTCGCCCCTTTTCGGGCCCATGAGAGTGCGTCGAGCCCGAAGTGGCACATGAGATGGAGCAGCGAACGGCGGCTAACGTCTCCCAGCTCCTGAAGCTCTACGTTCTTCAGGGTTGACTTGCCTGCCTTGAAGCCAGCCACGTTGTAGAACTCGGAATCGAAGTGTATGGGGACGAGACCGTCCCAGTAACGACGGTTTGCCTCCGTGTATTGGTCGGACACTGCCCGGCCGGGCCTAACCCTCGATCGCGACGGCCCGCCGCACTTGGATTAGGCGGAGGATGTCGGCGCGGGTGATGATACCGACGATCCGGCGGCCCTCGACCACGGGCACCTGGTTGACGTCCTTCTCGCTCATCAATTGAAGGACAGCCGTTGCGCTCTCTTCTGGTGGAACGGTTTGCAGCTTTTCGAACGGCGTCATCGCCCGATAGACGCTGGTGGTGGGCCAGTGCTCCCGATCGAGCTTCTGCGCGTCCGTGAGCGTAATCAGCCCGAGCAACTCCTCGCCGGCGACGACGGGGTAGCAGCGGCCTCGGCCAACGAGCATTAGCTGGCCGACCAGGTGGTCCATCGTCATATCCGGCGGCACCGGCACGTAATCAGTGCGAGCGATTTCCTTGGCGGTCAGACCTTCGAGCGTAGTCTGTAGCACCATCTGTTCATAGCTGGAAGCCGAGGCGTTCCGCAAAAACATGCCGATGAGGAACATCCAGACCCCACCAATGGGGTTGAAGAGGAGTTGCACCGCTCCCCCAACCATCAGCCCGTAGGCGACAAACTCTCCCGTCTTAGAAGCCACGCGTGTGGCGCGCAACAAGTTCCGGTTCCTGGCCCAGACGATCGATCGGAAGACGCGCCCGCCGTCCAGCGGGAACCCAGGGAGCATGTTGAAGGCGGCGATGACGCCGTTGATGAACGCGAGGTAGCCGGCGATCGCGGCTGCCTCGGGCGCAGGGCCCCGTAAGGTAACCCAGAGGATCGCGAAGCCGGCGCCGATCGCCAGGCTGGTGAGGGGGCCTACGATCGCGATCTGAAATTCCTCGCCGGCCGACTCCGCCTCGCGGCCAAGGTTCGAGACGCCGCCGAAGACGAAGAGGGTGATGCCGATGACCTCTATTCCTCGAGCCTTCGCGACCAGCGAATGCGACAGCTCGTGCAACAGGATCGACACAAAAAAGATGACGGCGACGATCACGGCCACGCCCCAGCGGCGGCTGCTCGGCCAATCGGGATAGTATTCCTCAAGGATGCCGCCCGCGAACGACCACGTGATCAGCGCGAAGATGAAGACCCAACTCCAATGCACGCCGATCTGGATGCCGGCGATCTTGCCAATTTTGATGGAGTTAGACATGCGCCCTCTTCTGATCATACCGATCAGAGCGGGTACCTGCCCAGCTGTTCAGGACTACTCGGGGTTCTTGATGTCGATGACGACGGACTCGTACCGCAGCGGTATCGACGTGAAGGCCGTACGGAAGTCGAGCTGCTCGGGGAGGCCGAGTACCCAAGTCAGTTCGCCCTCGAAATCGCACGATTGCTGAACCTCGAGTACCGCAGGCAGTGCCTCGTGGATGTCGGGAGCCAATTCGTACGTGGGTTCGCCCTGATTATCGTGGGCGGCCGCGGGTTGGGTGCTCAGCTGGAGGAACACCTCTCCTTCAATGTCCAGACGATCTCCCGAGCCACAGGCGATTGGGGCTTCGACGTACTCCGCGCGAAAGTTCGGGATGAGATCGAAGAAGAAAAACGTGATGCGACTAAATGTGCCCAGGTCTGCGCCTTCGACCCTGCCGACGGTGGAGGCCGGAAAGAGTTCGTTCCTGCCGGTACGCTCTTTAGGCTCAAGGTCTCCTCCTTCGAACCTTGTATCTGCAATGGTCGGCACGGGACGATCCAATATGCCTGCCTGGGTAGCCGACGGTTCATCGGAGCCGTCTCCGCAGGCAGCTGTGATAGCTGCCGCAATGACGAGGCCTATGGTAAAAAGCGCGAACCTGGACCGTCCTGACATCACAAACACCTTACTCAAATGCGGCAAACAACTCCTCCAGCGCTTTCATCTGTCCACCTTCGGTTGAAGATGGTACCAGGATTGGCGTCTTGACGCCTGACGCATACCAGGCTTCCACGCCCTCGCGAACCTCCTGCGCGCTGCCAAAGAGCGTGACGTCGGCGAGCCATTCGTCGGTCATGAGGGACGTGATCTTGTCGTTGTCGCCTTTACGGGCCGCGATACGTATGGCGCCCATCTCTTCCTCGTAGCCGGACTCGATCCAGTAGTTGTTGTAGTTGGGCAGCACGGCATAGCCGGTGAGCGTCTTCCGCATCAAGGCTGCGGCCGCGGCCTTGTCGTCCGAGATACAGGTTGGGATCATGTTGCCGATGAAGAAGTCGTCTGACGTCCGCTGCTCCTCCGTAAGTTCGGCCAGGGATTCCTCCATGTGTGAGCGGGCGCCGTTGGCCCAGACGATGCCTTCAGCGACTTCGCTGGCCAGACTGATCATGCGCTTCCGCAGCGTTGCGAGCACGATTGGCGGCAGTTCGCCCGTTCGAGGGGCAGCTCGCAGGCCCTGGACAAACTCACGCATGTCGTTGAGGGGTTTGCCGACTTCCACGCCGAGTTGCGCGTGGACCGGGCCGTGGCTGACGCCAACCCCGAAGTCAAAGCGTCCGCCGCTCAGTTCGTGGATCCATGAAGCTGTCTGCGCGAAGTCGTTGACGTGGCGAGTGTAGATGTTCGCGATAGAGGTGCCCAGCCGGATCTCATTCGTGTGCATCGCGAGGGCCAAGCAGAGGCTGAGGCCATCAGCGAACGACGGGCAGTACAGACCCGAGAATCCTCGCCGTTCGATCTCCTGAGCGATCTCAAGCGTCGTTTGCCTGCGTCCCGGAACGGCGACGAGGCTGACGGCAGGTTTCTTAGTCATGAATAATCCATTCCGCGTAGCAGAGGACCGGACGCTGCGCGCCCGGCCCTGCTCACTATGCTCGTCGCGTCTAGCTGACCTTGTCCTCTAGGAGCTGGCGGACCTCACGAATCGTCGCGTCCCGCCAACCAGCCCAGACGGGCCCGTTCTGGAAGTTGATGTAGGCCTGGATGTGCTTCTGGCGTTCTTCCGGCGAGATGTCTGGCTTGCTCAATGGCGCGGTTAGTTCGCGTAGCTGCGGCATCTCTTCGTTCGCCTGCGCAGGGCGCTCGATCCAGTGAGCAATGTATTTTTGATCCTTGGTGTAGAAGACGAACACCGGAATCGACTCGTGCTCTCCGTTCTTGAGGAACTCGGACATGATGTCGTTGTTCTGATCGCGATAAAAGACGCGCAGGTCCATCCCGCCAGCTTCCGCGATGCGGGCGATCACGGGCATGCCACGGAACACGTCCGGACACCATGACTCGCCGAGGGCTAGGCAGCGCGCCGGGCCGTTAGGGCGCTGAGCCAGCTCCTTCAATGCCTTCGCATCCTCCTCGGAAACAGTGGTGCCGTCATAGTTCTCCTGGAAGCGGTCCTGATTCCGCTCGATCGTCTTGATCCACTCGTCGTATGGCTTGCCCTGAGCGAAGCGCTCCGGCGTGACGACGCTCTCTTTCCGCTGCGTCATGATACTCTCCTACTCCCACGTACTCTCGGTTCGTGCCGTAGTGTAGCGCGTTGGCACATGCGCTTACAACCCGCGCCGCCGCGCTACGCGGAGGCCGAACGCTCCTAGTGACAGGACGCCTACCAGCTCATGGAAGACGCACCTGACGTACATTCCGTTCCATCCGCCAGAACCGCGAAGTACCACAGCTCGACCGCTTGACAGAAGATCGAGCGGCTCCTACGATCGTGAAGGAGCGGTGGGGGCAACGGAGGTTCGATTGGGGCTCTTTCGCCAGATAGCAGCACTGCTCTTTATCGTTGCGCTCCCTGTCGCTCTTATCACGACCAGCGTCCGTCTAGTCATTAACGCGCCACAGCTTTACGAGTACGCCACGGACAACTACGATACAACGGCGACGACCGGGATCGAACGTTCGGAGCTACTCCGCGCGAGTGGAGAGCTACGCGACTACTTCAACAACGGTGAGGAGTCGATCTTCGTTCGGGTGCAGAGGGACGGCGGGCCCATCTCGCTGTTCAATCCCCGCGAGACAGCCCACCTCCGGGACGTAAAGGCCCTGATGCAAGCGAGCTTCCGCGTGCAGGAGGCCGCCGTGCTCTTTGTGTTGGCGTATATAGTGTTCGTCTTCGTCTGGGCGAAAGAGGGCAGCTTTCGCTCGCTGGCGAAGCAGATCCTGACGTCCGGACTCGTAACGCTGGTGGTTGTTGGCGCCCTGGGCGTGGTGGCCTTGAGCGGATTTGAGGGAGCATTCAACCAGTTCCACCTGATCGCGTTCGACAACGACCTTTGGAAGCTCAACCCAGCGCGGGATCATCTCATCCAGATGTTCCCGGAAGCTTTCTGGCAGGACGTTACGATCTTGGTCGGGTTAGTAACGCTGGCGGAGTTCGGGCTACTCGCCGCTCTGTCGGCGATCTACCTTGGCGTGACCAGGGGCGAAAGTGTGAGCTTCCGGCTTACGCGGGACGCCCAGCCGGTGCGCTAGCCTCCGCAGCTACAAGCGCCGCCCGCGCAGCCGGGACAGCCCCCACCTGTAGCACTTGCCCTAGTATCGCGAGGCAGGTCCGCTACAAGCGACAGCACACGGCCTGCTTTCGGGTGGCCAGAGGGGCACGTGGCCGGCTCCGATGATCGGTGCATGGGCCGCAGCAACTCAAACGTGCGGCGGCAAGAAGGACAGTGGTACTCGTAGAGTGGCATAGAAGTATCGCCTCCGTTACCTGGCTGCTACAATCATATCAAACCAACTCTGTTCTGCTGGTGTGTGGGAGGTCTTGATGTCTGAGCCAACTATATTGGTGCTTGGCGGTGGCGTAGGCGGCGTCGTGGCCGCGAACGAACTACACACCAAGCTGAAGGAAAAAGCCAACATCATCGTCGCTGAACGCAACCCCCAGCAGTCGTTCCCGCCCTCCTATCTGTGGGTCATGACGGGCGAACGCCAGGCCAACACCATCAGCCGTGACATCACAGGGTTGGAGCGCAAGCAGATCGAGGTGGTTGCGGGCGAGGTGGAGAAGATCGACACGAAAAACAAGAATGTGGTCGTTGCGGGTCGTGACATCAACTATGATTACCTGATCATTGCGCTGGGCGCGACGTTGGATTTCGAGTCGATACCTGGTCTGTCCAAGTCGCATACGTTTTACACGCTGGAGGGCGCGGCGAAGCTTTACGCTGAGCTGATTGGGTTCAAAAGCGGCCGAATCGCGATAGCCATCAGCGATCTGCCGTACAAGTGCCCGGCGGCGCCATACGAAGGCGCGATGCTGCTGGAGGGCTTCTTCCACTCCCGTCACATTCGTCATAACATCGAGCTTGCGATCTACACGCCGGAGCCGGCGCCGCTGCCGATCGCAGGCGAGAAGGCTGGCGCATCGGTGCAAGAGATGCTGGCGCACAAGGGTGTGCAATTCTATGGCGACAAACAGCTGGCCGCCGTCAAAAAGGGCGAGATGCAGTTCGCCGACGATTCGTCCGTTGAGTGCGATCTACTGATCACGGTGCCTCCGCACAAGGTTCCGACCGTCATCAGCGACTCGGGTCTGACCGACAAGAGCGGCTGGGTCACCGTAGACCGCCATACACTAGAGACGAGCACCGAGGACGTCTTCGCGATCGGGGACAACGCAAACATCGAACTCTTCGACGGCAAGTCGCTCCCGAAGGCGGGCGTTTTCGCGCACGGACAGGCGGAGGTAGTGGCGCGCAACATCGCGGCGCGCATTCTCGGCCACGCTAAGCGTGAGGAGTACGACGGCACCGGGTATTGCTTCCTTGAGGCCGGCGGGGGCGTGGCCGGCATGGCGCAAGGTGACTTCTTCGCCGAGCCGCGCCACATCACGTTGCGCACACCCAGTCCGGTTTGGCACTGGGGCAAGGTTGCGTACGAGCGCTACTGGCTCTGGAAGTGGTATTAGGGTGCTCGGTCTGAACCTACTCTCGGTTGGTTGACAAGACGAATCAGCGTCGAATTTGCAACGAGCTTGCGATTCGGGCCAAGTACTATCACGGGAGCGGTAGCGCCTGAGCGGAGCCATATAGCATCTGCTTCCCGCTCTCTCCCCTCCGCGTGGTGCTCTAGACGATCGCTGAGGTCGTGATTCGGCAAATTGAGTGCGCGCCGGCCTAACTGTGACGGCCAATCTTCGTTGGGCGAAGCGGACGCCGGACGTTCGTCACTATCCCCACTTAGTGTGACCTGTTACCGTGTAGCCCGGCCCGAGCCAGCCTGGAACCTGGAGTA
>JADFPV010000110.1 GCA_022562155.1 Chloroflexota bacterium
AGCACGAGTAGAAACGCAGCAGTAGTCATTAGTCGAACAGCGGTGCCAGGACTAAGCGTCCACCGATCAGGATCAAGCCCAGCGATAGCAGACGCGTGATCGTTTCGCTGCTGAGGATCCTGGTCAGCATCGCACCCGCCTGGGCTCCGGCTATGGCGCCCACACCCAGCAGCGACGCGCGAGCCAGCTCTGGCCCCATCAGGTCGCCGTTCACCACATGGATGATGGTGCCAGCGGAAGCCATGAAGATCAGCATGAATTGCGATGTCGCCACGGCGATGTCGAACGGGATGCGCAGCAGCGTAGCCATCATCGGGACCTGGATGATGCCACCGCCGACGCCGAACAGCGTCGCGATGAACCCTGTCCCCGCGCTCAGCCCCAAGCCGGGCCGCACATCGTAGCTGTAGCGCGAGGTCACGCCATCGCCGCGGTCGATCACTCGCGTTATGATCGCTCGGCCACCCCGGAGGGGCTCCCGGATGCTCTGCCCGCCCCGCGCGAGACCGGCCGCGATGGTGAGCGCGATGCCTACGAGCAACACGCCGAACATCACATCGAATGAGCTGCGCGGCACGTAGCGCACCGCGAAGGCGCCCGCGAACGACGCTGGCACGGCGACCAGCGCGAACATCAGCCCGGTCCGGTAGTCGATCAGCCGCCGCCGCGCATACGCGACCGAGCCGGAGAGCGCTGTCATGAGGACAACGAGCAGGGATATTGAGGTGACCGTCCTCTGCGAGTCGTCCGGGAAGATGAGCAGCAGCGCGGGCACCAGCACGAATCCGCCGCCGGCCCCGACCATTGTGCCGTAGGCTCCTACGCCGAACCCGAGCGGGATGAGGAGCAGATCAAGCCACGACACAGGCTCACTCTACGCAAGAGCCGTAGCGATGTCTAGCGATCCTCGGCGAGCCGTTTCGCGCGCTCTTCGAGCGCGGGCGCTCGCAGGAAGTCGGCCATCTTCGAGATGCCTTCGGCAGGCCCGCGCCATTCCAGGTCGTCAACCGACTTCACAAGCGGAAGGTCCGCGCGCAGCGTCGCCAGGTCCTTGAACAGCAGCGCGTCGTCAATCTGGTCGGCCAGCGTGTCGGCCAGCTTCTTAGCGCTTCGGACCGAGACTTCCCAGGTCTCTACATCCACTGGAATGTCCTCCAGATGGCCGTAGCGGGCGAGAACGGCAGCGGCCGATTTCGCGCCCCACCCGGGCAGGCCGGGGAAGCCGTCCGCGCTGTCCCCTACCAATGCCAGGTAGTCCGGGATCGACGCCGGCGGCACGCCAAACTTCTCGATCACGCCCGCTTCGTCGAAGATCTTGTTCGCGCGGCGGTCGAACTGCACGATGTGTTGGCCGACGACGCACTGCGAGAGGTCCTTGTCGGGCGTGCAGATCAGCACCTGTTCCGCCTCGTCCGCGACGGCTGCCGCGACCGACGCCATACCGTCGTCGGCTTCGTACTCCTCCATCCGCCAGACGACTACGCCGACCGCCTCTAGCGCCTCCTCGACGATCGGAAACTGCGCCAGCAGCTCTGGTTCCACATCGACGCCGGTCTTATAACCGGGCCACATGTCGTTGCGGAACGATTCGATCACGTGGTCGGTCGCTACGCCGAGGTGCGTCGCGCCGGCTTCGAGCATGCTCAGAACCGAAAACGCCACGCCACGCGCCGCCGCGATCTCGGTGCCATCAGTTGCAGCAGCCGAGGGCACCGCGAAGTAGTGCCGGAACAGCTCATACGTCCCGTCGACGAGGTGGACGCGCATGCCCTAGCCTACCAGGCTGCGCAAAAGCGCGGTTTTGGCCAAGCTGAACCGTAGGGTCAGCCGCCTACCAGGGAAAACCAAAGCGGCGCGTGCCGATACTATCGTTGATGCTGCGCACGAAGCGGCGACAATGGCTCTGGCTGCTCGGCTTCTTCAGGCCGAAGCTCAAGCTGTACGACCTGACGCGTCGGCGCTAACGGCAGTCGTGCTGGTACTGCTGGATCACGCCCATGATGTCATTCGACAGATCGATTACGCCGTCCGGCGCCGTCATGTTCCAGGGATTGGGGCCAGCCGACGGCCCGCGGTCGAAGTCGACGTCGTACTCCGGCTCAGTCCCGGTCGGCGCGTAGTGGATGATCACGCCGAAAATGTCGTTCGATAGGTCGATGATCTGGTCCGGCGGACCGCCGCCGCCACCGAGCACATCGTAGAAGTCGTTGGAGTTCAGGTAGTCGCGCAGGCCACCCATAGACTCGTCGCTGCCGTTCTCCCTCAGGTCCGAGCAGCCATCGCCATCAGTATCTGACAAGACCATCTCAGGCGCGACACAGGCCACGGTCAGGCCGCTCACTGCAGGCACAATTTGGGTCGCATCGGGCAGTACGAACAGGGAACCCTTCGTGCCCACCTCTTTCTCATCAGCCGCGAGGAGTAATACCGTGTTGCTGCTGGCTTCGGCGCTGCAGCTCATCTCGAGTTGGACGATGGCTCCTTCAAAGTGACTGACGGGCATTGGTGGCGTGAGGCTCGTCAGCCCACCATGATTGACGAGGCCCGCGCCCCCCTGGCTGCGCAGCGCCGTTCCATCAGCCAGGTCTGGCCAGATGATCTCGTTCGCTGCGGAGGCGGCCGGTTTGTAAGCCAGGTGGCCGCCGAAGTCGATGAACGTCTGAGCGAGTATGTAGCCGGCCTCCGGCGCTGTCACGACCTCGACCGAGAGCAAGAACGACCCACCGAAAGGAATGTGACAGATGCTAGGTGCGGTCGGATGATCGCAGGTGCCGCCAGTGACATTCAACCTCATCCCGGGGCCCACGGGCTCTTCGGGTTTCGGTGTTGCCGTTGGCTCTTCGGGCGCCGGCGTCGGCGTGGGCTCTTCGGGTTTCGGCGTTGGCGTGGGCTCTTCGGGTTTCGGCGTCGGCGTAGACGTCGGCTCCGGGCATTCCTTCTCGCAGAGCGGCTGCCAGTCTGGCCCGAATTCTGCTCCCGAGGTGTTGGTCAGACGTGTCTGCTCGCTGCCGTCGGCGTTCATTACATAGATGTCGTGGCTGAGGCGATCACGGTAACTCACGAACGCGATCTTGGAGCCATCCGGCGACCAGCTGGGCTGACCATCAAACATCGGATCGTCGGTCAGACGCGTCTGCTCGCCGCCATCGTGGTTCATCACGTACACGTTGCCGAACCCGTCCCGGTCGCTTCGAAAGGCGATCTTGGATCCATCAGGTGACCAGTCTGGCGCGTCCTCATACGTCAGCGCGTTGGTCAGATTGGTCTGTCCGCTACCGTCGGCGTGCATCACGTAGATGTCAAAGTTGCCGTCCCTATCGCTGGTGAACGCGATCTTGGTTCCGTCGGGCGACCAAGCGGGGTGCGCGTCCAAGGCCTCATTGGTCGTCAGCCGCGTCTCGCCGCTGCCGTCGGCGTGCACCACGTAGATTTCGCTGGTCGCGCCGTCCCAGCTCTGGAGCACGATCCTCGATCCGTCCGGCGACCAGTCCGGCGCTTGGTAGCTCACCTCAGCATTCGATGTGAGCTGCGTACGACCGCTGCCGTCAGCATGCATCACGAAGATCTCGCCGGTGCCGCCAGCCCAGCTACTGAACGCGATCTTGGTCCCGTCCGGCGACCATACCGGGCTCCCATCACTGGTCGTATCGCTGTCGGTCAGATTCGTGAGACCAGTGCCATCGGGGTCGACCGCAAAGATATCCGAGACAGCGGAGGGACCTTCTCCCATGAAGGCGATCTTCCCGTTCACGATCGAGGAGGCCGCCGTGGCGGTGGTGTTAGTCCAGTAGACAGATCCGAACGCAATGAGAGCCACTAGCGCGCAGAGCGTAATGCCAACGATTGCTCGATACGGTCGCATAGCCTGCCTCCTTACGGCGGGCAGGTGGTCGGCTCCCCGGGCATCATCAGTGCCCCGCCACAAGCCTTAGTGCTCAGACACTAACATGTACGGGCTACCTTGTCAATAGCGCTCACCAGCCTGGTGATAGGCACCATCAGCTAAGTTGACCGATGTCCGGCCACCACCCTGCAGAAGCGCAGCTTCTGCCAAGCTGCTCCACAGGAGCAGCCCGCTACTGACAGCTATGGAAGTACTGCTGGATCACGCCGAAGATGTCATTGGTCAGGTCGATCACGCCGTCTGGCGCCGTCATGTTCCAGACGTTCGGCCCTTCCGAAGGCCCGCGGTCGAACGCCACGTCGTACTCCGGTTCCATGCCTGTCGGCGCGTAGTGCTGGATCACGCCGAAGATGTCATTCGTCAGGTCGATGAAACCGTCCGGCGGTCCACCGCCTCCGCCCAACACATCGTAGAAATCGTTCGGGTTAGTCGGATCGCGGAGGCCTCCGAGCGTCTCGTCCTGACCAGCTTCCTGGCCGTTCGTGCACGCGTCGCCGTCAGGGTTCTCGTCGTCGTCAAGCGTCGCATCGTCGTCGGTGTCGGCGTCCGTCGGGTCCATCCCGGCCAGGTACTCGCCGAGTAGCGTCAGGCCATCGCTGTCGAAGTCGTCCTTCGCGCCGGGACTGGTCGATCCGAAGTACCAGCGCTCGAAGCCGTCGGCCACGCCGTCGTTGTCGACATCGCCGTCGGGGTCGATCGCCAGGTCCTCCGCGATGTGGAGCATCGGCAGGAAGCGCCACTCGGCCCACGTCTGGTGGATACTCGTCACGTGGTAGTCTGGGTTGCCATCCGCGTCGATGAAGCCGCTCTGTCCCAGCGGGAAGATGAACTCGCCAAGCACCGTCGGCCCCACCTCGACGATCTGCTCCCAGATGCCGCGGTTGCCGATACCGGTCGGCGGGAACGTCAACTGCCCAGGGAAGACTGCATCCAGCGGGTGTACGTAGGTGCTGTCGGGCCTCGCGCTATCGGCCGGGATGCTCCCGCCGAAGTTCGTCACAACGGTAGACAGTGCGTCTCGCACGACGACGCGCCAGTCAGCTCCATTAAAGTAGTCGCCGGTATAGACCTGAGCGTATTCGCCTGTCAGGTCGCC
>JADFPV010000062.1 GCA_022562155.1 Chloroflexota bacterium
GTGCGGCCAGCGCCGGGTCCTGCTTCAGCAGCCGTTCGTACAGCTCGCGACCGCCCATCTCCGGCATCTTGATATCGGTGATGACGATGTCGTAGTGGTGCTCCGCGATGCGCTCTAGCGCCTCGCGGCCGTTGTTCGCGGTGTCCACGGCGTGGTCGTCCAGCTCCAGTACGCTGCTCAGCAGCCGCTGGATGCTCTCCTCGTCGTCGACGACGAGGATCGAGTGGGCCGCGACCGCAGGCTCCGGCTCGGCTTTGGGTCGCGCCTTCGGCGCGCCTTGCACGATGGGCAGCTCGATGATGAACGTCGTGCCTCGGCCGGGCTGGCTCTCGGCCCAGATGCGGCCGTTGTGCTCGTCGATAATGCCATAGCAGATTGTCAGGCCAAGGCCCGTGCCTTCGCCGACCTCTTTCGTCGTGAAGAACGGGTCGAATACGCGCCGTAGCGTGCCCTCTTCCATGCCCGGCCCGTCATCCTCGAAGGTGACGCGTATGTTGCCCTTCTCACGCTGTGTTCTCACCTTGAGCGTGCCGCGCTCCTTCTCGGCGAGGATCGCCTGTTCGGCGTTGATGATCAGGTTGAGGAAGACCTGCTGGATCTGATTGGCGTCGACCATCGTCTCCGGCAGCTTCGGATCGAGGTGCAGCTCTAGGTCGATGCTCTTCACCTGGAGGTCGTAGTTGCGCAGCTCCAGCACACGCTCCAACAGCGAGTTCAGGTTCGCAGGCTCCTTCTCCGTGCGCTTGCGTCGCGCAAAGGAGAGCAGGTTCTGGACGATTTTCGCGGCGCGCTCCGCCTCGCGATAGATCGTCTCGACATCGCCCTCCGTTTTCTCGTCAAGGTCGCGGGCCAGTAAGAGCTGTGCGAAGCCCATGATGCCCGTGAGGGGGTTGTTCAGTTCATGCGCGACGCCGGAGACGAGCTGCCCGACGGAGACCATCTTCTCCGACTGCAGGAGCCGCTCCTGCATTAGGCGCTCCTCGGTGACATCCCGAAGGATGACGACGGCCTCCGAGCCCTCTGGCGAACCGGCTAGCGGCGCGGCCATCGCGACGAGGTAGCGTCGGCCCGACTCGGTCGGGCTTGCGGGCAGTTCTTCCAACTCCGTCTGCTGCTGCTCTCTGAGGGCCGCCTGCGCCAGCTCCGCGAGCGGCGTCCCGGACAGGGAGTCGACGTCTTTAAGGCCGGCGCTCTCCAGCAGGCCGTTGGCGGCGCTGTTCACGGATGTGATCTGTAGCGTGGAATCGACGAGCACGATGCCATCGTTGAGGCTCTCGGCTAGCGAAGCAAGATGAGCACGCTCGGCTTGTTGCTGCAGGGCGATGCGCTCCAGCCCCAGTGAGATCTGGTTCGCAACCGTGTAGAACGTGCGCTCCTGAGAAGCGTCAAAGGCGTCCGGCTGCGACGCCCCGATCTGGAGCAGGCCGAGCACCTCGCCGTCGGTCACGAGCGGCGCTTCGAGGACGCTTGCTGGCTTGCCGCCAAGCGTAGGCGCGTTCGATAGTTCGAACGCTTGGACCGGCCCTCTCGTGCAGTCGTGGTGTTTGCCGCCTGTAAGCCGTAGGAACGCCTCCATCGCCCTCAGCGCCGCGTTCTGGATGCCGTCGTCGGCGGTGCCGGCCGGCGCGAAGACGGCCGTCGACTCCTCCGATTCGCGACACGCAACCGCCGCCGCGATCTCCAGGCCCAGTTCGGGCGCCAGCACCTCGACGCCTGCGCGGATGATCTCGTCGGCGCTGAGCGAGTAGCTGAGGCGCCGCGTGAGGTCATGGAAGAGAGACGAGGTCTCAGCGGAGGGAGGGGATGCCGTCTCTTGGGCGGCGTCGTCGCTCGCGGCGATCGCCGGTTCGCGCAGCGCTACGCCGAGCTGGAGGGCGAGCCCCCACGCGGCCGATTCGTCGACGTCCTTGAAGTCGGTGGACGTCAGACAGAGGACGGCGGCGCGCCCGGGCGCCAGCCGCAGCGGCGCCATGATCATCGTGCCGGGGACGTCCTCGGTAAGGAGCGCGTTGCGCCCATCGCTGCGGGTCTCGGTGAGGGCCTCGCTGATGTCGTTGTTTGTGGCGGGCCGGGCGCGACTCAGCGTCGATACGAGGCGGGGCAGGCGCAGCGGCCGTCCCCAGACGTCGGGCGCCAGCGGGAGCGTTGCGCGCTGGAGGAGCAGGTCGCTCGCTTCGTCGCCCTGTACGAAGAGCGCGCAGGCGACGCCGCGGTCTGCCAGGCCGTTGGTGAGCCGATTGAGCGCGTCGTCGGAGCCGGCGGCGTCCTGGAGCGAGGCCGCCAGCGACAGTAGTGCATCTGACAGGGTGTCTTGCCGCTTGCGCCGCTCGATCTGCCGGATCGTCATGGACTGGCCTCCAGCCTGCCCGTGGTTTCGAGAATGGGTAACCTCATTATGCCGGATAGCAGTTGTGCGCTCAATCAGGACTTTTACTCTCCTCCGTAGCTGTTTGATTGCCTGATTGAATTCGCGGTTTTCGAACGGGTCGCGTATCTGGCTGAACTGCGGTTCAGCTTGGCAGTTGCTGCGCAACTGCTGGCGATCGGCGAAATCGGGCGTCTTGGTTGATTGACTCAGGGCGGCTCTGAGAGCCGCCCCTACGCACGTGGGGGCGGTAGATGTGCGTTCTGCGTTTCGCATGGTGATCAGGAGATCGTATGCGGCCGGGAGGATAGCGCAAAGGGCTGAGTTTCACTCACCTTGGCAGATGGCTCGCCGTTGGCGAGCTCGGTTTACGCCGCGCTCTAGGGCTGAACCTGCGGTTCAGATCGGCAGAAACGTAGGTTCAATCCGGTTTTCTATGGGAGGTCCCTATAGTCAGACGGCGAGCAGACGCGTATAATTAGTGAAGAAGCCGCAGCAGTGCGGTCTCGCGGAAAGTTGGCGATAACGGGCATGAGCCAATCATGAGCGAACCACCCGAGCTGGAGTCGCTGAACGGCGACAAGCGTCGCAGGTCGCCTGTCGCGGGCGCGTTCCTAGCGATCTTCTCCGGCGCGGTCGTCGCGCTGATCGCGGTGACGGGCTGCTTCGGGACGGGCTTCGCCTGGGAGGCCGCTCCAACACCAACGCCTACAGCCACGCCTACCGCGACCCCGACCGATACGCCCACAGCCACGCCGACCCAGACGCCGACCGAGACGCCGACCGCGTTGCCGACGGCGACCCCCGTGTTATCGATTGCGTTGCCACCGGCGGGCCTCGGCGAGCACTGGGTGCTCGTCGACCTCAGCGACCAGACGACGTCGGCCATGATCGGTGACGAGGTGTACTACACGGCGCTCGCCTCGACCGGCAAAGACGATTGGGAGACGCCCATCGGCGAGTTCACGATCATCTATCGCGTCGAGAACGAGACGATGACGTCGGCATCGATTGGCGCTGAGGAATTCTACGTCCTGGAGAACGTGCTCTACACGCAGTACTTCACAAATGAAGGCCACGCTCTCCACTTCAACTACTGGCGCCCGGACTCTGTGTTCGGGAACGTGCGCACCAGCCACGGCTGCGTCGGTCTGCGCCTCTCCGACGCCGAGTTCTTCTGGAACTTCGCCGGGTACGGCACACGCGTCGTTATCGTCCAATAGCCCCACTACAACCACCTGGTAATCTGGCGCTGCGCACGTAGCGCTTCGCAGCGCTACACTCCACGAAGGAGGCCTTGTCCTGGCTCGCGTTTTCTTCGAGGGCATTACCAAGCGGTTCGGCGACACGTACGCCGTGCGAGATCTCACATTGGAGATCCAAGATCGCGAGTTCTTCGTCCTCCTAGGCCCGTCTGGCTGCGGTAAGACGACGGCCCTCCGTCTCGCCGCCGGGCTTGAAGAGGCGAACGAGGGCGGTATCTACATCGGCGAGCGAAGGGTCAACGAGGTGGCGGCAAAAGACCGCGACCTGGCGATGGTCTTCCAGAGCTACGCCCTCTACCCCCACATGAGCGTTTACGACAACATCGCCTTTGGCCTGCGCATGCGCAAGCACAGCAAGGACGAGATCGACAAGCTGGTGCGCGACGCCGCGGCCACGCTCGGGATCGACGAATTGCTGAAGCGCAAACCTGGGCAGCTCTCCGGCGGGCAACGGCAGCGTGTCGCGCTGGGCCGCGCGATCGTACGGCGGCCGCAGGCGTTCCTGATGGACGAGCCCTTGTCGAACCTCGATTCCAAGATGCGCGTACAGATGCGCGCCGAGCTGGTCCGGCTGCATCGCGAGTTGGGAGCGACGTTCATCTACGTCACCCACGACCAAGTCGAGGCGATGACAATGGGCTCGCGCATCGCCGTCCTGGACGCCGGCCGGCTGCAGCAAGTCGGCTCGCCGCAGGAGGTCTACGACCGCCCGACGAACCTCTTCGTTGCGTCCTTCATAGGCAGCCCGGCGATGAACTTGCTCGAAGCCGAACCGGCGCAGGTCGCCGCCCAGGATAATAGTAAGAAGGCCGGCGCCCGCGCGGGTGGCGTCGATGTCCGGCTGCCGGCCGGGCTGGCGAATCAGCTCAAGGAGTCGGGCGCCAGTTCGCTGATGCTGGGCATCCGGCCGGAGCATCTCGGCTTGAACGTAACGGAGCCCGCCGCGACGTTCGATGGCCAAGTCGATCTCGTTGAGTCGCTCGGCAACGAGCAGCACGTGACGTTGTCGCTGCAACGGGCCTCGGTCATCGCACGACTCTCCACTACCGAGCGCATCGAGCACGGGTCGTCGCTGCAGCTCTCGGTCGCTCCGGAGCACGTGCAGCTCTTCAACGCTGCGACGAAGGAGCGCATCGGCCCGTGACGGCCGGCATGCCGGCGAGGCGCCTACTGCCTCGCGGCGTGCGCGAGTTCTTGACGGCGCTGCCGTTCCTGCTGCCGTCGATGCTGCTGTTCGGCGTGTTCGTGTTCTATCCGCTCGGCAAGTCGGTATACCTCGGCTTCTTCATCAGCAACCCGTTCCGCACGCGCCAGATCTTCGTCGGCTTCGACCAGTATCGCGATGTGCTGACGTCGTCGGACTTCATCAGCAGTCTGCTCGTCACGGCGACGTTCACGCTCTACACCGTTGTCCCGGCGATCGCGATCGGCACGTTCCTGGCCGTCATCTCGAACCAGAAGCTGCCGGGTATCGTCATCTTCCGCACGATCTTTTCGTCGACGCTCGCGGCGTCGGTGGCGATCAGCGCCGTGCTCTGGCTCGTGCTGCTGCATCCGAGCATTGGTGTTCTCAACGACGGGTTTGACGCTGTCGGCCTCTCGCGCGTCAACTGGCTGGAGGACGGCGGCTGGGCGATCGGGGAGCGCGCGACGCCGTGGGACATGTTCACGGCCTGGTTCATCGACCCCAACTGGGCGTTGATCTCGGTGTCGCTCGCCACGGGCTGGATGAACATCGGGCTGTTCACCGTGATCCTGCTCGCCGGCTTGCAGACGATCGACGAAGAGTTGTATGAGAGCGCGCGCATCGACGGCGCGGGGCGCTGGTCGGAATTCTGGCACATCACGCTGCCGATGCTCTCGCCGACGTTGTTCTTCGCGTCGGTTGTCGGCACGATCTTCGCGTTCCAGGCGTTCGGCCAGATCCAGATCCTCACGCAAGGAGGGCCCGTCGACGCCAGCAATGTGCTGCTCTACTCGATCTACACGACCGGCTTCGAAGCGCCGTTCCGCGTCGGCGCCGCTTCGGTGCAGGCCCTCGGCCTCTTCGTGATCATGCTCGTGCTCACGTTCGGCCAGTTCCGGCTCATGTCAGGAAGGGTGTTTTACCGCTAATGTCTGTCGCTGACTCGACAGTGACGAGGAACGCTTTGCGTTCTTCAGGCCTTGCGCAGCGCTGGTTGCGCAGGTTGCCGTCGTACGCGTTGCTGATCGTGTGTGCGGCTATTCTGCTGTTCCCGGTCTACGTGACCGTCGTGTTCAGCCTGCATCCGCTGGCGGAGTTCCTACAGGAGGGTGCGCCCAGCCTTTGGCCTTCGTGGGAGTGGAACAACTACTTTGCCAGCGGCGAAGGCGTCTCCGATACACCGATCGGCCGCTTTCTGTTCAACAGCCTCGTGATGGCGGTTGTGATCACGGCGGGCCAGCTGATCACGGCGACGCTGTCCGCCTACGCATTCGCGTTCCTGCGCTTCCCCGGCCGCAACGTGCTCTTCGTCGTGTTCCTTGCGACGATGATGGTGCCACTAGAGGTGGCGATCATCCCGAACTTCCAGACGATCCAGTGGCTGGATAGCCAGTTCGTCCAGCGGGCCTGGCTGAGCTGGACGAACATCCGCTTTATCGATGGCTACCCGGGGCTAGTCGCGCCGTTTCTGGCGACAGGCTTCGGGACGTTCCTGCTCAGGCAGTACTTCCTGACGATCCCTCGGGAGCTGCTCGATGCCGCCGAGATGGACGGCTACGGGCACATACGGAAACTCATGCACGTCATTCTGCCGCTTGGCAAGGGCGCGCTGGCGACGCTGGCGATCTTCGCGTTCCTGCAGGCCTGGAACCAGTACCTCTGGCCGCTGCTGGTCACGAACGACCCGGATATGCGCACCGTCCAGATCGGCATCGCGGCGGAGGCGAAGGACATCAGCCGTATCAACGTCGCATTCGCGGGCACGATCATGGCGTTCCTGCCGATGCTGCTGCTCGTCGTCGCCTTCCAGCGCTACCTGGTCAGGGGCCTCTTCGGCGGGTCCGTGAAGGGGTAGGCGCCAGCGGTCAGCGCATGATAGGCTCACGCGCAAGATTACATCAGTACGCTTGATCGCTACCGCCCTCAATGCTGCACATGGCTTCCTTCTGGCGTCAAGTCGAAGGAAGCCTACGGAACCCGAGATAGCCTCCGAGACCAACAAGGAAGGTTCCCAATCCTTTTGCGGCGTAGGAAATTGTCGAAGCATGGCCCTCAATCATGCTTCCATCGGGCGTGAGCTCCTTTATCGTGTCACCAGAGACTCCCGTGAATAATGCACCGATGGCGAGCACGGCAATTACGACAGGAAGTATCCAAGCCGGAGGATGAACTGTAAGTATAAATTCGGCTCGGGCGGCACGTGCAATTGTATCGTCAGGATCTTCGACCACCAAAGTGAGCACCTCGTGCGAATACACTTGGTTACAGCCGATCACGATGCTAGCCTCTGTCTGAAGCCCAACCGAATCCGTCATCGGCTGAGTAAGCGATATTGTTTTGGACGATGCCTGGGGTATGAGCGTCTTTGTGAGGTCTGGTCCGTGACCCATGTGGTAGCGCAGGCCCATCCGGTAGGTCTTACCGGAGTCAAGTCTGTACGCTGGACGCTCAAGGAACTGCTTCGTAACAACCGTTTGACGCTCGCCCTTCGAACCTAGTTTGTCGATGCCTGTGACCTGAAAAAACGAGCAATCATTCAGAGTGCGGGCTTCAGATAGGTGTTCGGTTAGGGTGATCCAAGAAGTTGCTTCTTGGACATGTTCTCGCTCCGGAAGGTTAGAAGCCTCAAAGACATAGCGCCCTTTTCCTTGTTCAGGATGTCCAATCGGGCGAGGGTAAACCTCCCCTTGGTCGTGAATCCAGCTTTTCCATTCCTCGATCTGAGTCTCCGCAGTTGAGGGCGCAAGGAACACAAAACGTCCCAGGCGGAACCGCAGCGCGATGTGGGTATCAGAAGTGGCGAGATCACGCTCAACGATTTCGCTGGGCTCAAACCCTTCCAGTTGAACTAGACGTAAGGGAAGGAAGCTAAAGTCTTGCTCAGGGCGCGACGGAACGTCACAGAAGACGATGATGGCTGGTGCTCCACCCTTCCCAGGTTGTGCACTCAACACGTCGTCTGAGATCCATTGTCTACGATAGCTGAACCGCACGAGGTGCCCCTGCGGGTAGCAAAGACAGTTAAGGAGATCTCGACGGTACCGTGGACGGTTGCTTGGAGCTGAAGTAGCAATGACTATAAGTGACTTTTCGTCCATCCTCATGGGCTCCTGAACTGGTGATCAAAACCGTCGCGATAGTGGGAGCGAAGCCTTCTATCAATGAAATATGCGTACAAACGAAGAGGCTTCATGGGAACCGTGGTGACGGAAAAGCGCGGTCCGAGACCACTTCCGAGGGCGGCGGGGTCCGCCGTTCCAAACTTGCGCCTGAGTTCTCGATCTGTAATGTAGCTCCCGTCGAGATATGCGTAACGGGTCCCGTGTTCATGGCCGAACGACACCCAATTGGAGGCTTCATATGATGTGCCCCTGAAACCCAGATTGGGGTTCAGGTAAGTAAGCAGCACTCTCGTATTAGGCTCTCGATCCCTCATAAATCGGAAGGTTTCGCCCATCAAACTAGAAACCGTATTCAGTGGGGCCCAGTCAAACGAGTAAACGCGGGAAACAACCTTAACCTCTTGTGCGGTTACTTCTGGAGGCAGGAATGCAGTGACGTGAGGGAGATCAAAAGGCGAGACAGTCAAGAGTGCCATCAGCCGCCTGTACTGGTTTCTCTCCCAGGTAAGTCCGAGGTGCAGACTCTCAAAACGAAACGATGCTAGGTAATGGAATCGTTCATGGATCACGCGAGCGCGACTTTCCTCGATCTGCTCGAAGTTGGCCTCGGCGATGCTAGGCGCAGAGCCTGTGTGAGGCTCTGTCCACGTCCTAAAGTTTGCTCTCCGTTGTCGCATGAGAGCGGCAAGACGTGTTACTTCTGCTGCTACTGTCCTTCGATAGGCCTTCGTCTCAGCGGGTCGGAGCCTGGGCAAATGCAGAAGAGTTTGGATCAGCAGATCACGAGGTAGAAGGTCGTATTTCCTCGCATTATCACAAGTAATCTGCTCTAACTCGTGTCCTGCGGAAACCCCATTAATCACGAGCATTCTGCCTTTCAAAGAGGAGCTCACAATCCTGCCTGCCTACTCAGGGAATATAGCAGAAACGCTGTCTGCGCTTGCCAGAAGGCCGTCTCGCGGGTCCAATGACTGAGTCTGGTGCCTTGTTCCTCTGCGCAGGCGCTGTCACCCGTTTGACCCGGAGGTGTAGCCTCAGGCTAGTCTGAGCTTCATTGCTCGCCATAATGGCGCGTGGTATATTAATCGGGCCCTAGCTTCGATTTGCTAGCGGCTAACCCTTGGTTAGCTTGGCTGAAGCTTCGCTTCAGCGGAATGGGAGCCCGGACGCTTCCATTCTTTGTAGCTAGGTGCTTGTACAGAGGAGAGAGACAGACTTGGAAACACCGATTAGTATGAAAGCGTTGCTTGAGGCAGGTGTCCACTTCGGCCACCAGACCCGGCGCTGGAACCCGAAGATGAAGAAGTTCATCTTCACGGCCCGCAACGGCATCCACATCCTCGACCTGCAGCAGACCGTCGGCCGCCTGACCGACGCGCTCGACTTCGTGCGCGACGTCGTCTCCAACGGCGAGCAGCTGCTCTTCGTCGGCACGAAGAAGCAGGCGCGCGATACGCTCGAAGCGGAAGCGAAGCGCTGCTCGATGCCCTACGTGACGAATCGCTGGCTGGGCGGCACGCTGACGAACTTCCAGACGATCCAGGGCCGCAGCACGCACCTGATCAAGCGCGAGGAGGCCCGCGAGCGCGGCGACTACCAGCTCTTGCACAAGAAGGAAGCGCTCAAGATCGACAAAGAGATCGAGAAGCTGAACCGCCACCTGGGCGGGATCAAGGAGATGCCGCGCCTGCCGGGCGCCGTCTACATCATCGACCCGGACGCGGAGGCGATCGCTGTCGCTGAGTCGCGCCGCGTAAAGGTGCCGATCGTCGCGATGTGCGACACGAACTGCGACCCGGACCTGATCGACTACCCGATTCCGTCAAACGACGACGCCATCCGCGCGATCAAGCTGATCACCGCGAAGGTGGCCGATGCGGTGCTCGAGGGGCTGGCCCTCAGCGGGTACGAAGGCGCAACCGGCGGCACGCTGGAAGAGCAGGCCGCCCAGACTGCCGCTGCGGCAGTGCCTGCCGCGGCAGAACCTGCCGGCGCAGCACCGACCGGCGCAGAACCAGCCTAATGGCCGTCACAGCGGAGCAAGTTAAGGAGCTCCGTGAACGCACGCACGCTGGCGTGATGGAGTGCAAGAACGCTCTTGAGGAGGCCGGCGGGGACATCGCCAAGGCGGCCGAAATCCTGAAAGAGCGTGGCCTCGCCCTGGCGGAGAAGCGCAGCGATCGCGAGACGTCCCAGGGTCTCGTCGAGTGTTACGTGCACGCTGGAGGCCGCATCGGCTCTATGGTGGAAGTGAACTGTGAGACCGATTTCGTTGCCCTCACAGATGAATTCAAGATGCTCGCCCACGACCTCGCGATGCAGGTGGCAGCCACGGGTCCTATCGCGATCACAGCGGAGGAACTGCCCGACGATACCGAAGAGGCGCCGGAAGAGGCGGTGCTGCTGCTTCAGCCATTTATTAAGGATGCCAGCCGAACGGTGGATGAGGTCGTGAAAGAGGTTATCGCGAAGACCGGAGAAAACATTCGCGTGACCAGGATCTCCCGGTTCGAGCTCGGGCAGTAGGGAGGCCCGCTTTTGGCCGACCGCGCCTACCGGCGTACGCTTCTCAAGGTGAGCGGTGAAGCGCTCATGGGCAGCGCTTCCTACGGCATCGACACGGACACCGTCACCAGAGTCGCACTCCAGATCAAGTCAGCCCAAGCGGAAGGCGTCGAGATCGCCGTCGTCGTAGGCGGCGGCAACATCTTCCGCGGCATTCAGGCCGCCGCGTCTGGCATGGACCGCGCGTCGGCCGACTATGGCGGCATGCTGGCGACCGTCATCAACGCTATCGCGCTGCAGGACGCGCTCGAGAAAACCGGCGTCGTCGTTCGCACGCAGGCCGCCATCAACGTGCAGCAGGTCGCGGAGCCGTACATCCGCAGGCGGGCGATCCGGCACCTGGAGAAGGGGCGGGTCGTCATCTTCGCGGCGGGGACGGGTAACCCGTACATGACGACGGATACGGCAGCGGCGCTGCGGGCCATTGAAATCGGCGCGGATGTGCTCCTGATGGCAAAACACGGAGTCGACGGCGTGTACGATGCCGATCCGAACGAGCAGCCTGACGCTCACCGCTTCGAGACGTTAAGCTATATGGAAGCGATCAGCCGCCGCCTAGAGGTGATGGACAGCACCGCGCTATCGCTCTGCATGGAAAATGAACTGCCGATCATCGTGTTCGATCTCGACGAGGAAGGCGGCATTGTGAAGGCCGTGCGAGGAGAACGTATCGGGACGTACCTGAGCAGCGAGCAGACCGTGCTGGCAAAGGTCTGATTATGGCCGACGGCTCTATGACCAAGGAGACTCTCAAAGATGCGGAAGAACGCATGGCCAAGGCGATCAACGCGCTGACCAGGGACTTGGCGACGATCCGGACCGGGCGCGCCAACCCCGGCCTTGTCGAGCAGCTCCGCGTTGACTACTACGGCACGCCAACGCCGCTTCAGCAGCTCGCAAGCGTTGGTGTGCCGGAGGCGAGACTGCTGACGATCCAGCCGTACGACAAAGGTTCGCTGGAGGCGATCGAGAAGGCGATCCAGAAGTCGGACCTCGGGCTCAACCCCAACAACGACGGCACGATCATCCGGCTTGCCATTCCGCAACTGACGGAGGATCGGCGCAAGGACATGGTGCGGCTCGTCCACAAGAAGATCGAGGACAGCCGCGTGGAGGTCCGCAACATTCGCAGGGACGGGCACGAAATGCTGCGCGACCTGCATCGCGAAAAAGAGATCTCCGAAGACGAGGAGCGCGTGGCCCAGGACGATCTGCAGAAGATCACGGACCGTTTTGTAGAGCAGGCGGGCAGCATCGGCGAGGAGAAGGAGCAGGAGCTCCTGGAGGTCTAGGCCCACTATGGTCGTCGAACCCGTCCTCCAAGACCGCCAGCTCGTCGAGTTGGCCAAACTGCCGCAGCACGTAGCTATCATCATGGACGGCAACCGGCGCTGGGCGGAGCAACAAGGCGTTTCCCGCCAGCAGGGCCACCGCGCGGGCGCCGAGAACATCCGCCAGGTCATTGAGACGTTCGCGCTGTATGAGATTCCAGTACTGACCCTGTTCGCGTTTTCGACCGAGAACTGGGTGCGGCCGAAAGCTGAAGTCAACGCGCTCGTCCGGCTGATCGGCCACTTCATCGACCGCGAGCTGGAGAAGCTGCACGAGAACGGTGTGCGGCTCCGTCATATGGGGAGCCTCGATCCTTTGTCGTCCGACCTGCGGCGCCGCGTCGAAGAGGCGATGGAGCTGACAAAGGACAACGACCGGATCACCGTCAACGTCGCGTTCAACTATGGTGGAAGGACGGAGATCCTGGAGGCGGTACGCCGCATCGTTGCGGATGGTGTGCCGGCAGAACGCATCGATGAAGCACTGTTCGCCTCCTACCTGGAGACACGGGGGTTGCCGGATACTGACCTCGTTATCCGCACGGCAGGGGAGCAGCGGCTCTCGAACTTTCTGTTGTGGCAGACGGCTTACGCTGAGTACTACACGACCCCCGTCTACTGGCCGGACTTCGACATCGACGAGGTCGAGAAGGCCCTGATCGAGTTCAGCCACCGGCAGAGGCGCTTCGGCGGGCGCGACTAACCCCACCCACACATGCTCGCCCAGCGAGTAGCGAGCGCCGCGGTCGGCCTCCCTCTCGTCGTAACGCTGATCTGGGCCGGCGGACCCTGGTACACGGGCGCGGCGGCCCTCATCGTCCTCATCGCGGCGTATGAGTTTCAGGCGCCGCAGCACGGTGCTTGGGCTCCGTTGGCGATCCTTACCGCGGGGCTGGCGGCCGCGATTCCGGCCGGGGCGTTCGTCGGGACGGATTGGGTGCTCTGGTTCGTGCTGGCGGGAGCGCTGCTGCCGCTGGTGTGGGTCACATTACGCGGCGATCCGGCCACGGCGCTTTCCGACTACACCCACGCGATCGGCGGCATCGCCTACGTCGGGTTGCTCGGCGCGCATCTCGTGCTGCTCCGCGAAGTCGAGAACGGCCGCGATTGGGTCTACCTGGCGATCTTCAGTACGTTCGCGGTCGATACCTTCGCCTACTTCACCGGGAAGATGATCGGCCGCCGGAAGCTGGCGCCGACGATCAGTCCTGGCAAGACGGTCGAGGGCACGATCGGCGGGATCGCCGGCGGCTTCGCGATGGTTGTGTTGCTCAACTACTTTCTCGGCATGCGGCTGGAAGCGGCGCTGATCGTTCCGCTGGCGGTCCTGCTGCCTCTCGCTGCGGTGCTTGGCGACCTGGTCGAGTCGATGCTGAAGCGGGGCCTGCACGTGAAAGACGCGGGCAAGATGCTGCCGGGCCACGGCGGGTTCTTGGACCGCCTGGACAGCATCCTCTTCACCGTGCCGGTTGTATACTACTTCCTGGTCTGGGTGGTACCGTAGGCGCAGCAGGCCAGCTCGATTTCATGAATACCAAACGACTCGTCATTCTCGGCTCCACCGGCTCGATTGGCCGCCAGACGCTCGACGTTGTGCGCGAGCAGCGCGATCGATTCGACGTCATCGGCCTCGCGGCGGGGCGCAACGCGACGCTGCTGGAGGAACAGGCGCGAGAGTTCAAGCCGCGCCTGATCTGGTCGTCGCGCGAGGAGTCACGCTCCGCGCTCGAATCGGCCGGCGCGCGCGCGCGCTGGACGCCGCTCGACGAGCAGGCCGCGGACACGGATGCAGACCTCGTGGTCGTCGGCACCGTCGGCGCGGCCGGGCTGATGCCGACGCTGGCCGCCCTGCGTGCGGGCAAGGCGGTTGTCCTCGCCAACAAGGAAGTGCTCGTCATGGCCGGGGCGCTTGTGACCGCTACGGCGAAACAGGGCGGCGGTGAGCTGCTACCTGTCGACAGCGAGCACAGCGCTATGTGGCAATGCCTCTGGGGGGAAGAGCGGTCGGCGATTTCGCGCATCATCCTGACAGCGTCCGGAGGCGCCTTCCGCGACTACACGCTTGAGCAGCTCGAGAACGTCACGCCTGATGAGGCGCTCAATCACCCAACATGGAAGATGGGCCGCAAGATCACGGTTGATTCCGCCACGTTAATGAACAAGGGCTTCGAGGCGATCGAGACGCGCTGGCTGTTCGACGTGCCGCTGGACCGAATCGACATCGTCATGCACCGCGAGAGTATCGTGCATTCGCTTGTCGAGTTCGTCGATGGCTCGGTGAAGGCGCAGCTCGGCGAGCCGGACATGCGCCTGCCGATTCAGGTTGCGCTGTGCTATCCGGAGCGCGTCGCAGGTCCGACGATGAAGCCTTTCGATCTCGTACGCATGGGGGAACTGCACTTCGAGGCGCCGCAGATGCGGAAGTTCCCGGCCCTCGGAATCGCGCTCAAAGCGGGGCTTCAGGGCGGCACTTATCCTGCCGTTCTCGCAGGCGCCGACGAAGCAGCCGTTGGCCACTTTCTGGCGGGACACCTCCGTTTCACGGAGATCCCGGTGCTGCTGGAGGAAGCCCTTACGGCACATCACAGCTCAGCCGATACCGATCTAGAGGCGATTCTGGAAGCTGACGCCTGGGCCCGCGCCTTCGCCGACGATTGGGTAAAGGTGCGTCCCGCGGACGCATGAGCGCGCCCGGCGGGCGCGGGGCCGTATTGAGTGCAGTTCGCTATGCGTTACCATAAGAGGAGCAAACGATGACCGTCATTTTCCAGTCCGTCCTCCCGTTCCTCGCCATGATCGTGGTCCTGATCGTGATCCACGAGCTGGGTCACTTCATCACGGCGAAGCTGGCGGGCGTGAAGGTGCTGGAGGCCGGCATCGGCTATCCGCCGCGGATTTGGGGCTTCAAGCGCGGCGAGACCGAGTACACAATCAACGCCATCCCCCTCGGCGGTTTCGTCCGTATGTTGGGCGAAGAGGACCCGGACGACCCACGCAGTCTGGCCGCGAAGCCGCGCTGGATCAGGCTTGTCGTGCTTGGCTCCGGCGCCGCGATGAACGTCGTCCTGGCGATCTTGCTGTTCGCGCTCGCCGTGAGCATCCCACGCAACGTCGATGAGAGCCGCGCGCGCATCGCTGAAGTCGTGCCGGGCAGTCCCGCCGAGGAGGCAGGCTTGCAGGTCGGCGACGTCATCTTCGAGGTAGATGGCCACGATGTTCAGAACATCGGGGAGCTGAGCTATCGGATCAGGCTGAACCTAGGCGAGACGGTTGACATCCGCGTGCTGCGCGGCGGAGGAGAAGAAGCTGATTTCGTCACCGTACCTGTGTTTTCGCGCTGGGCAACCGACACGTACGTCGACGAAGACGGTTTCGAGCGTCCGCAAGGCCCGACGGGCATTACAATCAGTCCCGCCTTTGGGTCGATCCAGGCGTTGACGCTGGAAGAGCAGGAGGAGTTCAGGCTCGCGATCTTGGAAGATCTTGGCCTTTCGCCTACTGATGAGCTGCCTCCCGAAGAGGTTGTGCCGACGACGCGGCTGGTGCCGTTCAGCGGTACGCAGTGGGAGCCGCCATGGGAGGCGATCCCCAGTGGGATCGCGCGCTCCTATGAATCGATCATTCTCGCTCGCAACGAGATTGAGTCGCGCATTCGCGGCGGTACCTCCGGCGGTGGCGGCGGGTTCCAGGTCACCGGGCCCGTCGGCATCGCGCAGCTCACCGGCGAGGTCGTCGATGTGGCGGGCTGGCAGTCGCTGATCGAGTTCGCGGCGCTGATCAGCATGAATCTGGCTGTGTTGAATATCCTGCCCCTGCCGATGCTGGACGGAGGCCGGATCGTCTTCGTGCTGATCGAGATCGTGCGTCGAGGCAAGCGTATCGCTCCGGAGAAGGAGGCGATGGTGCACTTCGCCGGCCTGGTGGCGATGCTGTTGTTTGCCGTCGTCATCACCTACTTCGATCTCATTCGCATCTTCTCCGGCGACGGGATTATTAGGTAGTCGCTCGACGCTGGAAGCTAGTCGCTGGAGGGCAGTGGCGAGGCGTCCGTCTGTCACTCTGAGTCCGTCGGTTTTGCTAAGGATAGACTCCGCGAAAGTTCTGGCCCCTCGTAGCGACGCGTCGACATCTCCCGAGCCTCTCAGCGACCGTCTCCCTCACCCCACGTTTGCTCTTAGGCTGACGAGGAAGAACGCGAAGCGTTCTTCAAGCCAATCCGCAGATTGGCCGTTCGCCCCTCCCTCTCCCACGTGCGATGCGTAGGGGCGGTTCGCGAACCGCCCCTACGAGCCCTACGGCTCTCGTTCGCATGCGCTAAGCTGTACTCGCCATGGCAGAGCGACGGAAGACGAAGCCCGTATTTGTAGGCGACGTGCAGGTCGGTGGCGACGCGCCGATCGTCGTGCAATCGATGACGGCAACAGATACGGCGGACATCGAAGCGACGCTGAACCAGATCGCGGAGCTGGCGGACCTCGGCTGCGAGATCGTGCGCGTCGCCGTGCCGGACAAGGAGGCGGCCGCCGCGATGCCGGAGATCGTGAAGCGCACTCCGGTCCCGCTGATGGCCGACATCCATTTCGATTATCGCTGGGCGATGGCTTCTCTGAAGGCGAACGTCCATGGGCTGCGGCTCAACCCAGGCAACATCCGCGACCCCGATAAGGTGCGCATGATTGTGAAGGAGGCGAAAGAACGCGGAACGCCGATCCGTATTGGCGTGAACGCGGGTAGCCTGCCGCCGCTGAAGGCGCTCGCGGACGACGAGATGCCGCCACCCATGCACGAGCGCATGGTGGACGCGGCCCTCTGGGAGCTGAAGATCCTGGAGGAGATGGACTTCGACTCGATCAAGATCTCGCTGAAAGCGTTCGATGTGCCCACGATGGTGCAGGCCTATCGCGACCTGAGCGCCCGCCTCGACGAGGCCGGTACACCCTACCCGTTCCATCTCGGCATCACAGAGGCAGGACTGCCTCGCGCGGGCTCCGTGCGCAGCGCGATCGGCATCGGCATCCTGCTCTCGGAGGGCATCGGCGACACGATCCGCGTGTCGCTCGCGGCCGAACCGAAGGAAGAGCCGCCGGTCTGCTGGGACATCCTCGCTTCGCTCAATCTGCGGCAGCGCGGCCCGACGATCGTCGCCTGCCCGACCTGCGGGCGCATCGAGATCGAGCTGATCCCGCTCGCGAACAAAGTCGAGGCGCACTTCCAGAAGCTCGGCAAGCCGATCACGGTCGCCGTGATGGGCTGCGTCGTCAACGGCCCCGGCGAGGCGAAGATGGCCGACCTCGGCATCGCGGGCGGCAAGGGCCGCGGCGTGATCTTCCGCAAAGGCGAGATCGTTAAAACGGTCAATGAAGACGAGTTCCTCTCCGCGATCATCGAAGAAGGCGACAAAGTGATCGCCGAGATGGAAAGCGGCCCTTCGGCGGAGCTCAGGACAGGCAACGGCACCGAGTCCGGCGCTTCGCCTGATCCCGTCATCCCCCTGCAGGAGATTCCCACCAGCAAATCGGAGCGCTAGCGGCGTGACCACGGCCATCGCAGCTTTGGTGCTCGAAGCGTGGCGTGACCTCGATAGAGCGACTGCGGACCTGTCTGGGGAAGACGCAGAGCGTCGCATCGGTTCGGCGAGCCCGATTAGCTGGACGGTCGCGCACTGCACGCACATGGTCGATTCCTGGCTGAACGTGAACTTCCAGGCCGCCGAGCCACATCCGTTCATCAACGGCGACGTGTTTCGCAAGGGCGCAACAGGCGAGGCGCTCGACTGGCAGGACGTGCAGCTCGCTGTCGATGAAGTGCGCGCGGCCGCTAGGCCGTACTTGGAATCGATCGAGCATGAGGCGCTCTACGAAAGGGTGCCCTACACAGGTTCAATTGAAAAGCTGCGCGAATCCGGCTTCTCTCC
>JADFPV010000063.1 GCA_022562155.1 Chloroflexota bacterium
CGATCAACCGGCCGGAGAAGTACAACGCCGTCACCAACAAGACGGTCGACGAGATGTTCCGCGCCTTCTACGACGCGAACCACGATCCAGTAATCGGCGTGATCGTGCTAACGGCCATCGGCGAAAACTTCGGCACGGGCGGCGACGTCGACTGGGAGCGCTGGGGCCTGCGCGAGGCGTTCTACTTCCGCTATCCGTATAACAGGCTCCTGCGCAGCTCTCGCAAGCCGATCATCGCGGCCGTGCGCGGCTACTGCATCGCCGGCGCGAACCACCTCGCCTACTGCTGCGACTTCACGATCGCCTCGGAGACGGCGAAGTTCGGCCAGGCCGGGCCGCGCGTCTCCAGCCCGGCAGACGGCTTCTTCGTGCCGTACCTGGCGAAGGTCGTCGGCATGAAGAAGGCGCGCGAGATGTGGATGCTGTGCCGTCGCTATTCCGCCGAAGACGCCGAGAAGATGGGGCTCGTAAACACCGTCGTGCCCGACAACAAGCTGGAGGACGAGGTGGCGCAGTGGTGCGAGGAGCTGCTGAGCGTCAGCCCCGGCTGTGTGGAGATCCTCAAGGCGACGTTCGACCAGGAGATGGACGGCTACAAGGAGATGGGCGTCATCTCCAGCGAGATGTACCCGGAATGGTTCGATAGCCCCGAGGGCAAGGAGGGCGGCAACGCCTTCGTGGAAAAGCGCACGCCTCGATTCTGGCCGCTCCGCAAGCAGGCTGCGGACGCGCTAGACCGCCTGGCTCAGGAGTACGAAAAGGAGCAGGACTAGCGTTGAAGCAAGTCGTCGTTATCGAGAGTGAGGACGCGGCGCCTGAGGCCATGCGGCCGGTCGTCGCGCTGATCGACTCGCTGGGCTCGACATCAAGTGGCTGTACCCGCCTGTGGGCGACGCAGCCCTCGAGAGCAGCGGCTCGCGGTTCCCCGACGAAACGCGACAGGTCATCGACGACTCCGGCGCCACGCTCTTCGGCGCGACCAACCGCGCTAGTTGGGACGCGCTCTTCTACCTGCGCTGGGGCCGGTAGACGCGCTACAGGGCTGGCCCCATCCCACCTAGCTGACGCGCCGGATCGCGAAGGTCGCGCCCACAGCGCCGACGCCGAGCATGGCCAGAGCCGCAGCCAATAGCATGGTGACGCTTGCTCCGCCGCCCTGGTCGAGGAAGCCTCCCGAGCCGGTGCTTGGCGCCGCTTCAGGGCTCACGCCCAGGTCGTCTGCGCCCATGTCGTCTGCGCTCATTTCGTCAGCTTCCATGTCGCCTCCGGCCAGCGCCGGGACCGCTCCACAGGCGGCGGGCGTGCCGTCGACTGCGTGGAGGATCACCACGTGCGTGCCGTCGGCGATCTCTTCGAACGAGATCGGCTCGCCCGCATCCGTCTCGGTCACGACATTGACCCCCACCATGATGCCATCGCTGACGGGGTCCGTGTCGGCTAGAGGGGGCAGCGTGATGACCACACCGCCGTACTCGCCGTTGCCGCAGCCGGTCCCATCATGGATGTGATTGATGTGCGGTGCGCCGTCCGGGTCCAGGCCGTTACCGACCATGATGACCTCTGTGTAGCCGGCGTCCGTGCGGTTCAGGGTCGCGGTTCCATTGATCTCGAATCCCTCCAGCGAATCGAGAGTCACCTCAAGCGATTCCTGCGCGGACGAAATCGATACCATCGCGAACGCTGTCAGCAGCGCCCCCGCGAACGCCAGTCCAGCTATCCTTGCCATCTGAAGCCTCCTTCACTGTCCTTTGTTGCCGTCCGATAGTAGCTGAGCGGCGGGTACTTTTCAAGCACCACCGCGACTGGCAAATATTAACGTTTGGAAAACGATGGCGCCCCGCTGGAGCTTCCACTAGCGAGCCTGGTAGAATCCGGCCACCACACAGGCGAAACAGCCGGGATATTGAGGTATGAGTAAGAACGTAGTCGTGATAGAGGGTGAGGACGCGGCTCCTGAGGCGGTGCGGCCGGTCGTTGCGCTGATCGACTCGCTGGGGCTCGACATCGAGTGGCTGCACCCGCCCGTGGGCGACGCGGCGCTCGCTACCAGCCTGACCGATTAGAGGCTGCCGATAGTGTAGGTCTCTACTATTCGTCGCGCCTCGTTCTGACTCGCGGCACCGGCGCTGGTGGCGCCGCGAGACCCGGAGGCTTGCTCAACCCCTTCTTCGCCTTGTCCTTCTTCGGGCGCTTCTTTTCCTTATGGCCCTTGTCTTTTCTTGCCACGCTCAGCCTCCTAGAGTTGTCGTCTTGATGATAGCAGGCGATCGCTTCAGGTTCGACCGTGAGCACGGATCGCAGATGCCTAGCCAAGCCAACGCGGAGCGCAAGCTAGCCGAAGGCTAGCCCAAAGCCTGCCGCAGCCTAGGCCAACTCCTCTAGCCGCTTCTCAGCCTGGCTGACGGCGAAGTGGAAGGCGCCGCGGGCCATCAGCGACTCTTCCTGCGCGGCGCGGGCGGCGAAGAGGTCGCGCCAGAGCTTCCACGCATCGACGTTGTCTGGCTCGCCTTTGCGCACGAAGTCGACGAGGTGGCAGGCGAGCTGTAGCTCGCCGTCATTCTGTAGCTTGCGCGCGCGATCGAGAATCGGCTCCGAACCGGCGGCCGAGACGAGCATCGCGGCGATGTCTTCGGAGTGCGCTGGCAGGATGTTCGCTGGATCGCCCTCATACCAACCGCCGTAGAGGCGGTAGACGTTACGGGCGATGAACTCCGGGTGGTCGTAAATCGGTCGCAGCCACGGCTTGTCTGAAGATGGCATTTCCATCTCGCGGATGATGTCCTCCAGCCACTTGCCCTCGTTCATCAACGTGACGACCTGGTCGTGGATCGAGCGCAGGAAGCCGGCCGTCGAGAGCAGCGCGTCTTGGATGCGCTCCTCGCCGGACATGGCCGGGCCGTGGCCCGGGAGCAGGTGGAGCGGCTTCCGAGCCGCCATCTGCTCCAACGCGACAGACCACTCCATCGCGTAGCGCTGCACCTTGTACGGATTGCCGCCGTTGGGCGTCGCCCAGACGAACGTATCGCCCGTGCAGAGCACGCGGCGGCCCGGGCACCAGACCCAGGTCTCGTCGTCGGTCTCACCGCGAGAGTGGTACAGCTCGAAGCGCTCCTTGCCGACGTCGACGAACAGCTCCTTGGTGTAGACCGTGTCGGGGTCGATCCACGGCACCGTCGAGAACGCGTCGATACCCTCCGGCAGGTTGAACTGCACCTGGTTGATGAAGTTCTGCCAGGGATGCGTCTGCCGGTAGCGTTCGAAGCGCTTGCTGACGTCCTCGTGGCCGATGATGCGCGGGCGCTTGTTGCCCTGCGCCGCCGCCTCTTCGATAAACGCCTCAGCGCCCGTCACGTGGTCGATGTGGCCATGCGTGTAGACGATGCTGTCGACGGGCGCCTTACTGTGATTCGTACGAATGCCCTCTATTGTGCCCTGTACGTACCACTGCGGGCTGGTATCGACCATGAAGATGCTGCCTTCGCATACGAAGGCAGTGCTGTTGCCCTGTCTGGGGGTGAAAATCACGCCCTCCGCAACTTCCTCGGCCGCGCCTCGATAGTAGAAGGCCGCCTGCTCCTTCTCCATGCCTCGGGCTGCTTCGTAATCGAGCAGTACCTTCTCGTCAGCCATCTCTACTTCCCTTTCGTTCGCTCGGCGATTTCGTCCGGCGCGTAACCAAGCTCCTGCAGAATTTCGTCGGTGTGCTGGCCCAACACGGGTGGCGCGAGTCGCACACTGCCGGGTGTGCGCTGAAGATGCAGCGGTACGCCTGTGACATCGAGGTCGCCCAATGTGGCGTGCTGGGTGGTCTGGACCATGCCGTTGTGGAGCACCTGAGGGTCCTTGAGGACATCCGGCAGCTCGTTAACAGGCGCCGCGAGCACATCCGCAGCATGCAGGCGCTCAAGTAGGTCGTCGCGTGAGTACCGCTTGCAGCGCGCCGCCACCCCGGCCTCCAACGCGTCTTCGTTCTGCAGCCGCAGCTCGATCGTGCTGAAACGGTCATCTTCTGTCCAGCCGGCTTCGAGCGCGTGGCTGAGGTTCGCGAAGAACTTCTCGGACGGCGTCGTGATGCAGACCAGGTTGCCGTCTGCGCACTCAAAGACTCCGGAGGGCGCGAAGTAGTAGCTGCGGTTGCCGGTGCGCGGCGTCGTCTCGCCGGTCAGGAAGAGGCTGGCGAGGCCGGTCGCCTGCGCGTGCACGAGGGCGTCCAGCAACGAAACGTCGATGCGCTGGCCTCTGCCGCTCGTCGTGCGCTCGTGGAGCGCGGCGAGGATGCCCGAGACGACGAGAAGCGAGGTCATCACGTCGACGAGCGGCACGGTGACGCGAACGGGGTCGCGATCGGGGTCGCCGTTGAGGGCGACAAGCCCCGCGATGCCCTGCGCCATGAAATCGATCCCCGGCCGGCCGGCGTAGGGGCCGTCTGCGCCGAACGCGGTAACGCCCACCCAGATGATGTCCGTCTTGTGCTCGCGGACCTGCTCGTACGCGAGGCCGAGACGGGAGAGCGCGGGCTCTCGGACGTTGGTGATTAGCGCATCGGCCTTCGCGGCTAGGCGCGCGAAGGTCTCTTTATCGCGGTCTTCGGCGAGATCGAGGACGATACTACGCTTGTTGCGGTTGACGCTGATGAACGGCGCGCGCTCGCCCCCACGCTCGGGCCCGAGATGTCGCGTGTCGTCGCCGCGTGGTGATTCGATCTTGATTACGTCCGCGCCGAGATCGCCCAACAGAGTCGCGCCATACGGCCCGGCGAGCATGGTCGCGGCGTCGAGGACGGTCAGTCCGGCGAGAGGGCCGGCCGGAGCTTGTTCGGCGGCCATGCTAGAGGATGGCCCCCTGCTCCTTCAGTTCGACGACCTGGTCCCACGTGTAACCGAGCGTCTCGGTCAGGATTTCCTCTGTGTGCTGGCCCAGCTCCGGGCCGAGCGTACGCACGGATCCCGGCGTCTTACTGAGACCAATCGGCAGCCCGCGAACCTTCACATCGCGCTGGACCTCCTCGCAGTAGGCGTCGACGAAGTAGTCGTTCTCCCAGGCCTGCGGGTCGTCCGCGAGGTCCTGGAGGTTGGCGATGGGTCGGATTGCGAGGCCCAAGGGCTCCCAGTCGGACATCCACTCATCGACCGTTCGCTTTGCGAGAGCGGCGTCTATGGCGGCAATGACCGCTTCGTTGTTCGTCTCGCGCTGTTCCGCTGATGCGAAGCGAGCGTCCGCGCTGAGTGCTCCGTCGTCCAACGTTCCCGCTAGCTTCGTCCAGTTTTCGTCGACGTTGTCCATCGCAAACATCAACCAGCCGTCGCCGGCCTGGTATGTGTTCCGCAGCGGGTTCGATGCGTCTGTCCGCGATCGCTGCCGCGCCAGCGATTCGTCGCCAGCCAGGTAGCCCTGCAGGCTGGGCGCGCCGAGGAAGAGCTGCGCGCCGTAGAGCGAGGCGTCGATGTACTGGCCGAAGCCCGTCGCGTCGCGGTTATGCAGCGCGAGCAGGATGCCGAACGCGGCCATCAGGCCGCCGATGGCGTCGCCGGAGCCCATACCGAGGTAGATCGGCGGCTGGCCGGGCTCGCCTTGGCGAGCCATCAGTCCAGTGAGCGCCTGCACGGTCATGTCAAACGACGGCTTCGTGATTTCGCCGTGGGGGCCGTAGCCGGTCGTCATCGCGTAGACCAGGCGCGGGTTGATGTCGTGCAGCTGTTCGTAGCTCAGGTCCCAGGCGGCCAAATTCTTGGGACTGAGGTTTGAGAGGAAGACGTCCGACTCCTTCACCAGCTTGTGGAGGATCTCGCGGCCCCGCTCCTCTTTCAGGTCGACGGCCATGCTCTTCTTGTTGCGATTGATCACGAGGAAGTATTGGTTCCAGTCTCCCACCGGCACGGCCTTGATCGATCGCACGCCGCGAGCGAGGTCGCCGCCCTGAGGACGCTCGATCTTGATCACCTCCGCGCCGAAGTCGGCGAGGTGCTGGGCCGCGACGGGGCCCTGAAACCAGACCGTGAGGTCGATAACTCGGATGCCGTCGAGTGCGTTCGTCATGACGGCATCAAGCGATCGCCCCGACTGCTTCTAGCTCCGCTACCTCGTCGGCGGAATAGCCGAGCAGGCCGCGCAGGATTTCCGCCGAGTGCTCGCCGATCGCGGGCGCGCGGTTCGACAGCTCAGCCGGCGTATCGCTCATGTAGATCGGGAAGCCGAGCATCCTGTGGGAGCCGTCGTCGGCATCCTTAACGTCGATGACGTAACGATTGCGCACGACCGAGCTATCGGCGGCAGGATAGGCGTAGTCCTCGATGATGTCAGCGGACATCTGGCGCGAGTCGAGTTCGTTGCGCCAATGATCGGACGGTTGCTTGCCGAATGCGTCCTCCAGCGTCCCGAGCAGTTCTAACCGGTTCACCTCGCAGCGCTTCTCGTGGCTGTTGAAACGCTCGTCATCGACATCGAGGCCAGTGATCTCAGCGAGGTCCGGCCACCAGCGGTCGGTATCGGGCATGGTGAGCGTCACCCAGCGGCCATCCGATGCCTGGTAGAGCACGCCTGACATCGGGTTGCCGGCATCGAGGCGTGAGACAGGCTGGAGAAAGCGCTCGCCGCCCATTGCGAGAAATGCCTGAAGGTCGAGGCTGCCACCGTACATGTTGCCGCCAAGGAGCGATGCGTCGACCTGCTGCCCCTCGCCCGTTTTCTCGCGATGCCGCAGCGCCGCCATCACGCCGAAGGCGAGCATCACGGTTGTGTACATCTGACCAGCCTCCGTATAGACGGGCGGCTGACCGGGCTGCGGGAGTACAGGCATGATGCCCGTGCGGGCGGCGGCGAGCGCGTCGTCGCCAGGCAGGTCTCGATCTGGGCCGCTGGGGCCGTACGCGGAGCCGCGCGCGTAGACCAGGCCGGGCTTGAGCTGCGAGAGGCTCGCGTAGTCGAGGCTGCGCTCCTGCAGTGTCGACGGCAGCGCGTCCGTCAGGAAGACGTCCGCTTTCGCCACGAGCTTCTCGAACGCAGCACGGCCATCAGGCTGCTCCACGTCGATCGCGAGGCTGCGCTTGTTTCGGTTGGCAAGTTCGAAGAGATGGTCCCACGCCCTGGCATCCGGGGCAGAACGGCTGCCGGGCGGCTCGACCTTGATAACGCTAGCGCCAAAGTCGCCGAGCATGGCCGCCGCCAGCGACGCCCAGAACTCCGTGGTTGTATCGAGGACGACGAGCCCGTCGAGCGCCTTGGACATGCGCCTTTAGCTCTCGCGCTTCAGGACCACTTGCCGACGGTCTCGAGCGTCTTGTCGGTGAACTCCTGCTCGTCGGGCAGCGGGCGGCCGAGCCACTCCTTGTAGAAGGTGTCGAGGTCTGGCAGGAAATCGAAGTCGGGCGGCGTGCCACGCGGAACGGCCTCGACCTCGAGCTGCGTGCCACAGCCTGGGCAGGAGTACTCGCGGAGCTGCGTCCATGCCGGGTCCGGCTGCTCCGAGCCACGGTAGATCTCTTTGAAGTCCTCTTCCGACTCGCGCACATAGATCGAGGCGCTGAGCTTCCAGTTGACGCGATAGTCACCGAACTCTTGGCCACACTTGCACTTCACCACGCGCTCGTTGTTCTCCTTCTGGACGATGAAGAGGCTCGGCGTGAGCGGCAGCAGGATCGGCTCCGGCCAGGACACCCGACCCTGCAGGATCTTGACCCACTTTTCGAAGCGGTCCACATCCTTGGCGCCCTTCATGATCTCCTGGACGCGCGGCCATGCCAACTCTCCGTCGATAAGCTTTTCGATTTCGCCGATGTCGTACTCTGGCATTTCGGCCTCCTAGAACGTGAAGTCTTCGGGCAGCTTCCAGAACGCCCGTAGCTCGGCGCCGTACCCCGGCGACAGCTCCATGGAGCTGCGCCACATGTCCAGCACGGCGGGGTCCATGTTTTCCTTCGCCTGCACCTTCTCGCGCTCCTGCGCCCACCACTCCTTGAACGGCACGCTGCGGTCCTTGCGTGCCTGACGCATGTCGTCGCGCTTTTTCTCTGTCGCTGCTTCGTCGGCCTTGTACTCCTTCGCGGCCTCATCGTAGCTGGCGACAACACCGTGGACATCAGACGCAATGCGCTCGCGGGTCCAGCCCTTGGTGAGGTCCAACGCCACCTCCGCCGGGTCGCGCTCCAGCGGATCGCCGAGCGCCTGCGCGCCGGAGATCGGGTGCATGATTACGTCATATTCCTGGAGCAGCTCGGGTGTGATGAACGGCGTAATGATGTTCGTCTCCAACACCTTTGCGGTTAGAATGTTCGCCATGATCGGGTCTTCAGGGTCGCCGCGCTCGTGCACGAGCGGCTGCTGCTTCTCGATTAATTCCTTCAGGTTGGTATCGTGCGCGTAGCTCCCGCGGTCCGGCCAGCCTGGATAGGCGCCGTACATGCCGTGGTTGGCGAGCACCTTGCTGCGCATGCCGGCGCAGCCACACTGGTACTCGATGCCCGGCGTGTTCTTGACCATCCAGACAGCCGTGTGTCCGAGGCCGCCTCGGAACGTGCCATAGCCACCGGAATCGGGCTGGACGTTCCGTCCGAGATAGACAATCGGATACCACAACTCGGTCACCTCGGCGTTCCCGAAGTCGGCGTTCGGCGTGTAGATGCACCAAGCGCTGTTCTCGCCATCTGCCATGCCGCGAGCGGGCGCTCCGTTGCTCGCCTGCTCCAGACTAAGCCCGGCGACGTACGTTCCGTACTGGCCAATTCCCGAGAACTCCGCAGTGAGCGTCGTCGCGGCGCCCGCGGCGACCTCCTCGATGTAGCCGCGCATGAAGTAGGCGCGGCCGAACGCCTCGTAGAGGGAACTCATCCACATCACGGCCGGCGCCCATGCCACGCCCGCCGACGCGTAGTAGTTCACGGGGTACGGATTGGCCCAAGAGCCTTCTGGCGGGTCCTCCAGCGTCCAGGCCGCGGCGGGGCCCCAATTGGTCATGTCGAACCCAACCATGTGCGAGTACGCGTTGAGCAGCGCCGACTTGACGGCCGGCGGCGTAATATTCTGCCCGAACGGCACCCAGCCGCTGGCGCCGCTGAGCGAGAAGTCCACGTGGGCATCCTTATCGATGTTCATCTCCAACGGCAAGTTGAAGAGGATATCGACATCTTGGTTCGGCATGATCACGCGCTTGCCCTTCATGGCAAGGTCCTTGAAGTTGGACTTGCGCAGACGGCCAGGGATGGCTTGGTTCTTCACGCGCGTGACGGCGTAGCGCCGGCCGTCTTCCACGTACTCCTTCATGACGTCCTTGAAGTACTCAAGGCCATACTTGTCGATCGCCTCGATCACCTTGTTGCGGATCGTCAGGCAGCCCGCCAACCGGCCACGAGCGTCACCCATGACGGAATCGGGCACGCGTGTGCGCGACTTGACGCGCATCGCGTACCAGGGGTGGAGCTGATCGTTCTCGCCGATCTTCTCCATCGTGACCGGCATGCCGTCCGCGAACGAGTCCGGGTTCATGAAGCCGATCGACCCCGGCAGGATGTAGCCGCTGTCCATCACGTGGGTCACACCAGAGGCCCAGGCTACAAGCTCGCCCTCGTAGATGATCGGAACTGCTGTGTCGAAGTCGACAGGATGGATGCCGCCGTAGTGCGGGTCGTTGTTCTCAAAGATGTCGCCGGGGTTGATGCCGGGATTGTCCTCGTAGCCCTCCTCAATGAGCTGGCGCACGAAGTGGGAAAGCAGCCCCGGGTGGGCCGTGATCCCGCGCGAGACGGCTACCGCTTCGCCCGTCGGCAGATGGAGTGCCCAGAGCGCGTCTCCGCCCTCGACCGCGATCGCCGACGATGACACGCGGCAGCCGACGTCCCAGCCGGTGTTGCAGATATTGAGCAGGATTTGCCAGACGGCCTCGTAGCCACCGGGGTCCTCTTGCTTGTGCTTCAGGTCCTTCAGCCCGAAGAGATAGCCGGTCTTCGCGAACAGCTCATCGTTCGTCGCGAGCAGGTCCTTAATAGGCATGGACTTCTCGGTTGGCGGAGCCGTCTCGGTGGTCATGAGCTGCCTCCCTTTTCGAGCCAGATGATTTCGCGTTCGTCTAGTCTGACCTGCCAGCCGGCCGGCACGTAAAGCGTCGTGCTTGGCGCCTCGATGACGGCCAGACCGGTGATCTCGTTGCCGGCGCGCAGCTCGTCCAGCTCGAAGAGCTGGCCTTCGTGCCACGTGCCTTCGTAGTACACCTGACGGGTGCCTTTGCGTGCCGCCTTCGACGGCTCCTTGCCCTCAAGCTCGAACGTGCCGACGTGCGGCTTGACCGTACTGACTTCAGCGATGATGCTCACCTCTTCGATCTGGTAGGTCGGCACCGGCGGCTTGCCGGCAAGTGTATAGGTAGTCGTGAAGACATCAACGAAGGCGTTGACCAACTTGTCGACGTCCTCCACTGTGTTCAGCCGCTCCACTGGCGAAGCGATCTCTAGGTCGTCCAGGTGGCCGAAATACTTCATGTACACAATCTGGCGAAGCGTGATCTGGTCACGCGTGAAGCCCTCTGCCATCAGCTCGTCCAGGAGCTGAGTCTCCAACTCCTCCCAGGCCGCGCTGACCATCTGACCGGCGAACTGCTTCGTGTCGTCATCAGCGCCCGGCGGAATCACAGCGGCCACGCTCTTGTGACGCCGGTGGCCGTAGTCCATGCAGGCGCCGCCCCAGGCGGAGAACGCGGCCGCGTGCGGCACCGTAGCGATGCCCTTCCAGGGATACTCACTGGCGTAACCGGCAAGGTGCATCGGGCCGGCGCCGCCGTAGCCGAGGAGCGTATAGTCGCGGATGTCGTACCCCAGCATGAGCGACCTGATCAGGTGCTCGCGCATCATGACGTTGACGAGATTGACGCACTGTTCGGCGGCGGTCGGCACGTCGAGGCCGAGCGGGTCTGCGATCTTCTCCTTGAAGACCTCCTCGGACTTCTGCTTGTTCACCTTGATACGGCCGCCCAGGTAGTAGTCCTCGTTGATGATGCCGAGCAGCAGGTCGCAGTCGCCGATCGTCGGGATTTCGTTGCCCTGCTCTTGGAAGACCGGGCCGGGCGTGCCGCCCGCGCTGTCCGGGCCAAGCTTCAGTCGATTTGTTTCAGGGTCAAGCCGGATGTAGGTGCCGGTTCCGGCGCCGATCGATCGGATATCGAGCATGGGTACGTTGACGTACATCTGTTGGAACGGTGGCTCGCGGTCGATAGGCAGCATGCCCTGCGTGATGCAACCGGCATCGAAGCTGGTACCGCCCATGTCGGCGCAGACCAGGTTCTCCAGTCCACCAATCGTGTTGGCCAGGTGCTTGCCGCCCATGATGCCGCCGACAGGACCGGACATGACGGTCTCGAACAGACGCGGGTAGCGGATATTCGTGACGCCGCCATAGCAGAGGACCGTCTTTAGCGAGTGCTGGTAGCCCTTTTCGACGAGCTTCTCCTCCACGCGGATAAGCTGCTCTCGTGCGGGCTCGGCGGCGTACGCTTGGATCACGGTCGCGTTCGCACGCGAGACTTCGCGCTGAATGGGCGCGACATCGCTGGAGAGGACTACAGGCACCTTGCGGCCTGACTCTTCTACAAGCTTGCGCGCGATCTCGCCCGCCTTCTGCTCGTGCATCGGATTCGTGAACGAGTACAGAAAGACGATGGCGATGGATTCGACACCTTCGGCGAGCAGCTCGCGCACCCCGCTCTCCACCTCGTGTTCGTACATCGGGATCACCGGCTGACCGAACATGTCGATGCGCTCGGTCACGCCGCGCGTCAAGCTGCGAGGCACGAGCGGCTCGCGGTGCTTGCGGTACTGCATGTGGGTGATCTCGGACCACTCGTACCCGATAAAGCTCTGAGAACCTCGCCCCTGGACGATGATGTCCTCGAAACCGCGGGTCACGATCAGGCCGGTCTTTAGACCACTCAAGTTGATCAGCGTGTTGATCATGCTGGTGCCGGTGTAGATGGCGGTCTCGGCGTTTTCGCAGACCTTCCTACCATCACCGGCCATGTCCCAGTAGGTCAGCGCCTCATCGAACGACTCCATGAAGCCGATGCTCTCGTCATCTGGCGTCGTGGGCGCCTTGCCGATGACGAACTTCCCTTCCTCGTCCACCAGGATCACGTCGGTCATGGTGCCGCCCGCGTCACAGGCGACAAGATATCGACTCATAGCAGTGCACCTCCCTGGCCTTTAATCGAACACATCGTAGTAACCATTTCGAGAACGGCTCGCGCCCCCAGGACTTGGATACGATGTGGATTCCCCCACCCCATGCGGGAACTAGCGGCTCTATGTATCACACGGCTGTTAAGCTCGTCAACCTTCATTACTCAACTCGTCCTGACGATCTGCGAAAGATACCCGTCACCATCGACCAGAGCGTCCGAAACACCAACGGGATGATGCGAATCGGCTCCGGCTCGACTGCAGCCACGGCTGCCCCCTCACCTTCCGGCGCCTCCAGCCGCTCCTTCACGCAGGTTACGAACTGCTTGAAGAGTTGCTGCGAGACGCCCTGGATCATGCCGCGACCCATCTGCATAACGCGGCCGGTCAGATCGATGCTCGCCTCGGCGACGACCTCCGTCTCGCCCGCACCAAGCGAACGCAGGCGGCTGGACATGGTTCCCTTCGCCGTACCGCCGCCGGTCTCGCGCCCTTCAGCGGTCATCTCGACGATGTGAGCGACATCGTCCACGGAGGTGAACTGAACGCGGCCCTGATAGCTCGTGGTGACGGCGCCGACCTTAATGCTGACCTTGCCCAGGAACGTCCGCTCGTCCTCGACGCTCTCCAGCTCCGCCCCGGGCATGCAGGTGACGACCATCTCCGGATCCATCACGAACTGCCAGACCCGCTCGATGGGCGCCCGCACGGTGAATGTCTCTTTGATCGTGACAGCCACTAACCGCCCGCCTCTACGCTCAGCGATCGACTGTGTCTGCTCGCGACGACCTCGGCAAGGATCGCGAGGGCCAGCTCCTCCGGCGCGCTCCCGCCGATGTCGAGGCCGATGGGCGCGTGGATGCGGGCAAGATCTTCCTCGCCGAAGCCCCGCTTCCGAAGTTCGTCGACGCGGTTGGCGTGCGTCTTCCGGCTTCCCATCGCGCCGATGTACCCGGCCTCCGAGCGCAACGCGACCTCGAGCACAGGCAGATCGAACTTTGGGTCGTGTGTCAGCACAACAACTGCGGAGCGCGCGTCGAGTACACGGTCGCTGAGCGCCTCGTCGGGCCAGGCACGCAGCAGGTCGTCAACGTCCGGGAAGCGCTCTTCGGTCGCCAGGACGCTGCGCGCGTCAACCACGGTGACGTGAAAACCGAGGCGCTTGGCCATGGGCGCCAGCGAAATCGCCACCTGTGTTGCCCCGACGATGAAGAGGCGCGGTGGCGGCGCGAAGGTGTCAAGAAAGACCTCGGCGTCCGTGTCTCGCCAGGGCAACGTGACCGTGCGTGCTGCTCCTTGCCGCACCGCAGACGTGGCTTCTTCGGCGAGCTTTTTGTCGAGGCCGGAATCGATCGACCCGACCGCATCTCCGTCGATGATCGCCAGCTGACGGCCGGCGAGCGGCTGGGGCCGAAGCCCCAGCATTAGCACGGCAGGCTGCTGGCCCTCGACCCGCGATCGAACGGCCTGCCAGGCGTCCGTCGCCTCGAACGGCTGGATCAACACCTCGATTTCGCCGCCACAGCTAAGGCCCACATCGAATCCTTGCTCGTCGCTAATGCCGTACTCGGCGAGGAACGGCTCGCCATCGGCGAGAACTTGCAGCGCTCGCTCGACGATGTCCCCCTCTACGCATCCGCCGCTTATCGAACCGGCCATCTTGCCCTCACGCGTGATGAGCATCCGCGCGCCGGCCGCCCTTGGGGCAGACCGGCGCACGCTCACCAGCGTCGCAAGCGCAAGCTCCTCGCCCTGCGCCTGCCAGCGATCGAGATCTCGAAGAAGTTCCTTCATGGCCGTCCAATTGCGCCTTGACAGATTCGGTGACCAAGCATAAACTAACCGCGTGGTCGAAGAGCAACTGCTAACTGGTGAGGGACAGACTACCACAAAAGCCGGGCGTTGGCGAGCGATTTTGGACGCCGCGACCGAGCTGTTCGCGGAGCGCGGCTTCGCCAGCGTGTCGATCCAGGAGATCGCGGACACGGCGCAGACGCACAAGACGAACGTCCTCTATCATTTCGAGACCAAAGAGGCGCTCTACAGCGCCGTCCTCGACGAGGCGCTCGGACGCATTGCCGATGTGATGAGCGAGTTCCTCTCGGGCGGTTACGATGTCGAAGGCCTCCGAGAGCGCGTCGCTTACATGCTGGACCAGATCCACGCGCACTTCGCGCAGCACCCGGCCCACGCCCGGCTACTCGAGTGGGAGCTGTTGGAGGTCGCCTCGCCCAACACCTACTTCGAACACTTTGTGGAGCGCATCTACCTGCCCGCCGTCGCGGGCATCGAACGGGCCGTCGCGGCCGGCGTGATCCGCGAGATCGACCCGGCGATGTTCATCCACGACTTGCACGTCGAGCTGATCGGCTACTTCTGCCATCGATCGTTGATGGAGCGGATGAAGCCCGGCGACGCCTTCTCGACCGAGTCGTTGATCGCACGCCGCAACCACCTGCTGGACCAGATCTTCTACCATCTAAACCCAATCGGCGCGGCCCAGACCACCTGAACCATGGCAGAAACTGTAGAAACACAGACCGCCGGACTGTCGGCACCCCACGTGCTGGAGTACCCGTACACGCGCAGCGTTGGGCCGGTGATCGGACGGTTCCTCGGCGGCCTGCGCGACCGCAAGATCGAAGGCATCCGCACGAAGGATGGACGCGTCCTGGTACCGCCCGCCGAGTACGACCCTGTGACGAGCGAGGCGCTCAGCGAATTCGTTGAGGTCGGCCAAGCCGGCGTTGTGAAAACCTGGGCTTGGGTGAGCGAACCGCGGCCCAAGCACCCGCTCGACAGGCCGTTCGCCTGGGCGCTGATCCAGCTCGATGGCGCGGACACGGCCCTGTTGCACGCCATCGACGCCGGCGACGAGTCGAAGATGTCGACCGGCATGCGGGTGCAGGTCCGCTGGCGCGAGGAGACCGTCGGCATGATCACGGACATCGAATGCTTCGAGCCGGAGGCGGCGTCATGAGCGAACCGGTCGTTGGATTCGGCGCGCCGATCCGGCTGGAGTACAACTACACACCGGGCTCGGCGTCATCGCGCTACCTGCGATCGATTGCTGAAGGCCGCATCGTCGGCCAGCGCTGCCCGAACTGCGAAAAGGTCTACGTGCCACCGCGAGGCTCCTGTCCGACCTGCGCCGTGCCAACGGCGGAGGAGGTCGAACTCGCGCACACCGGCACAATAACCACGTTTTGCGTCGTCAACCTGTCGTTCTACAAGGAGATAGAGCCGCCGTACGTCTGCGCCTCCATCCTCCTGGACGGCGCTGACATCGCGCTCTTCCACCTGATCCAGGAGGTCCCCGAAGGCCGCGAGGTGACGATGGGCATGCGCGTCGAGGCTGTGTGGGTAGACGAGAGCGAGCTGGCGCCCACGCTGGAGAGCATCAAGTACTTCCGGCCGACAGGCGAACCGGACGCTTCGTACGACTCGTATAAGGAGCACCTCTAAATGCGAGAGGTCGCCGTGGTCTCCTTCGCGCAGGCGCCGAACGTTCGCCGCGACACGGAGCACAACGAGGTGGAGATCCTCTCACCGGTTGTGCGCGAAGCCATGGAACGCTCCGGCATCCCCAAGGCCGACATCGGCTTCACGTGCTCCGGCTCCAGCGACTATCTGGCCGGCCAGCCGTTCTCGTTCGTGACGGCGCTCGACGCCGTTGGCGCGTGGCCGCCGATCCGCGAGTCGCACGTCGAGATGGACGGCGCCTGGGCGCTCTACGAAGCGTGGGTACGGCTCCAGCACGGCGACATCGACTCCGCGCTCGTCTACGCGTACGGCAAGTCATCGCCCGGCGACATCCGCGAGATCCTGTCGCTCCAGCTCGACCCCTACTACCTCGCGCCGCTGTGGCCGGACGCTGTCGATGTCGCAGCGCTGCAAGCGCGCGCACTGCTGGATGCAACCGACTTCACCGAGCGCGACTTCGCCGCCGTCGCCGCGCGCAACCGATCGAACGCCAAGAGCAACCCGAACTCGCAACTGGCAGGCGACTTCGACGCTGATGAGCTGCTCTCCAGCGACTACCTGGTTTCGCCGCTGCGCAAGCACGACTGCCCGCCGATCTCGGACGGCGCGGCCGTAATCGTCATGGCAGCAGGTGACCTAGCACGCGACGTATGCGAACGCCCAGCCTGGATCAGCGGCATCGATCATCGCATCGAGGCGCACGGCCTCGGCGTCCGCGACCTCACAACGTCGCCGTCGACGACACTGGCTGCGGAGAAGGCAGGCATGAACGGCAACATCGACATCGCAGAGCTGCATGCACCGTTTACGCATCAAGAGCTGATCCTGCGAGAGGCACTCGGTCTAAGTGAGAGCGTTTCGATTAATCCATCCGGAGGCGCGCTCGCCGCGAACCCCGTGATGGTCACGGGCCTGATCCGCATCGGCGAAGCGGCGCAGCGCCTGATAGACGGCGATGCGAAGACGGCGCTCGCACACGCGACATCTGGGCCGTGCCTGCAGCAGAACCTCGTCTGCATGATGAGGGCCGCATAATGGCTGAACTCTGCGCCGTCGTGGGCATCGGGCAGACGCAGTACTCGTCGAAGCGCGACGACCTCTCGATCCCGGGCCTCGTGCGCGAGGCAGCCGAGCGCGCGCTCGAAGACGCCGGCATGACCTACGCGGACATCGACGCTGTCGTCATCGGCAAGGCGCCCGACATGTTCGAGGGCGTCATGATGCCGGAGCTGTACCTTGCGGACGCGCTCGGCGCCGTCGGCAAGCCGATGCTGCGCGTGCACACGGCCGGCAGCGTAGGCGGATCGACGGCGCTCGTCGCCACCAGCCTCGTCCAGGCCGGCGTCCATGAGCGGGTGCTGACGGTTGGCTTCGAAAAGCAGTCCGAGAGCAACGCCACCTGGGCGGTCACGCCCAAGGCGCCCTTCTCGCCGCCCGTGGTCGCCGGCGCCGGCGGCTACTTCGCACCGCACATCAGGGCCTACATGAGGCGCTCCAGAGCGCAGGAGGACGTCGGCATTCGCGTCGCCCTGAAAGACAGGCTGAACGCGGTCCGCAACCCATACGCACATCTGCGAAACGCTGAGATCACGTACGAGGAGATCAAGGCATCACCTATGCTCTGGGAGCCGCTCCGCTTCCACGAGGTCTGCCCATCATCCGACGGCGCCTGCGCATTGGTACTGACGAACGAAGCAGGCGGCGACAGCGCCACCAAGCCGCCGGCCTGGATCTGGGCGACCGCGATGCGCAGCGAGCCGACGATGTTCTCCGGCCGCGACCAAGTGAACCCCAAGGCCGGCCAGGAATGCGCCGCGGACGTTTACGAACAGGCAGGCATCACGAACCCCCGCGAGGAGATCGATGTTGCGGAGATCTACGTGCCGTTTAGCTGGTACGAGCCGATGTGGATGGAAAACCTGGGGTTCTGCGAGGAGGGCGAAGGCTGGAAGATGACGCTGGAGGGCGCTACCGCGTTCGACGGCGACCTGCCGGTCAACCCGTCCGGCGGCGTGATGTCTTCCAACCCGATAGGCGCGTCCGGTATGATCCGCTTTGCGGAAGCCGCCCT